>NZ_BATC01000052.1 GCF_000466985.1 Brevundimonas abyssalis TAR-001
CCTCCACGTCGCGGAAGCGGTGGCCGTGGTCGAAGGGGAAGTCGCGTTCGTCGGCGGTCAGGATCTGGATCAGGCACAGGTCGCGTCCGGATCGGGCCAGCTGCTCGGCCGCGTCAATACAGCCCTCGTCGAAGCCGTCGGTGAGCAGGACGATCAGGTCGCTGCGGCCCATCTTGCCGCCGAACGCGGCCATGTCGCGTGCCCAGGATCCGACGCCGCCCGCATGGAGCCTGCCGAGCGCCAGCAGGACCTGATCCCGATGGCGGGGCCCGGCGCCCGGCTCGATGATGAGGGGGCCATCCCCGGCCTCCACCACCACGCCGAAGCGGTCGCCCTGGCGCAGGGCGATCTCCATCAGGCCCGCGGCGATGCGGCGCGCGGCGTCGAAGCGCGACCAGTCCGGGCGGGCCACATCGGTCTGGGCCATGGAGGCGCTGGCGTCGATGACGATCCACAGGGCCAGCGGGCTTTCCCGCTCGGCGTCGCGGACGAAGAAGCGGTCCGACCGGGCGTACAGCTTCCAGTCCACCTGCCGCAGGTCGTCGCCCCGTTCGTAGGCCCTGTACTGCGCGAACTCGAGCCCGCCGCCGCGATTGCGGCTGGCGTGGGCGCCGGCCCCGGTCAGGGTGGTGGCGCGCCGCGGAACCAGCGACAGGCGCCGCAGTCGGCTGCGCATGTCAGGGGGCAGGGCGAGGGGGGACACGACGGGACCCTAGTCTCCGGCCGGCGCGGGCAGGGCGGCCAGCAGCCCGGCGATGACGTCATCGGGGCTCTTGCGCTCGGCCTCGGCGGCGAAGGACAGCAGGATGCGGTGACGCATCACCGGCGCCGCCAGGGCCGCCACGTCCTCGCGGGTGGCCGCCAACCGCCCGTGCAGCATGGCCCGGGCCTTGGCCGCCAGAACCAGCGCCTGTCCCGCGCGGGGCCCGGCGCCCCAGGCCACATAGTCGCGCACCACCCGGGGCGCCTCCGGCCCCGGGCGGCTGGCGCGCACCAGGGCGGTGATCCAGTTCAGCAGACCGTCGCTGACGTGGACGTCCCGGCACCAGGCCTGAAGCGTCAGGATGTCCTTGCCGTGCATCACCGGCTGGACAGCGGTCGAGGCCCGGCCCGTGGTCTGCACCAGGATCGTCCGCTCCTCGGCCTCGGTGGGATAGTTCACCCGGATGTTGAGCAGGAAGCGGTCCAGCTGGGCCTCGGGCAGGGGATAGTGCCCGCCTGCTCCAGCGGGTTCTGGGTCGCCAGCACGAAGAACGGCTCGGGCAGGGCGTGGGTCACCCCGGCGTAGCTGACAGTCTGCTCCTGCATGGCCTCCAGCAGGGCCGCCTGGGTCTTGGGCGGGGTGCGGTTCAGTTCATCGGCCAGCAGCAGATTGGTGAACACCGGCCCGGGCTGGAAGCGGAAATGGCGGTGGCCGGTGCCGTGATCCTCCTCCAGCACCTCGGTGCCGAGGATGTCGCTGGGCATCAGGTCCGGGGTGAACTGCACGCGCCGGAATTCCAGCGAGAGCGCCTGGCCCAGGGTGCGGACCAGCAGGGTCTTGCCCAGGCCGGGCACGCCCTCGATCAGGCAGTGGCCGCCGGCCAGCAGGCCGATCAGGAGTTGCTCGACCACCTCGTCCTGGCCGACCACGGCCTGGCCGATCGCCTCGCGAAGCCGGTTCAATTGCTCCAGCCTTGCGGCGACGTCGGACTCGGTTGGCGTACTCATCGGAACTCCGGGGAGGAAAATCGAATGAAATCAGGCGGTCAGGGCGTAGATGATGATGTTGACCGCGAATCTGGTGTTGTCCTCGGCGAGGAAGCGCTTGTTGCGCCAGTCGTAGTCCCACTCACAGCCGTAATCCTTGTTGCTGTAAAGGACCGCGACCCGGCCATTGATGACGATGCCCTTGAGGTAGTCGTGCACCAGATCGTCGCCCCAGCCGTTCAGCTCGAAACTGGTCGTGGGGGGGCCGTCGAAGGTGAAGAAGCTCGAGTAGATCGGGTGATCGTTGGGCAGGGTCACCAGCGCGTCGTCCCCGAACATGCGGGCCATCTGCCGCTCGAAGGACCGGGCGAACAGGCCGTCGATGTCATGGTTGCAGTCGTCCACGAAGACGAAGCCGCCGTTGCGCACATAGCGTTCGAAATTGGCGGATTCGGCCTGGTTGAACTCCACCAGGGTGTGGCCCGACAGATAGCAGAACGGGGCGGTCAGCATGGCCGGGTCGGCCAGGCTGATCACGCGCTCTTCCGGATCGACGCGCAGGTTGGTGTAGTCCACCAGCGAGGTCAGGATGTTGGACGGCATGCGCCGGTCCACGTCCCAATTGCCGGAGTCATAGCGCAGCCGGGTGAACCAGAAATCATAGACCGGCCGGGCGCGGCGGCGCGGGGCAGGGCGCCCAGAAGGGCCCCGGCCGCGCCGCCGGTCAGCAGTCGAAGGCAGTCCGCGCGCGTCATCGAAGCCTGAGACACGCGCGCACCGGTCAGACCGCGTCCGACAGGGACGTGAAGGTGAAGTCGCGGATGCGCATCGGCGGGATCATCACGGTGAAGGACGAGTTGTTCCCCGCCACCCGCACCGGCCGACCCAGGTCGTCGATGTTGTTGAGCATGATCACCGGCGACTCGTTGAAGCGGAAGTTCTTCACCGGGTAACGGAGCTCGCCGTTCTCGATGTAGAAGGTCCCGTCACGGGTCAGGCCGGTCAGCAGCACCGTTTGCGGGTCCACCATGCGGATGTACCAGGTGCGGGTCACCAGGATGCCGCGCTCGGTTTCGCGCACCAGATCGGTGGTGGACTTGGTTCCGCCCAGCATGATCAGGTTGCCCGGCTGGCCCACGACGGGCTGGCCCTGCCGGTCGGCCCAGTAGCGCGAATAGTTGAGGTTCGCGATGCGGCCGTCCTCGACCAGCGCCCGACGCTCGCGCGGCAGGCCGTCGCCGTCCCAGGGGAGGGTCTCGGCGCCCTCGTGCCAGGGGTCGTTGATGAAGTTCACACGCGGGTCGAAGACCTGTTCGCCCAGCTTGTTGCCGCCGCCTGCCTTTGACAGGAAGCTGCGACCCTCATCGGCCTGACGCGCATCGAAGTAGCGCGTCATGAAGGTGATCAGCCCGGACGCTGCGGCGGGCTCCAGGATGACGGTGTACTTGCCCGGCTCAAGGGCGCGCGCCTCGGCGGACGCCGCGGCCTTGCGCATGGCCACCTGGATGTCGGCGGCCGGATCGAAGCCGCTGATGTCCTTCAGGTTGCGGCCGACCCAGCCCGAGCCCGTGCCGTCCTCGGTGCGCACGGTGCAGGTGTAGTCCATGCCGGTGGCGCGCTGATAGCCGAAGGCTCCGTTGCTGTTGGCGAAGGCCACGAAGCTGGCGCTGTCGTCCAGGAAGCCGGCGGCGATCAGGTTTTCGGCGCGGCAGGGCGCGATGGAGGCCCGCGCCACCTCGGCCCGCTGTTCGGGCGTGACGGCGGCGGTGGCGTCGCTCCAGGTCGCGGTGGGGCGATAGGTCTGGGGGCCCACCGCCGGCATGAACTCGGGGTTTTCGGGCGCCAGCCGGGCCAGATCCTCGGCCCGCCGGACCGCGCGTTCAAGCGCGGCGTCGGAGAACTCGTTGATGGTGGTGGTTCCCACGCGGCGGCCGAAGGCCACCTGCACCGACAGCTCGGTGTTGGTCACCACGCCGCTGGTGGAGACGTTGTTCAGGGCGAAGCGGATGTTGCCGTCGACGGAGCCGGTCAACTGGGCGACGCACTCGTCGGCGGTCGACAGGGCGACCACCTTCTCCAGGATCGTCCGGGCTTCGGATTCGGTCATGATGCTCATTGTATTCTTTCCCCGATCCGATCAGCCGAGCGAACGCGCGGTGTTGATGACGTTGATGCCGTCGAAGCGGGTCGTCGGCGACCCGTGGCTGACGGCCGAGACCTGGCTGGGCTGTCCCTTGCCGTCGAAGAACGAGCCGAACAGGCGATAGTCGGTCTCGTCGCAGATGGCCGAACAAGCGTTCCAGAATTCGGGGGTGCGGATCTGATAGGCCACGTCCTCCAGCGGCTGGGTGATCCGGCCGTCCTTGATCTCGAAGAACAGGGTGCCGCCGAACTGGGCGTTGTAGCGCTGCTGGTCGATGGAGAACGAGCCGCGGCCCAGGATGTAGATGCCGTTCTCAACATTGGCGATCATGTCGGCGGCGGTCATGGGCGTCGTGCCCGGGCGCAGCGAGACGTTGGGCATGCGCTGGAACTGCACCGTGGACCAGGAGTCGGCGTAGGAGCAGCCGTCGGACTCGGTCTTGCCAAGGATGTGGGCCTGATCGCGGGTGGCCTGATAATCCACCAGGCGGCCGTTCTGGATCAGCGGCCAGCTCTTGGTCGCCACGCCCTCGTCGTCATAGCCCACGGCGCCGAGGCTGCCCGCCTCGGTCTTGTCGGCGAAGACGTTGACGATCTCGCTGCCGTACTGGAAGCGCTCTTCGCGCTTGTCCAGGGTGGCGAAGCTGGTGCCCGCATAGTTGGCCTCGTAGCCCAGCACCCGGTCCAGCTCGAGCGGGTGGCCGATGGACTCGTGGATGGTCAGGCCCAGATGGTTCGGGTCCAGCACGAGGTCATACTGACCCGGCTCCACCGACTTGGCCGTCAGTTTCTCGCGGGCCTGGTGGGCGGCGGCGATGGCGTCCTCGACCATGTCGTAGGAGTTGCGATAGCTGACCACCCCGTTGGGCGACACCATCTTCTCCTCGGCGCGGCCATCCAGATATTCGTAGCCGAGGCCCATCGGCGCCGACAGGCCGTCGCGGGACCGGAACTTGCCGGTGGTCTGATCGATGGCGGTCACCGAGAAGGGCGCCCAGATGCGGTGTACGTCCTGATCGATGTAGGACCCGTCGGTGCTGGCGAAATATTTCTGCTCGTTGACCAGGAACAGCTGCGAATTGACGAAATTGGCGCCCGCCTGCATGGCCGCGTTGTTCACCGCCAGCAGCAGGTCGACCTTCTCCTGGATCGGCACTTCCATGGCGTTGCGCTGGATCGGGGTGCGCCAGCTGACCTCGCCCACGCCCGGCGTGGGCGCCAACTGCACCGGCTGGGTCTGGTTGCGGGCGTTGGCGCGGGCGATGGCGGTGGCCAGGCGGGCGGCCTCGGCCACGGCTTCCGGCGTCATGGCGTTGGTGGCCGAGAAGCCCCAGGCTCCGTCGGCGATCACCCGTACGCCCACACCGGTGGACTCGGTGTTGACGATGTTCTGGACGTTGGCTTCGCGGGTGATCACGAACTGGCGCAGGTAGCGGCCCACGCGCACGTCGCAGTAGCTGGCGCCCGCCCCTGACGCCGCGCTCAGACCGGCGTCGGCCAGGCGCTTCTTGACCGCGAGGTCGATGGTTTCGACCAACTGCTGGGCGGCGATGGCCCTTCCAGCGAAACCGGGCAGCAGCGTGCCCCCCGCTCCGATGCCGCACGCGGCGAGGAACTGACGTCTATCCAAGTCTCAATCTCCCCCGATGTTCGCCGCGTCCATGGCGGCGAACGACTGACTGATCGAACCGCGCTCGAGTCGAGCCGGTCGCGAGGGGGCGCACTCTTGTCCCCCGTGGCGGCGGGGTCAAATCCCGCGACGTGAAAGGGCATGAGAATTTTGTGATGGCGCCCGAAAGACCCTCTCAGCCGAAACTCACGATCGCGAAAGCGTGACGTCAGGCTGTCAGCAGGGCGCTTTGGTCGGACGTCTGGAGCGGACCGTGCAGTTTACCAACCTCGACCGTGACCGGACAGAGGCTGAGCGGGGCAGGGTGGTGGCTGACGAGGAGGAGGCCCTGGCCGGTGCGGGCGAGGCGTTGCTCCAGCGCTTCGAGCACGCGCCCCTGGGTCGCGGCGTCGAGGCCTTCGGTCGGTTCGTCCAGCAGCAGCCAGGGCGCATCCCGGAGATAGGCGCGGGCCAGACCCAGCCTGCGGCGTTCGCCGCCGGAAAGGAACTCGCCCCCGGCGCCCACCGGGGCGTCGAGGCCGCGCGGGTCGGTCTGGATGCGGTCCGCCAGCGCGGCATCCTCCAGCGCGCGCCACAGGGCCGCGTCATCGGCCGGACCGGCCAGCAGCAGGTTCTGACGCACCGTGCCGTCGATGAGGCGCACGTCCTGGGCGGCGTAGGCGAACAGAGCGCGGCGCCCTTCCGGACGAATGTGCGCGGCGTCCGTTTCCCCCAGGAACCACTCGCCGGGCCGGGCGGGACGGAGACCGGCGAGCCGCTCGATCAGGCTGGTCTTGCCCGCGCCCGAGGGCCCCGTGAACGCCAGCCGCATGCCCGGCGCCAGATCGATGTTGCGGGCCGCCAGTCTCAGACCGTGGGACGGGACCGCAGCCTGCAGGTCGACGGATGGCTCGGTTGTCAGCTCGTCCAGGCGGGCCATGGCCTGGGCCGCGGCGCCGTTCTGATGCAGCGCCCCGGCGAGCCCGGACGCGGCCTCCACGCCCATCACCGCCGCCAGCGCCGCCAGGGCGGTCATGGGCAGGGAGGCGCCGACGGTGGCCGGCACCACCAGTACGACCGCCAGGGCGGTCACGCCGGACTGCCACAGGGCGATCCATCCCGCCGCCAGGGTCAGGCGCGTCTGGATGGCGTCGTGGCGGGCGGCCACTGAGGCGACGCTGTCGGCGGCCCAGTCCTGCAGCCCGTAGGCCTTCATCTCGGGCGCGGCGGCCTCGAGGGCGCCGATGTGGTCCTTGAGCGCGCCGACCGCCACCTGCAGCTCGCGCCCGGCAGGATCCGCAAGCCGCCGCGCCAGAATCACCGATCCGAAGGCGCCGACACCGAGGGTCAGGGCCAGCAGCAGCCCCGCCGTGGGCGTCGCCATGCTGGTCAGGATGATCGCGGACATGGCCCCGGCGCCCAGCGCCCACGGGGTGGATAGACGCACGAAAAGGGTCTGGACCGCATCCACGTCCTGGATCAGGCGCGCGGACGCCTCGCCGGAGGACAGGCCGAGCGCCCGTTCCGGCGGGGCGGCGGCCAGGGCGCTGAACAGTTGGGGCCGCAGTCGAGCCAGCGCCCGCAGGGCGGCTTCGTGACCCGCCACCCGCTCCACATAGCGCGCGCCGGTGCGGATGATGGCCAGCAGGCGGATGATCGCGCTGGGCATCAGATAGTTGAAGGTCTGGGCGGCCAGCATGCCGGCCACGCCGGCCAGGGCCGCGCCGGTGATGAACCAGCCGGACAGGCCCAGCAGACAGACCGCCGCCACCGAGACCGCCGCCCCGCCGGCGGCCGCCAGCCTGAGCCGGCCGCGCTCAAGGCGGCGCTGCCCGGCGATCATGGCGCGGATGCGCGCGCCCTCGACGGCCCGGCTCACAGCCGCACCACGCGGTCGGCCATGGCCGCAACGGCCGTGGAGTGGGTGGCGATCAGGGTGGTGCGGCCCCTGGCGGCCTTGCGGATCACATCCAGCATTGCGGTCTCGCTCGCAGAATCCAGATTGGCCGTGGGTTCATCCAGCAGCATGAGGGGTGCGCGCTTGAGCATGGCGCGGGCCATGCCGAGCCTGCGGCGTTCGCCGCCCGACAGACCGCCGCCACGCTCGTCCAGAACACGGTCCAGCGACAGGTCGAGTCCCGCCGCGCGGGCGGCGGTCGAAACCTGTTCGAGGGAGGCGCTCTGGTCGGCGACCCGGATGTTGTCCGCCAGGGTTCCGGGAATGATGACGGGGTTCTGGCCAGCCCAGGCGATCTGGCCGGCGAAATGGCCCGCCTCGCCGAGGGGCGCGCCGCCGACCTCCACCTGGCCGCCGGTGAGCGGTGCGAGGCCGAGCAGCAGATGCAGAAGGCTGGACTTGCCCACCCCGCTGGCGCCGGTCAGGGCCACGATCTGGCCGGGGCGCACATCCAGGGTGAAACGGTCGATCACCGGCGCGCCGGGACCGTAGGCGATGCGCACCTCCTTGAACCGGACGGCGGGTGCGGTCATCGGCAGGTCGACCTGACGCTCCGGCACCGCCGCCTCGACCACCAGCGAAGGAACCGCGGCCTCGGCGGCCTGCCGGTCATGATAGGCCGCAGCGAGCCGGCGCAGCGGATGATAGACCTCCGGGGCCAGGGCGAGGACGAAGAAGGCCTGCGCCAGGGTCAGGGCTTCCGGAACGGGAAACGGGAGCAGGCCCAGCAGGTTGAAGCCGCAATAGACCGCCACCAGCGCCACCGACAGGGCGGAGAAGAACTCCAGCACCGCCGAGGACAGGAAGGCCACCCGCATGACCCGGGCCGAGCGGGTCTCCAGCTCGCGGGAGGCGTCGGCGATCTCCTGGGTGACGCGCGCCTCGGCGCCGAACGCCAGCACGGCAGGCAGGGCGCGGATGCGGTCGATGAACAGGCCGGACAGCCGCTCCAGCGCCGAGAACTGACGGCGGCTTTCAGCGGCGGCCGCGGATCCGGCCAGGGCCATGCCGACAATTAAGGGAAACAGGGTGAAAACCAGAAGGCCCGCAGTGACCGGGCTGGCCATGGCGGCCGCCGCGATGATGATCAGCGGCGAGACCCCTGCGGCGATGCGCAGCGGCAGGAAGCGAGCGTAGTAGCCGTCCAGCGCCGCCACCCCCTCGACCGGCGCGGCCAGGCGGTCGGCCGAACGCCGGCCCCGCTGGAAGAGATCGGCCAGCAGCCGGGCGCGCACATCGGCCTTCACGTCCCTGGCCATCGTCGCGCCCATGGCCAGCATGGCCTGGCTGACGAAGCCGCGCGCGATCAGGCTGACCACCGCCAGGGCGAGCCAGGGCGTCGCCGCCGACAGGCCGTCGCTGAAGCGGGCGACGGTCATGGCCAGACCGCCCGCGAAGCCGATGGCCGGCGCCACGTCGGCGACGGTCAGCAGCGTCGTGACCGCGACCTTTCGCTTCCAGGGTCGCGCCGTGGCCTTCAGCCAGGCGGCGGGCGCGATGTCGCGCTCTGCGGTCATGGTCATGATCAGATGTCGTCCCGGAAGCTCACCAAACGGCTCTAGAGGCTGCCGCGCGCGCGCACTTTGATCAGGATCAAAGTCGAGGGAGGCCGGACCCGGCTAAGGGCCGAGAGACATCGGTCGTCGGGGCCGATTCCAGGAGTCTTCAGCCATGATCGACCTTGCGGTCGTCGACCTCTCCAGGCTGCAGTTTGCACTGACAGCCCTCTACCACTTCCTCTTTGTGCCCCTGACTCTGGGGCTCTCATTCATGCTGGTCATCATGGAGTCGATCTATGTGATGACCCGCCGGCCGATCTGGCGGACGATCACCCGGTTCTGGGGCGTTCTGTTCGGCATCAACTTCGCGCTCGGCGTCGCCACCGGGATCACCATGGAGTTCCAGTTCGGCATGAACTGGAGCTATTACAGCCACTATGTCGGGGACATCTTCGGGGCGCCGCTGGCGATCGAGGGGCTCATGGCCTTCTTCCTCGAAGCCACCTTCGTGGGCCTGATGTTCTTCGGCTGGGACAAGCTGAAGCCGGTGACGCACCTGTTCGTCACCTTCCTGGTGGCGCTGGGCACCAACTTGTCCGCCCTGTGGATCCTGATCGCCAACGGCTGGATGCAGAACCCGGTGGGTTCGACCTTCAACCCGGACACCATGCGGATGGAAGTGACGGACTTCATGGCCGTGCTGTTCAATCCGGTGGCCCAGGCCAAGTTCGTCCACACGGTCTCCGCCGGCTATGTGATCGCGGCGGCGTTCGTGCTGGCCGTGTCGGCCTTCTACCTGCTGCGCCGGCGCCACGTGGGCTTCGCCAAGCGGTCCATGACCGTGGCCGCGGCCTTCGGTCTGGCGGCGTCCCTGTCGGTGGTGGTGCTGGGCGATGAGAGCGGCTACGCCCTGACCGACAACCAGAAGATGAAACTCGCGGCCATCGAGGGCATGTGGCACACCCACGAGGCCCCGGCCGGGCTGAGCATCGTCGGTCTGCCCGACATGGCTGCCCGCGAGACCCGCTACGAGATCCAGATCCCGTGGGCTCTGGGGCTTATCGCCACCCGCAGTCTGGACGGCACCGTCGACGGCATCTTCGAGCTGGTCGCCATTTCCGAGGACCGCATCGAGCGGGGGGTGCTGGCCTATGACGCCCTTGAGCGGATCAAGGCCGACACCACCGACGTGCAGGCCCGTGCGGACTTCGAGGTGCACCGCAACGACCTGGGCTACGGCCTGATGCTGCGGCGCTATGTGGAGGATCCCCGTGACGCCACGCCGGAGCAGATCATGATCACCGCCTGGGACACCGTGCCCAACGTGCCTCTGATGTTCTGGACGTTCCGGATCATGGCGGGGATCGGCTTCCTGATGATCGCCCTGTTCGCCACCGCCTTCATCCTGTGCACCCTGCGCAAGCATGAGACACGATGGTTCCTGTGGGTGGCCCTGCTGGCCATGCCCCTGCCGTGGATCGCCGCCGAACTGGGGTGGATCGTCGCGGAAGTGGGTCGCCAGCCCTGGGCGGTCGAGGGGGTTCTGCCCACTTTCCTGGGCGCGTCCAGCCTGAGCGTTCCGCAGCTGTGGACCACGATCATCGGCTTCACCCTGTTCTACGGCGCCCTGGCCGTCGTGGAGGTGGGACTGATCCTGCACACCATCAAGAAGGGGCCTTTCCACGAACACAGCCTGTTCGGGGACCCTGACCCGCAGCCCGCCGAAGCCGCGCGGGAACCCGCGCCGACCGTGGCCTGACCTCGTCTTTCAAAGGATATCCGATCATGGATCTGCCGATCGATTTTGCGACGCTACGCGTCTTGTGGTGGGGCTTGCTGGGGGTGCTGCTGATCGCCTTCGCCCTCACCGACGGGTTCGACCTGGGCGTGGGGGCGCTGCTGCCCTTCGTCGCCCGGACCGATGAAGAGCGCCGCATGGTGATCAACACCGTGGGCGCGACCTGGGAGGGCAACCAGGTGTGGTTCATCCTGGGGGGCGGCGCCATCTTCGCCGCCTGGCCGCTCGTCTATGCGGTCAGCTTCTCGGGCTTCTACCTGGCCATGTTCCTGGTGTTGTCCGCCCTGATCCTGCGACCGGTGGCGTTCAAGTACCGGTCCAAGCGGACCTCGCCCCGGTGGCGGGCGTTCTGGGACTGGAGCCTGTTCATCAGCGGCTTCGTGCCGGCCCTGGTGTTCGGCGTGGCGGTGGGCAATGTCCTGCTGGGCGCGCCGTTCCGCCTGACAAGCGAACTGCGCATCTTCTATGACGGGACCCTGCTGGGCCTGTTCACCCCCTTCAGCCTGCTGGCGGGTCTCCTTTCCGTCGCCATGCTGGTGGTGCACGGCGCGGCCTGGCTGAGCATCAAGGCCGAGCGGGGACCGGTGCTGGACCGGGCCAGAACGTACGGCAGCATCGCCGCCATCCTGTCGCTGATCCTTTTCGCGGCCGGCGGCTTCTATGTGGCGTACGGCGGCGTCGGCTATGCGGTGACCGGCGTGCTGGACGTCCAAGGCCCATCCAACCCGCTGCGCGCCCTGACCGAAGCGGTCCCGGGCGCCTGGCTGACCAACTACCAGACCTATTCCTGGATGATGGCGGCGCCGGTTCTGGGCTTCCTCGGCGCCTGGCGGCCCTGGCCGGCATATGGCGGCGATCCGCTGTGCTGGCGTTCGGCGGGTCCTCGGTCTCGACGGTGGGCATTATCTCCACGGTCGGTCTGTCGATGTTCCCGTTCATCCTGCCCAGCTCCATCGATCCGGCCTCCAGCCTGACTGTGTGGAACGCGTCCTCCAGCCACCTGACCCTGTTCATCATGCTGGTGTGCACGATCATCTTCCTGCCGCTGATCCTGATCTACACGGCCTGGGTCTACCGGGTGCTGTGGGGCCGCACCTCCACCGCCGAGTTGAAGACCAACCCTGACCTCTACTGAGCCGAGGAGCTCTCATCCCATGTGGTATTTCGCCTGGATTCTGGGCCTGGGCCTCGCAGTCGCCTTCGGCATCCTGAACGGCCTGTGGCACGAATTCCGCCTGTTCGACGAAGGAGACGCCGGGCTTTCGGCGCCGGACCCCGACGACGCCGAAGTCGGTCACTGACCCTCCACTGTCGCGGCGCTTCACCTGCGGAGCGCCGCGACCTTTTCTTTTGAAGAGCGCCTTCCATGCTCAGCCACAGCCTGTCCGTCACTTCCGCAGCCCCGTCTCCGGAGATCGTGCGCGACCTGATTGCGCGCTATGACGCCCATGCGCCGCGCTACACATCGTATCCCACCGCCGCCCAGTTCACCGCGGAGGTGGACGGGACGCGATGGGGCCAGTGGCTGTCGACGGCGCCGGTCGAGACCCCGATCTCGCTGTATCTGCACATCCCGTTCTGCAAGCGCCTGTGCTGGTACTGCGGGTGCAACACGCGGGCGATGAACCGCGTGGCGGTGATGAGCAGCTATGTGGATCTGCTGCTGGCCGAGGCCGATCTGGTGCTGGCCCATGTGGGGCGGGGTGTCCGGGTGGGGTCGATCCATCTGGGCGGGGGCACGCCCAATATGCTGCCGCCCGAGGAGCTGGAACGGCTGATGGCGGGCTTGGCCGGCCGGTTCGACCTGTCCGACTGCTACGACATCGCCGCCGAGCTGGACCCCGAGGTTCTCACCGACGACTGGATGCGGGCGGCCGGCCGGATCGGCCTGAGCCGCGCCAGCCTGGGCGTTCAGGATCTGTCGCCAAGGGTGCAGGCGGCGGTCAACCGGCCGGAGTCCTTCGAGTCCATCCGCCACGCCGTCGAAGGGCTGCGGGCGCAAGGGGTGACCTCGCTGAACCTGGACCTGATGTACGGCCTGCCGCTGCAGACCGAGATCAATGTGGTGACGACCCTGGGCCAGATCACCGATCTGAAGCCCGACCGCATCGCCCTGTTCGGCTATGCCCATGTGCCCTGGATGAAGCCCCACCAGAAGCTGATCCGCACCGAGGACCTGCCGGACTCCGGGGCCCGTTTTCTTCAGAGTCAGGTGGCGACACGATACCTCCAGGCCAAGGGATGGACGGCCATCGGGCTGGACCATTTCGCCCTGCCGCACGACTCCATGGCCGCGGCGCAGAGGGCGGGACGGCTGCGCCGCAATTTCCAGGGCTATACGACCGACACGGCCCCGACGCTGATCGGTCTGGGCGCCTCGGCGATCAGCCGGACGCCGCAGGGCTTCTCGCAGAACCTCGTCCAGGAGCGCGAGTGGCGCCAGGCGGTCCAGAAGGGACAGCTTCCGGTGGCGCGCGGCGTCGGCCTGACCGATCAGGACGTCCTGATCGGCGCGCTCATCGAACGGCTGATGTGCGACTTCGCGGTGGATGTGGACGCCTGCACCCGGCTTCACGGTTTCGATCCGGACAGCCTGGGCGATGTCTGGAGCCGTCTGGAGCCGTTCGCAGCGGACGGCCTGATAAGGATCGAGGGGACGCGGGTGACGGTGACCCCGCTGGGACGTCCGTTCGTGCGCGCCGTCTGTGCGGTGTTCGACGCCCATACCGTGCCCGCTGACCGTCATGCGCGCGTGATCTGAAACGTCTTTTCCAGCAAGGACTTGCGCTAAATCAAGGCGCGGGCTTCGGCCCCGGTTCATCCTCTGCACAAGACGCCACAGAGGCCGCATGAGGCGACCGGGCGTCGGGGATGACATCATGAAAGCGAAGACCTTTATCCTCACCGCCCTGGCCGCGGCCACCTGCGCCGCCCCCGCCCTGGCCCAGAGCGACGACGCCTGGCGCGCGCCCCGCGCCGGCGAGTGGCTGATCTCGGCGCGGGTCAGTAATGTGTCGTCGGGCGCCGACGACGCGATCCTGACCTCGGCCGGCGTGGGCACCGGCCTGAACGTCGATGTGGGCGACAGCACCATGCCGACGCTGGGGTTCACCTATTTCCTGACCGACCACTTCGCCGTCGAGGCCATTCTGGGCGCCACCAAGCATGAAATCCGCGCCCAGGGACCGGGCACGGATGTGGCGGTGCACGAGACCTGGGTGCTGCCGCCCGTGGTGACCCTGCAGTACCGCCCGCTGACCGAGGGACGGTTCAGCCCCTATGTGGGTGCGGGCGTGAACTACATGGTCTTCTTTGAAGGCGAAGACATGAACGGCTTTACGGTGGACCTGGACGACGGCTTCGGCCTGGCGCTGCAGGCCGGGGCCGACATCGGGCTGCAGGGCCCGTGGAGCCTAAACGTGGACGTGAAGAAGATCTGGTTCGACACGGACGCCGAGATCAACGGCGGCGCCCTGACCAGCGACGTCAGCCTGGATCCCTGGGTGGTCTCGCTGGGCGTGTCGCGCCGGTTCTGACGCCGGTTCAGCACGACAGGCATGGAGCGGCCCCCGATGCGGGGCCGCTTCTGTTTCAGCCACAGCCGGATACGCGCCGCGCCTCAGGCGCCGCTCGGCTCCAGGGCCGGGGGGCGGAATGCGTAAAGGGCTGCGGCGAGCGGAAAGACCACGGCGTATCCGAGGATGCCGATGTTGCGGATGTCCATCCGTCCGAGGACGGGCCCCAGCAGCCCGATGAGGGCGAGGGCGGCCGCCAGCAGCAGCAGGCGGCGGATCAGCTTGCTGCGAACGGCCGGGGCCGCGCAGAACAGGGCCAGGGGGAAGAACCCGTCCCACGCCAGGATGTCCAGGGCGTAAACCACCGACGGCCACTCGAACGCGAAGACCCCCGACCACGCGGCGTCAGAGAAGGGCGGCGTGCGGCTGAGGGCGAGAATCGAGAAATGAACCGTAGAGGTAATCGCCGCCGCCACGGTCATGAAGGCGACCGCGAGAAGCGCTCCAGTCCTTGCCTCGGGCGTCGCCCGCGCATGGATGTCCGCCATCATCGCCACCATCAGGGGCGCGATCAGAAGGATCAGCCCCTCCATCAGGGTGAACCACGGATCGGTGATGGGGGCGCCCTCCGGCGCCGTCGCCAGGCCGAGGACGAGGACGATCAGATAGACCGCCCCGAGTCCGGCCAGAGCCGCAGAGCTGCGCCCCTTCCATCGCGGCCTCAGCCCGCGGGTCATCAATGGGAGAGAAGGACCGGAAATTTGGGATCCTTCAGGAGCGCGCCGGTCGCGCCGCCGAGCAGGAAGTCGCGCACCCGGGAATGGCCGAAGCCGCCCATCACCAGCAGGTCTGCGTCCTGCTGGTTCATGTAGGTCTCCAGCACCTGGCCTATGGGCCGGCCGGCGGCGTCGACCTCATCCACCGTCGCCTGCACGCCGTGCAGCGCCAGATGCCGGATCACCTCTGCGCCCTGGCCGGACCTGGCCGAGGCCTTTTCGCCGACCACGGTCAGAATACGGACGTCGCTTGCGCCGATGAGCAGGGGCAGGGCGTCCCCGAGGCTCGCGCCGCAGCTCGGCTTGCGTCCCAGGCCACGACGATGCGCTCGAAGGTCCCGCTGTCCCGCAGCGGATTGGCCTCGGGGAAGATCAGGAGCGGTCGCCCTGACGAAAACAGCATCGATTCCGCCGCCGCCTTGTCGATTTCCTGCTCGGGACCGATCGAGACCATGCAGATGTCGGAGGTCCGCGCCGCACTGGAAAGCGCCTCGGCCTCGCCGAACATGTCCACGTCGCGGATGAACGTCCGGTTTCTCAGGCCGCACCCGGCGGCGATTTCCGACCACGCGGCGGCGGTCTTTTCGGCCACGGCGACGCATCGACGGTTTTCTTCACGGATCAGGTCGTCCGTCTGGGCCAGAAAATTCGCCAGACGGTTCCGCGTGGGCTGGATCTGGACCCTGAAGACCATGGCGGCCAGTTCGCCGCCGTCCGATCCGCAGCCCAACCGCATGGCTATGGCCGCGGCGTTGCGCATGGCCGATTCGGGGATGGGCGTCGGGTAGGTGAAGAGGGGCAGAAGAATATCTTTGTACGCCATGGGATCCTCGGGGCTGTGCGATGGGTGCAGGTCAGTGGCTGAGCAGCAGACAGAGCGGGCTTTTCTCCAGCAGTGTGCGCGTCACGCCGCCCAGAACCCGTTGTCGCAGCCTTGCATGGCCGTATGCGCCGGCGACGATCAGCCCGGCGCCGTAGTCGTCGGCCGCCGCAAGCAGGCCGTCGCCTGCGGAGGCTGACCCGATGGCGCTGGCTTGAGACCCCGCGGTGATCCCGTGCAGACGCAGAAAACCGGCCACGTCGGCGGTGCGGGCGCCGGCGTCCTCCAGATCGTCGTCGCGGCAGAATTCGAGGACCTCGACCCGTTCCGCCAGCTTCAACAGCGGGAGTGCGGCCAGGGCCGCCCGGCGGGTCTCCGCCGTGTCTTTCCAGGCCAAGAGCACGGGAGCGCCGACCGGATTCGGGGCCGGGTCAGGAGGCGTCAGCAGCAGCGGCCGGCCGGCGGCGAACAACACATCCCCGACGTCGATCCGCCAGACGGCGTTTGAATGAGGCTGACGGCCCAGGATGATCACGTCGGCGGCGCGGGCCTGCCGGGGGATCACCTCGACCAGGTCACCCATTTCGCCGCGCCATTCACACCGGCTCGCCCGGGGTTTGGTGAGGGTCGCGAAATCAGCGGCCGCTTGAGCGAGATTGTCTCTGGCCATGTCCATGTACATGTCGAGCGCATCGCCCAGCAAGGCGCCGTGCATGTAGGGCGCGATGGCCCAGGTGTCCGGCGCAGTGGCGGCGACACCGATCAGCCTGGCGTCAAACGTCGTCGCCATGTCGTGCGCCAGGGTCACGCGGGTGTCGCTTTCCACACCATGGTCGACGTGAACCATCAGACTTGCATAGGCCATGGGACGTTCCTTCGTTGGGACTCTGGCCCGAGCGGACCCTGCCGGACGGTCGTTGCGTTACAGCCGGCCCTCACGCTCCAGCCTGCGGAAATAAGCCATCAGATCGTCGATCTCGCTGGCGCGGTATCGATACGGCGGCATGTCGGGATGAGAGGTCACCAGGCCCCGCCCGAAGTCCTCTTCAAGGAGAAAGAGATCACGCCTGGCCGCGACTTCGCGGAAAGGCGGCGCGGACGGCAAGGGGCTGGCGCCGGTCAGTCCGACGGCATGGCAGCCTGAACAGTTCGAGCGTACGATCATCTCCGCGCGCTCGGCGGCCGCGGCTTCCATTCCGGTGGAGTCGAGACGCGCGTCTCCGGTCGTGCTGATCTCGGGCGAGGGCGCGCAGGCGGCGCCCGCGCAGGCCATGGCGGCGACGAGTAGATTACGCATGACATCACTCCTTGATTGGCGGTTCAGGCTTGTCCGCGAAGGCGCCTGACGACGTCGCGAAGAGCAGTGGGGGTCTCGCCGCATCGTTCGGCGGCCTCGCTGGCTCCCAGTCGTTTCAGCGTGGCGGGCGGCAGGGCTGAACGTAAGACGCCAAGGGCCCGTGGGGGCGCGATGAGGATCACGTCTTCAAAGCCCTCGCTGACGACCAGCTTGTCCACGCGTTCCGCCAGATTTTCGAGAAATCGTGCTTCGGACCGGTCCTTGGGCCGCATGGCGTCAATGGTGTGCGATCCGGGACCGAAGCGCTCGAAAACCCGGCCCTTGGCGTGGGCGGTGGTCGCCGTGGGCGTGAGATCTTCGGTCCAGGCAGGGCGTTCCGCCAAGGGACCCCCGCGCCGCCCCTCCTCGAACAGGCGGGCGTTTTCCCCATCCGCCACCACAACCAGGCATTTGCCGTACATCTGCATGAGCGCCTCCTTGAGCGAACCATCCCTCCGCCAACGCCAAGCCGCCATGATGCAGATCAAAAGGCGGGGCTGGCCACTCCGTAGAATCCCTTAGGGGGCGGTCCCGAATTTCAGGGTCTCCGGCGCGCGCCTAGCTTGGGTTCAAGGAGCAAGCCCATGACCCTTCTGGATCCCGCCCTTCAAACCCTCGCCCATCCGGAGCCTTTCGAAGGACTCGGCGTCCGGATGGTGTTCGCCCGCGGCGAGGACATCTACACCCAGGACGAGAAGGCGGACCTGCTGTACCGGGTCATCTCGGGCGCGGTGCGCACGACCCGGATCATGAGCGATGGCCGTCGCCAGATCGGCGATTTCTATTTCGGCGACGACATGTTCGGGCTCGAGTGCGGTCAGACGCACCGGTTCGCAGCCGAGGCGCTGACCACCTGCGAAGTGCTGGTCTTCAAGCCCGGCGCGGCGCTTCCGGGGCACACCGGCGACACGCGCATCCAGGCCGCTCTTTGGGAAGCCACCACCCAGGAGCTGGAGCGGTCGCGGGAGCATCTGATGCTGCTGGGGCGCCATACGGCCCTTGAGCGAGTCGGTGTGTTTCTGCTGTCGCTGAGCCGCCGCATGGGTCATGGCGAACTGGCCATGGGCCGTCAGGACATGGCGGACTATCTGGGCCTCACGATCGAGACGGTCTCACGCATGCTGTCCCAGCTTCAGGCCGAGGGCATGGTCGAGTTCTTCGGCGCGCGCCGCTATCGCCTGCTGCGGCCTGAACGGCTGCGGGCCTGGGCCGACGCCTGACGTTGCGTCCCACGGCGACGGCGGGCGCCACCGCGCCGGAAAGAAGTGGCGGCGTTCGGCGCCGTCGTGATAGTCCCCGTGACCTCTCCTTTGCGGCGATGGGCATGCGGCTAGTCAACCTGACGGCAGTCAAGAGGGATGATCTCGTTCGAGGCGTCCTGGCGGTGGTCGCGGGCGTCGCCGTGGTGCTCATGCTGCGCTTCGGCCTGGATGAGACATTCACCGACCGCAGCTTCTTCCTGCTCTACCTGCCGGTTGTGCTGCTTGCGGCCACGTTCGGCGGGCGCACCCCCGCCCTGGCGGCCACGGGCCTGTGCCTCATCATGTCCGTCCTGCTTCTGGGCGACGCGCTCTGGCTCAATCGCGCCAACATCCTTGACGCCCTGCTGTTCCTGATCATCGGGCCCGTGGTTGCGCAAATGGGGCACATGAATCTCACGCGTCGCCGACAGGCCGCCGCGCGGCAGGCCCACCTTCAGTCCATCCTGGATACAGTCCCCGAGGCCATGGTCGTCATCGACGAAAAGGGCATTATCCAGTCGTTCAGCGCGACGGCCGAACGACTGTTCGGGTGGCGGACGGCCGAGGTGGAGGGCCGCAACGTCAAGGTGCTCATGCCGTCTCCCTACCGGGATGATCACGACGTCTTCATGGACCGGTATCGAACGACCGGTGAACGCCGGATCATCGGAATCGGGCGCATCGTCGTGGGCCAGCGGCGCGACGGGTCCACCTTTCCCATGGAGCTGGCGGTCGGCGAGGCGAATTTCGACGGAGATCGCTTCTTTACCGGCTTTGTGCGCGACCTGACCGACAAGCGCGAGCAGGAGCGGCGGCTTCAGGAGCTTCAGGCGGAGCTTGTCCACGTGTCCCGCCTGAGCATCATGGGTGAGATGGCGTCGTCGCTGGCCCACGAACTCAATCAGCCTCTGGCAGCCATCAACAACTACATGAAGGGCTCCGCCACCTTGCTGGAACAGCCCGATCCCGATCTGAAGCGGGTGCGTGAAGCGCTCAGGAAGGCGGGGGATCAGGCGCTCAGGGCCGGGGATGTGATCAGCCACCTGAGGGAGTTTGTCGCCAAGGGCGACACGGAGCGGGCGCCTCAGGATCCGGTCAAGATCATGGAGGAGGCCAGCGCCCTGGGCCTGATCGGCGCGCGCCCCCTGGATCTGCGTGTCTCCTATCAGTTCGACCGGAACGTAGGCCCGGTGCTTGCGGACTCGATCCAGATCCAGCAGGTGGCGCTGAACCTTATCCGCAACGCCATTGAGGCCATGGTCGGGGAACCCCGGCGCGACCTCATCATCGGCGTGGCCGCTCACGATGAAGGCTTCGCCCGAATCTGGGTCAGCGACACTGGAAAGGGCCTGGCGCCGGAGGTGCAGGCGCGGCTCTTCCAGCCCTTCGTCACCACCAAGTCTGACGGCATGGGCGTGGGGCTTTCGATCTGCCGCACCATCGTGGAGGCTCACGGCGGCTCGATCTGGTGTGAGCAGAACGACGTGGGAGGGACCATGTTCGCCTTCACGGTCCCCCTGGCCAGAGAGGGGGTCTGATGACCGATCCTGTGGTTCACATCGTGGACGATGACGAAGCCATGCGGGAGTCGCTGTCTTTCCTGCTGGACGTCCGCGGTCATGCGCACCGCACCTATCCGGAAGCCCATTCCCTGCTGGCTCGCGGACGGGATCTGGAGCCCGGGTGCATCGTGACGGATGTGCGCATGCCGGGTCTGTCCGGGCTCGATCTGCTGCGGCGGATCAGGACGCTCGACCTGCCCCATCAGGTCCTCATCATCACGGGGCACGCGGATGTGTCGATGGCGGTCGAGGCCATGAAGGCGGGGGCCTGGGATTTCCTTGAGAAGCCGTTCCACGACCAGGTGTTCATCCGGCTCGTTGAAGGAGCGCTGGCGGCTTCGGCCCCGACGCCGGCCGGCGCCGCGTCGGTGGACACGCCCGAATGGCTGAGCCGTCTCAGTCCCCGGGAGCGGGATGTGCTCGCCGGGGTGGCGTCGGGACAGTCCAACAAGGAGATCGCGCGAGACCTGGAGATCAGCGCGCGCACGGTCGAGGTCTACCGGGCCAGCCTCATGACCAAGGCGGGCGTCCGCACCCTGTCCGACCTGATGCGGCTGGCTCTGGCGGCGGGCTACTGATCCGGCCGGATCACCTGTCCCGTTGATCTGAATCAAGGCCGGCCGCGAGGCGGGCGACGATCATGGCGCATGGACACGCTCCGCAAGCCGCCCCGGCGCATCCTCATCATCGAAGGTCATCCGGATCCTTCGCCGCAGCGCCTGTGCCATGCCCTGGCCGAGGCCTATCGTGAAGGTGCGCGTGAGGCGGGTCACACCCTGCGCACCCTGATCCTGGGTGACCTGGACATTCCGTTGCTCACCAGCCGCTCGGACTGGGAGAGCCCGGCGCCGGAAATCGTGGAGATCTGTCAGCAGGATCTGCTCTGGGCCGAACATGTGGTGGTGATCTATCCCCTGTGGCTGGGCGATGTGCCGGCGGTCCTCAAGGCTTTCCTCGAACAGGTGTTGCGTCCCGATTTTGCGTTTGATCCGAAGCGTACGGCCAAGGGCGGGTTGCTCAAGGGGCGGTCCGCGCGGCTGGTCGTCACCATGGGCATGCCGGGCTGGGTCTATTTCAGCTGGTTCGGCGCGCACAGCCTCAGAAGCCTCAGCCGCAACGTCTTCCAGTTCGTAGGTTTCGGGCCGGTCAAGACTACCGTCTTCGGCATGGTCGAGGGGGCCTCTCTGGGACGACGGCGCGTCTGGCTGGACAAGATGAGCCGCCTCGGCCGCCTCGGCTTGTAATCCGTCATTTACGATCTTCATCAGGGAAAGGAAGAGCGCGCCGTCCTTGATCCGGAT
>NZ_BATC01000051.1 GCF_000466985.1 Brevundimonas abyssalis TAR-001
GCGATTCCGCCTCAACCGATCAGGCTCTAGGCCCGGCTCTCCAGCACGTCCAGCACGTCCTGAAGCGACATGTCGCGCGACCTGAGCAGCACCAGCAGGTGATAGATCAGGTCGGCGGCTTCGCTGGCCAGTTCGGCCTCGTCGCCGGCGGCCCCCGCCAGCGCCGTCTCGACCCCTTCCTCGCCCACCTTCTGGGCGATGCGCTTGGGCCCGGACGCCAGCAGTTTCGCGGTCCAGCTTTCGGACGGATCGGCGTCCGAACGATCACGAATGGTCTGCTCCAGCCGGGCCAGACGGCCCAGGCCCGGCGCGTCCGCGTCGCCGAAGCAGCTGACCCGGTTGAGGTGGCAGGCGTTGCCCACCGGCTCGACCCGCACCAGCACCGCGTCGCCGTCGCAGTCGGGGGTGACCGAGACCACCTTGAGCCGGTCGCCGGAGGTCTCGCCCTTGCGCCAACGCCCCCCGCGCGAGCGGGAAAAGAAGGTGGCCTCGCCGCTCTCCAGCGTCTCGTCCAGCGCCGCGCGGTCCATATAGGCCAGCATCAGCACCTGCAGGGTGGCGGCGTCCTGCACCACCGCCGCGATCAGCCCGCCGCCCTTGTCGAAATCGATATCGTCGGGGTTCATAGCCGCACCTCAATGCCGTCGCTGTCCAGGGTCCGTTTCAGGTCGGGAATGCGGATGGCGCCGGAGTGGAAAACGCTGGCGGCCAGGGCGCCGGACACGTCGGCCTCGGCGAACACCTGACGGAAATGGTCGGGCGAGCCGGCGCCGCCGGAGGCCACCAGAGGGATGGTCAGGCGCTCCCGCGCGGCCTTCAGCTGTTCCACGTCATAGCCGTTGCGCACCCCGTCCTGATCGATGCAGTTCAGCACGATCTCGCCGGCGCCAGCGCCTGCGCCTCGATGATCCAGTCCAGGGTCAGGCGGTTGGCGCCGCGCCGGGCGTCCGGGTCGCCGGTGTATTTGTGCACCCGCCAGTCGCCGTCCTGAAACTGGCTGTCCACGCCCACCACCACGCACTGGCCGCCCAGCCGCTCGGCCATTTCGCCGATCAGTTCGGGGCGTTCCAGAGCGGGCGAATTGATGGAAACCTTGTCCGCCCCGTTGTCGAGGCAGCGGGCGGCCTGATCCACCGAGCGGATGCCGCCGGCCACGCAGAACGGGATGTCCAGCAGCCGGGCGATGTCGCGCACCCAGCCGTAGTCCAGGGTGCGCCCCTGCGGCGAGGCGGTGATGTCGTAGAACACCAGCTCGTCGGCGCCCTCGTCCCGGTAGCGCGCGGCCAGTTCGGCGGCGTCGCCCATGTCGGTGTGCCCCACAAAGCGCACGCCCTTGACCACCCGGCCGTCCTTCACGTCCAGACAGGGGATGATGCGCCGGGCGGTCATCGCACCGCCTCCAGCGCGTTGGACAGGGTGAAGCGGCCTTCGTAAAGGGCCCGGCCGATGATGGCGCCGTCGCAGCCGATGGCCTTGAGGGCGGCCAGATCCTCCAGCGAGGAGACCCCGCCGGAGGCTTGCAGCTGAAGCTCAGGGCGGCGCTGCTTGACCTCGGCCAGCAGCTCCAGATTGGGGCCCGTCAGAGCGCCGTCGCGGCCCACGTCGGTGACGAGGATGTGGTTCAGCGTCCCGGGGGCATACGCCGACAGCGCCGCCCACAGGTCCACGCCCGCACGCTGGGTCCAGCCCTTCAGGGCAGGAACCGGCACGCCATCCTCCAGCTTCACGTCCAGCGCCAGGGTGATGCGCTCGGGGCCGAAGTCGGCCAGCCATCCGGCCACGATGTCAGGCGCTGTGACGGCCAGACTGCCGATCACCACCCGGGCGACCCCGGCCTCCAGCAGCAGGCGCACGTCGTCAATGGACCGCACGCCGCCGCCGCTCTGGACCTTCACATCGACCGATCCCGCCAGATCGCCGATCAGGGCATGCTGGCGCGCGGCGCCGGCCTCGGCGCCGTCCAGATCGACCACGTGCACCCAGGCTGCCCCCTCGCCCACGAACGACACCAGCCGCGCGGCGGGGACGTCGTCATAGCGGGTGACCGCGTCGAAACGGCCGTGCATCAGCCGGACGCAGACGCCGTCCTTAAGGTCGATGGCGGGGTAAAGGATCACGCGGGCAGCTCCAGGAAATTCTTGAGGATGCGGGCGCCGGGGGCGGCGGAGCGTTCCGGGTGGAACTGGCAGCCCCAGCGGTTGCCCGCGCGCACCACGCGGGGACCGGCCCGCCGTAGTCGGCGCGGGCCAGGGTCGCCTCGCCGTCGGGACAGAGGAAGGAATGGACGAAATAGGCGTGGTCGCCGGGCGCCACGCCCTCCAGCAGCGGATCGTCCCGGGCGATGGACAGGGCGCTCCAGCCCATGTGCGGCACGGGCAGGGTCGGGCCGGGATCGAGCCGGGCGACGACGCCGGGGATGAAGCCCAGCAGGTCGGCGCCCGCGCCCTCGTCGCTCCGCTCGAACAGCAACTGCTGGCCCAGACACACGCCCAGCAACGGGCGATCGAAGGCGCGGATCACCGGCGTCAGACCCAGGGCGTCCAGCCGGCCCATGGCATAGGCGGCGGCGCCCACGCCGGGCAGGATCACCCGCTCGGCCTCTGCGATCTGGACCGGGTCGGACGTCACGCGCGCGTCGGCGCCCAGCCGCTCCAGCGCGAACTGGACCGAGGCCGTGTTGCCCGCGCCATAGGCGATGATGGCGACGGTCACAGCACCCCCTTGGTGGACGGCACCGCATCGCCTTCCACGCGGATGGCCTGTCGGAGCGCGCGGCCCAGAGCCTTGAAGCAGGCCTCGGTCATGTGGTGGTCGTCCTCGCCCGTCACCGAGACGTGGATCGCGGCGCCCAGGTGCTCGGCCAAGGAGCGGAAGACGTGCTCGGTCAGGTCGGTGCGGTATTCGCCGATGAAGGGGGTGGTGAACGCGGCCTCGAACACGCTGTAGGGACGGCCCGACAGATCGATGGAGACCTTCGCTTCCGCCTCGTCCATGGGCAGGACGAAGCCGTAGCGGCCGATGCCGCGTCGCTCGCCCAGCGCCTGTTTCAGGGCCTGGCCCAGGGCGATGGCGGAGTCCTCGATGGTGTGGTGCGGGTCGATGTGCAGATCACCCGCGCACGACAGGCGGATGGAGAAGCCGCCGTGGGCCGCCACCTGCTCGATCATGTGATCGAAGAAGCCGACGCCGGTCTCGATGGCGACCGGCGCGGCGGCGTCCAGATCGACGGCGCAGACGATGCGCGTCTCCTTCGTGTCGCGCACGGCCTCGCCGCGTCGGGCCGCACGGGCGCGGGGCGGGTTCAGGCCGAAGGCGGCCAGCAGGCGGTCATTGACCTCCGGCTTGATGGAGACCGGCAGGCGCAGCCGCTCGCCCGTCGGGGCCGAGGCGATGCCCCAGGCCTCCAGCGCGGCGCGGGTTGCGGGAATGTCTTCAGGACGGGCGATGACCACCGGACCGAAGCCGGCCTCGATCACGGTCACCCGCTCCAGCTCCCGCACCAGACGGGCGCGCTCGGCCTTCACGGCCTCGATGCGCTGGGCGGTCTCGATCATGCGCGAGGGGTCCAGCGCCTGCATGGCCAGCCGGGCCAGCGGCGCGGGCAGGGCGTAGGGCTCCAGCATCGCCGCCAGCCGGGCCAGGGTCTCGGGCGCCGCGATGGCCGCGCCGACGCGGACGCCGGCCAGCCCATAGGCCAGCGACAGGCTGCGCAGCACGACCAGATTGGGGTGCTCGGCGGTGAGGGCGGCGGCGGACTCGAACGGCGCGAACTCGATCAGTCCCTCGTCGACGACCAGCAGGGCGGGCGCGGTGCGGGCGGCCATTTCAGCCACCGCCTCGGACGACCCCAGGGCGCGCACGACCATGGCGGCGGTGTCGCCGTCGCGACCATAGATGGCGGCCAGCTGCGAATAGGGCTCGGCGTCCGGAGCCTGCACCGAGCCGCCGTCCCGGGCGGCGAGACGCCAGACCAGCTCCAGACCGTGGGTCACGCCCCGCACCGGCAGGACACGGTCGGCGGGCAGGCCGTAGATTTGCGACAGACGCGCGGCGAGGGCGTCGGCGTCTGCCGGATAGCGGTCCAGTCCGTCGCCGCCTGTGACCAGAGGCGGGAAGGGGGCGGGAAGGCTCATAGGGCGCTCCTCAGATCGGCGGCGCGGGCGTGGGCTTCCAGACCCTCCAGCCGGGCCAGACGGGCGGCCACGGGGCCAAGCACGCGGGCGCCGTCTCGGCTGACCTGCTGCACCGACATGGCGGTCATGAAGGCGCCGGTGGAGACACCCGAGAACGCCCGCGCGGCGCCGTCGGTGGGCAGCACGTGGCTGGGCCCGGCGGCGTAGTCGCCCAGGGTCTCGGCGGCGTAGGTTCCCACGAACACGGCGCCGGCCGCGGTGATGCGGTCGACCAGATCCTCCGCGTCGGCGGTCTGGATGGACAGGTGCTCGGGGCCGTAGAGGTTGGCGACCTCGGCGGCCTCGGCCGTGTCGCGCACCCGGATGACCCGGCCCTCGTTCAGGGAGGCGCGGGCGATGGTGGCGCGGGGCAGGCCGGTCAGCTGCTTGTCGATTTCCTCGAGGATGTAGTCGATGCGCCTGTCGTCGTCACAGACCAGAATGACCTGGGCGTCCGCGTCGTGTTCGGCCTGGCTGAGCAGGTCGGCGGCCGCGATGGTCGGGTTGGTCTGGCGGTCCGCGATGACCATCAGCTCGGACGGGCCGGCGGGCATGTCCAGCGCCGGGCCGCCGGGGAGGGCGGCGGCCTGTTTCTTGGCCTCGGCCACATAGGCGTTGCCGGGGCCGAACAGCTTGTCGACGCGGGGCAGGCCGCCCACGCCGAAGGTCAGGGCGGCGATGGCCTGGGCCCCGCCGACGATCCACAGCGCATCCAGCCCGGCCAGATCGGCGGCCAGGATCATCATGGGGTGCGGCTGACCCGTGGGGCCCGGCGGGGTCACGGCGGCGCGGACCGGCACGCCCGCCACGGCGGCGGGAATGGCCAGCATCAGCAGGGTCGAGAACAGGGGCGCGGTGCCGGCGGGCACATACAGCCCCGCCGCCTCGATGGGCCGCCAGACCCGGCGCGAGCGGACGCCCGGCGTGGTCTCGATCCAGTCGCTGTCGGCGGGCTTCGTCGCCTCGTGGAAGCGGCGCACGTTGTCGGCGGCGGTCTTCAGCGCGGCCTCGTCGTCCGGCGTCACGGCGGCGCGGGCCTCTGCGACCGCTTCCGGCGTGATGGCCAGACGCCGGGGCGGGGCGCGGTCCAGCTTGACGCACCAGTCGTTCAGCGCCGCCTCGCCACGCTCCTGAATGTCGTCGAAGATCTGGCGCACGGCGTCGCTGACGGCGGCGTCCGTTCGTCGTGCAGGACGGGCTAGGGCGGCGCGCCGCCCGACCTCGTCCAGGGATGACCAGTCGAGCGTGCGCATCACATCATCTTCTCGATGGGCAGGACCAGAATGGCCGAGGCGCCGGCGGCCTTGAGCTTCTCCAGCGTCTCCCAGAACACGGACTCCTGACACACGGCGTGGACGGCCACGGCGTCGTCGCGGCCCGCCAGCGGGGTGACGGTGGGCGAGCCGGCGCCGGGCAGGATGGCGGTGATCTCGGCCAAGGCCGAACGCGGCGCGTTCAGCATGACGTATTTGGCGCCCTGGGACGCCACCACGCCCGAGACCCGCTCGACGATGCTTTCCAGCAGCCCCGCCAGTTCCGGCTCGGGCGCCTGGGGCGAGCGGATCAGCACGGCCTCGGACTTCAGCACGCTCTCGCGGGCCAGCAGGCCGTTGGCCTCAAGGGTCGCGCCGGTGGACACCAGATCGCAGATGGCGTGGGCCAGCTTGAGCCGGGGCGCCACCTCGACGGCGCCGCGCATGGTGATGATGTCGGCGGTGACGCCCTGCTCGGCCAGAAAGCGGCGCAGGATATTCGGATAGGACGTGGCCACCCGCTTGCCCTGCAGCGAGGCGGGACCAGCGTAATCCAGCGTCGGCGGCACGGCCAGCTTCAGTTCGCAGCGACCGAAGCCCAGCGGCATGACGATCTCTGCATTGGGGCCGCCGTTCTTCTGCTCCTCCAGCACGTTCAGGCCCACCACGCCCAGGTCGCAGACCCCGTCCGCCACGAAGGTGGGGATGTCGTCGTCGCGCACGCGCAGCAGATCGATGGGGTGGTTCTCCACCCGGTACAGCAGGTCATTGGCGCCCTTCATGACGCGCAGGCCCGCGTCGCGGATCAGCTCGAGGGAACGGTCGGCCAGACGGCCGGACTTCTGGACCGCGATGCGCAGTCGCCCGGATGCAGTACTCATGTGACTTTACCTTAGTGTCGGGGGCGCTTGATGCGGTCGAGCACCAGCCGGTAGCCTGATGGGGCATTTCCTTGAGGAAGCGGGCCACCCGCACCACGGTGGTGGGGCTGGCGTGGGCCTCCTCGGCGATCTCGCGATAGGACTTGCCGCCCGCGTCCAGCAGGCGCGCCACCTCCCACCGCTCGGCGAAGGCGCGGATTTCGGACGGGGTGCACAGGTCCGAGAGGAAGGCGTCGACCTCCTCGCGCGTGCGCAGGCTCAGGATCGCGTCGAAAAGCGCGGTCCGGGCGTCGTTGTCCGTGGGCAGGTCCTGGTAGGCCATGCGCGTTCCACTACGCTGTTACAGTGGTACGCGCAAGCCCCTTACCGGCGCGCCTGAACGGCTACACCGGGAAAGTCGCTGAAGACGCCGTCCACGCCTGAGTCATAGAGCGCGCGAGCCCAGGCGTGCAGATCGCCATGGGCGGTCGGGTCGTCGCCGCGCTGATAAGCCGGCGGCAGGAAGTGGTTCTCGGCGCGCAGGGTCCAGACGTGAACCTGAAGGCCCGCCGCATGGGCGTTTTCCACGACGCCGGTGGGCGTTCCGCTGTCGTGGGCGATGACCAGCCCGCTCTCCAGCCCGAGGATGTCGGCATAGGCGGCGATTTCGGCCAGGCCCTCGGGGCTGAGCATCGCGGCGGGCGTCAGGTCGGGACGGTCCCAGGGGCCCGAACCGGCGGCGATCAGCTGCACCAGCGGCGCGTCGATGCGGGCGTTGAGGCGGCGCAGGGGCTCCACCTCGAAGCACTGGACCACCAGCGGGGCGTCCGGCCCCGCCCAGCCCTCGGCCTCCAGCACGGCGACAAAGGCGTCCTCCATGGGCAGGCCGATGGCGGCGAAATACGCCGGGTGCTTCAGCTCGGGGATCACGCCGATGGGGCGGCCGGTGCGGGCGGCGGCCTCGCGGGCGATGGCGATGACCTCGGCGAAAGTCAGGATCGGCTCGGCGCCGTCGAAGGCGACGTTGGCGGGGCGCACCGCAGGCAGGCGCTCGCGGGCGCGCAGCGTCTTCAGTTCGGCGAGGGTGAAGTCCTCGGTGAACCAGCCCGTGATCTCGACCCCGTCGATGGTCTTCGTGGCGCGGCGGTCAGCGAATTCGGCGCGGTCGGCCACGTCGGTGGTCCCGCCGATCTCGTTCTCGTGGCGGGCGACCAGATGGCCGTCGCGGGTCATGACCAGATCGGGCTCGATGAAGTCGGCGCCCTGTTCGATGGCCAGTTCATAGGCCGCGCGGGTGTGCTCGGGCCGCTCGCCCGACGCGCCGCGATGGGCGATGACGAGGGGTTCGGGGAAGGATTGCGACAGGGCCGGGCCTCCGGCGATCACGAGGGCGGCGATCAGGATGAAGCGGATCATGCCCCGAGGCTAGACCCCGTTCGTGACGGGCCTGTCTCAGGCGGTCAGGCGTCCTGCAGGATCTTGCGCAGCTGGCCGTGGATCTCGCCGTTTGCGGCGACGATCTGCTTGCCGGAGCGAGGATCGGTGTCGTTGTCCACGGCGGTGACCGTCCCGCCCGCCTCGGTGACCAGCAGCATGCCCACGGCCACGTCCCAGGGCTCAAGACCCCGTTCCCAGAAACCGTCGTAGCGGCCCGTGGCGACCCAGGCCAGGTCGAGGGTGGCGGCGCCCAGGCGGCGGATGCCGGCGGTGCGCTGGCCCACAGCGTGGATGTCCTTGATGGACTGGCCGTGGCCGGTCTTGCCGAGGAACGGCAGGCCGGTGGAGAACAGGCAGGTGCTCAGGTCCTTGCGGCCTGAGACGCGGATGCGCTTGTCATTGAGATAGGCGCCCTTGCCCTTTTCGGCCCAGAACAGGTCGTTCATCACCGGATTGTAGGTGACGCCTGCGACGATCTCGGCAGAGCCGTCCGGCGCCTTGCGTTCAAGGCCGACGCTGATGGCGAAGTGGGGGATGGCGTGGGTGAAGTTGGTGGTGCCGTCTATGGGGTCGACGATCCAGGTGTGGGTCTTGTCGGTGCCCTCGATGAGGCCGCCTTCCTCGCCGAGAAAGCCGTAGCCCGGGCGCGCCTTGTTCAGCAGCTCGCGCAGGGTCTGCTCGGCCTTGGTGTCGGCGGCGGTGACGAAGTCTGCGGGGCCCTTGCGGGAGACCTGCAACTCGGCCACCTCGCCGAAGTCGCGCAGCATGGGCCGTCCGGTCTTGCGGACCGCGTCGATGATGACCGAGACGAGGGCGGAAGCGAGAGCCATTCGATCAGTCGGCCCGGCGGACGTATTCGCCGGTGGTGGTGTCCACCACGATGCGCTCGCCGGCGGACATGTAGGGCGGGATCATGATGCGCACGCCATTGTTGGCCAAGGCGGGCTTGTAGGAGGACGAGGCGGTCTGGCCCTTCACGGTGGGCTCGGTTTCGGCCACTTCCAGCACCACCTGATCCGGCAGCGACAGGCCGATGGGGCGCTCCTCGTGGGATTCGATGACCACCTTCATGCCTTCCTGCAGATAGGCGATGCGGTCTTCGCCCACCCAGTCCTTCTGCAGTTCGATCTGCTCGTAGTTCTCGTCGTCCATGAAGACCAGCGAGTCGCCGTTGTCGAACAGATAGGAGTAGTCGCGCTGTTCCAGCGTGACGCGCTCGACCTTGTCCTCGGAGCGGAAGCGTTCGTTCAGCTTGTTGCCGGTCTCGAGATTCTTGGCCTCGACGTTGGCGAAGGCGCCGCCCTTGCCCGGCTTGACGTGGCTGGCCTTGGTCACGACCCACAGGCCGCCGTTCACTTGCAGGACCATGCCGGGCTTGATGGTGTTGCCGTTGATCTTCATCGAATGTCGCTGGGTTCGGGGTGGCGCGCGGGCGCGAAATTTGGACGCGACCCCTACAGGGACGGCGGTCAAAGGGCAAGCGGCGCGCATCGGCGCCGATCTCAATCACCCGCCAGCAATCCCCACCGCACCGCATGGGCCTTCTTCCCGAGCGCCACCGCCAGCGGCGGGCAGGCGAACAGGCCTGAGAAGGCGGGGTCGCGCACGTTCAGTCCGCCGGCGTAGGCGCCGAAGGCAGGCAGGATCAGGCGCTGGCCGTCGGTGACGAAGCAACGCCGCCGCACCGACCCGGCCGTCCCCTTCACCCGTGCGCAGGGGTGCAGGTGCCCCGCCGCCTCGCCGGGCGTGGGGTCGGGGCTGGGCTCGTGGCGCAGGACCAGTTTCGACAGGCCGATCTCCACCGCCGTCTCGCCCGCCAGATCGCCGGATGACGATTTTGGGCCGTCCGGATCGTGGTTGCCGGTGATCCACAGCAGGGTGGTGCGGCGGGCCAGCCCGGCGATGCGCTCGCGGTCGTCGGGCGCGATGCGGGTGGTCGCCGACCCGTCATGCAGGGTGTCGCCCAGCAGCACGGTCACGCGCGGGTCCAGCGCCTCGATCTCGGCCTGCAGCCGGTCCAGGGTCTCGCGGGTGTCGTAGGGCGGCAGCATCTGGCCGCGCGCGGCGTAGGCCGAGCCCTTCTCGAGGTGCAAATCCGCAACCACCAGCGCGCGCTCGCCCTCCAGCCACAGGCGCCGGAGGGTCGCATGCCCACCTCGGCGTCATTGACCGCCATGACCGCCGAGCCGCACGACCGCTGCTGAACCCGCCACGCCGTCACGCCATGGCCTCCTCGATCAGGGCGGCCTGCTCCAGCATCATCTCGGCGGCCGAGGAGCCGGGCGCGCGTTCGCGGCCGATCTCCATCATTGCCGGCACGGCGAAGGGCGAGACCCGCTCCAGCCGCTGGACCCGGATGCGGCCCCGGATGCGCGACAGCAGCTCGCCCAGCCGCGCCACGTCCAGCAGGCCCCGCGCCGCGTCCGCCCGCGCGCATTGCAGCAACAGATGCTCCGGGTCATGGCGACGCAGGGTGTCGTAGATCAGGTCCGCCGAGAAAGTCACCTGACGGCTGTTTTTCTCATGGCCCGGCATGCGCCGCTCGATGAGGCCGGCGATCAGGGCGCAGTCCTTGAAGGTGCGCTTCATCATGAAGCTCTCGTCCAGCCAGGCTTCCAGATCGTCCCCCAGCATGTCCTGTTCGAACAGGGCGTCGAAATCCACTCCGTCCATGGACTTCACCGACCAGATGGCCAGCATGTAGTCATTGGCCACATAGCCGATGGGCCCCACCCCCGCCCGGTCCAGCCGCCGGGTCAGCAGCATGGCCAGGGTCGAGTGCGCGATGCGCCCCTCGAACGGATAGGCCACCATGAAGTGGCGATTGCCCCGCGCGAAGGTCTCGATCAGCAGGTCGTCGATGCCCGGCAGGCTGGAATGGTCGCGCTGGGCTTCCAGCCACTCCTGCACGTCGGCGGGCAGGACGGACCATGCGGACGGATCGCTCATCATCCGCCGCACCCGGCTGGCCAGGAAGGTGGACAGGGGGAATTTGGACATGCCCCAGCTGGGCACCTTGGGCTCCTTGTCCGCCGCGCGGGTGACGATGGCGTTGGTCCCCTCGATGCCCATGAAGCGCCAGATCTCGCCGCCGAAGACGAAGGTGTCGCCGGGCGTCATCTGTTCGAAGAACCATTCCTCGGCCTCGCCGATCTTGCGGCCCGAGCCGTGGCGGCCGGGCAGGCGCAGGGACAGGGTCTGGGCGGTGATGATGGCGCCCACATTCATGCGGTGGCGGCGCGCGGTTTCTTCATTGCGCACCCGCCACAGCCCATCCTGCCCCCGCACGATGCGGCGATAGCGGTCATAGGATTTCAGGGCGTAGCCGCCGGTGGAGACGAAATCGACCACCCGCTCCCAGTCCTCCCACGACAGCTCGGCGTAGGGCGCGGCGCGGCGCACCTCGTCGTAAAGGGCCTGAAGATCGAACGGTTCCGAACAGGCGCAGCCCATGACGTGCTGGGCCAGCACGTCCAGCGCGCCGACGCGGATCGGCTCGCCGTCCAGCGCATTCTCGGCCACCGCCTCCACCGCCGCCTGGCACTCCAGCATCTCGAAGCGGCTGGCGGGCACCAGAATGGCGCGGGAGGCCTCGTCCAGCCGGTGGTTGGCCCGGCCGATGCGCTGGACCAGACGGGAGGAGCCCTTGGGCGCCGCCAGCTGGATCACCAGATCCACCGCGCCCCAGTCGATGCCCAGGTCCAGGGTGGAGGTGCAGACCACGGCCCGCAGCTCGCCCTTGGCCATGCGGGCCTCCACCTTGCGGCGCTGTTCGGCCGACAGGCTGCCGTGGTGCAGGGCGATGGCCAGGCCGTCCTCGTTCAGCCGCCACAGCTCCTGAAAGGCGAACTCGGCCTGCCAGCGCGTATTGACGAAGATCAGGGTGGTGGTCGCCGTCTTGATGGTCTCATAGACCTCGTCCATGGCGTGCTGGGCGGTGTGGCCGGCCCAGGGCACCCGGTTCTCGGACAGCAGCACCTCCATGACCGGCGGCGCGCCGGGGCGGCCCAGCACTAGATCGTCGCCTCGGTCCGACAGCCAGCGCCGCACCGCCACGGGATCATCCACCGTCGCCGACAGGCCCACGAACCGCGCGTGGGGGGCGAACTGCCGGAGCCGCGCCAGCCCCAGCGACAGCAGGTCGCCGCGCTTGGAGCTGTGAATGGCGTGGATCTCGTCCACCACCACGCAGCGCAGGTCCTCGAAATAGCCCCGCGCACCCTCCCACGCGCAGAACAGGGCCAGCTGCTCGGGCGTGGTCAGCAGGATGTCGGGCGGGGTGATCCGCTGGCGCTGCTTGCGCGCCTGGCCCGTATCGCCGGTGCGGGACTCCACCACGATGGGCAGGTCCATCTCGCGCACCGGGGTCATCAGATTGCGCTCCACGTCCACCGCCAGCGCCTTCAGCGGCGAGATGTAGAGGGTGTGGACGCTCTTGGGCCCATTTCGGGGGCCCCGCTCGGCCAGGTCGATCAGGCTGGGCAGGAAGCCGGCCAGGGTCTTGCCGCCGCCGGTGGGCGCCACCAGAAGGACGTCAGCGTCCTCGCGCCCCTTGGCCACCATGGCCAGTTGGTGATCACGCACGCTCCAACCCCGCCCGGCGAACCAGTCGGCGAAGCGGGGCGGCAATCCTTGATCAGGCAACAGCGGCTGGGCGGACGAAATGGCGACGCTTCCTCAAGGGAGTATCCGTCATCTCTTAGCGACGTTCCCGTTACGTTTCACCTGCCTTGTGCATCCCCGTGGGCGCGCATCGCCGCAGCCAGCTCGTCGGCCATCACCGTCTTCAGCCGGTCGGGGGCCAGGATGCGGACCCGCTCGCCCCAGGTGAACAGGTGCCAGGCCAGTTCGCGCATGCCGCTGGCGGTGAAGCGCACAATGACCGAGCCGTCCGGCTGGTCCTCCAGCGTCTGGGTGGGGTGCCAGCGCCAGGCCCGGGCCTCGGCCGCGCCCTCTGCGGTCACGTGCAGGGCCACGTCCTCCACATCGTCCTGATAGATGCCGAAGGAGCGGTTGGCGAAGGCGGCCAGATCGAAGCCCGCTGGCGGACGGGCGGTCTGATCCAGAGGCTCCACCGCGCTCATGCGGTCCAGCCGGAAGGTCTGGACCTTCTGCGTGCCCAGATCTGCGGCCACCAGATAGTTGGCGCGGCCGAACATCAGGCCGCAGGGCGCGACGGTGCGGCGGCGGGCCTCGGCGCCCGGCCGGCTGTAGATGAAGCCCAGCGCCCGCTCCGCCAGCACCGCCCCCCGGATGGCCGCCAGCATGGACTCGTCCGCCGTGGGGCGGGGCCCGGCCTGCACCGCGATGGTCTCGGCCCGCACCAGCGCCTCCAGATCGGGGGCCAGCCGGTTCAGGGTGGTGGAGCGCACCGCCGACTTGATCTTGCGCTCAAGGCTTTCGAGGGCCGCGGCCCGCACCGGTTCGTCCGCCCGGCGCAGGGCCAGGGCGGCGCGGTTCAGCTCGACCAGCTCGGTGGTGGTGGGCGCCTGTTCGAAGGCGGACAGCCCGCCGCGGATGCGCCACCGCTTGGTGGGCGGGTCCGACACTTCCTCGGCGCCGGGGAACAGCATCAGCACCGCGTCGCGCAGGCGCTCGGCGGTGCGGCGGCCCACGTCCAGGTCGCGCGCCATGTCGTCCAGGGTCAGGCCCTCGGCGCTGCCAGCCATGCGGCGGGCCAGTTCGATGACCACGGCGGCCTTGTCGTGTCTCATTTCACCTACGTCCGATTTTGGCGCAACCCTGTCATAGGGTGGTTTCATCAGCAAGACGCCACACAGATTTCCGAAGGACCCCGCCATGGCCAGCCAGATCGCCGCCCGCTACGCCCCCGCCCGCATCGTCAACGACGCCCGCTATCTGATCGTGCCCTGCGAGGCCGAGGCTGCGCCGATCTGGCGGTGATCTGGGACCGGCTGGAGGAACAGGTGGTGGACGTGATCGACGCGGCCGCCGGACGCTATACGGACGAGGACGCCCTTTGGGACGAGTTCAAGGCCGAAACCTTCCGCCCGGCCCAGCCTTCGCGCCAGTGGCGCGCGGCCGCCTGAAGCGGTCGGCGCACGGAACGCCGCGACAGTCTTGAACCGGGCTGGCAGGCCCTATATAGGCGCGTCTCTCTTGACCACGCGCCCGGCTACGGGCGTCTCCGGCGGCTGGGTAGCTCAGGTGGTTAGAGCGATGGATTCATAACCCATAGGTCGGCGGTTCGATCCCGCCCCCAGCCACCACAAGATTAAGTCTCCTCTTTACGTTTCGGCCCACATCCGGAGCAGGTTGCCGATGGTCTTGTCGGCCAGCAGGCGGGGCTCGCCCTCGGGCGTGGCCCGGCGGACGCGCTCCAGATCGAACAGGATCTCGCGCTGGTCCTGACGGCGGACCAGGGACTGGATCCAGCCCACGCAGGCCAGGCGTTCGCCCGCGGTGACCGGCGTGACCCGGTGCAGGCGGCCGGTCTGGTAGATCACCGCTGAGCCGGCGGCGGGGCGGAACTCGCGCTCTCCGTCCAGATCATCCAGCAGCAGGGCGCCGCCCTCGTAGGTTTCGGGATCGGTCAGGAACAGGGTGAAGGACAGGTCGGTGCGCAGGCGCTCGCCGTCCTCGCCGCGCATGGCGGCGTCGTCGGTGTGCAGGCCGTACTGCTGGCCGCTGGAGTAGCGCGAGAAGATCAGGTTCGACCAGCGGGCGGGGCGCACCAGCGGGTGGAACACCGGGTGCCGCTCCAACGCGTCCCGGATAAAGCGGGCGAGAGCCTGGACCGTGGCGTCGTCGCCCCGGGCCTGCAGGTTGTCCTTGACCTTGCGAGCCGCAGACCCTGCCGTGGCCTTGCCGTCCCGGAACGGGGCCTTGGCCAGCCCGCCGCGCAAACGCTCAAGGTCTTCGGCGGAGAGGACATCGGCCAGGACGATCACGGCAGGACTCCGGATGGGGACACGCCGGAGCGTTAGCGCCCCGCGGCCCCGGACGAAAGGGGCGCAACCCGGGGTCCAGCTTGAGCGTTGCTGTGATAGCATTCATTTTGAGGAGGGCATGCCCATGACCATTCGCACCAAACCCTGGCTGGCCGTGGCCGCCGCCGCAGCCCTGTCCCTGGGGGGCGTCGCCTGCACGGACGCCGAACAGGCCCAGGCCGAGCGGGATGCCGCCGAGGCGGGCGAGACCCTTGAGCAGGGCGCCGCCGAACTGGGCGAGCGGATCGAATCGGGCGCCATGGAAGCCGCGCGCGGGGTCGAGAACATGGCCGGAGACGCCGCCTCGTCTCTGGAGGAAAACCAGCGCGAAGCCGCCGCCGAGGGCCGTGAGGGCGCGGTGAACCCGGACACCGGCGAGCGGGTCGAGTAAACTTCGGTTTCGCATCCCGACGGCCAGACGGGAGCCGGTCGCCATTAAATTCCTGTAATTTGCATCCATCCGGCTGACGCGAGGGCTCCTCTTTCGAAGATCGAAGGAAGGACCGCAATGCGCGTCATCGCCGCTTTCGCCGTGATTCCGATGCTGCTGGGTCTGGCCGCTGCATCCGCCTCCGCCCAGGCGCCGGGTGCTTTTGACCCGCGCGAGCACCGCCAGCACCTGTACGGGGCGCCAACCCAGGTTCTGGTGATCGGCACGCCCCATCTTTCCGGGGCGCCGGACGATTTTGACCCCGCTGTTCTGGAGCCGATTCTGGAGAGGTTGGCGGCGTTCGGGCCCGATATCATCGCCATCGAGAACCTGTCGGGCGAGAGTGTACATGCGCTCAAGACCTACGAAGCCGTCTATCCGGAAAGCGCCGACTGGTTCGGTGGCCGGTTCCTGCGTCTGGCCGCCGTTGCGGAAGCGGAGACCGGCCTGGGGATGCCTGCCGCCGAGGCGGAGGCGCGCCGCCTGCTGGCCGCGTTGCCCGAAAACCCGACGCCCGCCCAGCGCCGCCGACTGGCGGCCGTGCTGACGGCTGCGGGTGACGCCTATTCGGCTCTGGTGCAGTGGTGGCGTTTGGACGCAGCCGAGCGCCGCGCCGGGGATGGGATTTCGGGCGAGCTCGCTGTTTTGCTTGATGAATACGAAACGCGCCGCAACGAAAGCCATATGATCGCTGTGCGTCTGGCGGTCCGTCTGGGTCTGGACCGCGTCTATCCCGTTGACGACCACCACGGCGACGACATCATGGGTGACGCCGTGATCGACGATATGCGGGTCTTCATGGAGCAGGCGGACTTCGCCGCCCATATCGCCTCGCCGGAATTCCAGTATCTGGCCGAGCGTCCGAGCGCCTCGGAACGCCTGAAGATGCACTGGAGACCTACCGGTTTCTGAACAGCCCCGAGGCCGGGATCACAGATGTACTGGGACAGTGGGTCAGCATGATCGACCGCGCCAGCCCCAATAGCGTGGGACGGGTCCGCATCGCAGAGTGGGAAACCCGCAACCTGCGTCAGGTGGCCCATATCCGCGAAGCCGCGGCCCAGTCGCCGGGCGGGCGGGTGCTGGTGATCGTGGGCAGCGCGCACAAGCCCTGGTTTGACGCCTATCTGGGCATGATGATCGATATGACGGTGGTGGATGCGGGCGAGGTGCTGCGCTGACTTTGTGCCGGGTCACTTCGGCGTCTGAGAAGCATTTGCATCTTTGGCGCTGCGGTCTATAGGTCACGGACCTTTCCGACCGGAGCGCCCTTCCCATGTCCGACACCCGCCTGTTCCGCCCCCGCCTGTGGACCGCCGCCGGCTCCGCCCTGCTGATCGCGGGCGTCGCCGCCTGCTCCGACCAGGGCGGCGAGGCCCCGGCCCAGGCGGCCACTCCGCCCGCCAGCGCGGCGGAGGAAGGCGAGGGCGAAGGCGGCGAGGCGGGCGCGGTGAGCGCCTATGGCGCCGTTCCGGCCGAAAGCCTGCTGGCGCTGCGGCTGCAGCACCTGAAGGGCTTCTTCCTGGTGGCCCAGGCGGCCAGCCCGGTGGAGGGCGAGGCGTCCGCCGCCGCCCTGGCCGGACAGGGCATGCTGGAGGTCTATGACCCGGCCAAGGCCGACTATGACGCCGCGGGCGTGGACGAGGTCGTGCTGCGCCGGGCCGCCGAGAGCGGCTCGACCGGCGCCCTGAACGCCGCCATCACCGAGCTGGACCGCGCCGCGCGTCTGGCGGGCGGCGACGCCGGCGCCGTGGTGAGGGGCCTGCTGAACATCTCCACCGGCCTGTACGCCTGGTGGTGACCGAGGACGGGGTCGACCCGATCGAGTGGCAGCACTCCTACGGCGCGGCCCTGGCGGCGCAGCAGGTGGCGGCGCGCGACGGTGCCCTGCGCCCGGCCCGCGACGAAATCGACGCCTTCGTGGCCAACTGGACCGACGTCACCGCCCCGGCCGATCCGGCCGAGGCCAGGGCGCCGGGCGAGCTTCAGGCCCAGGCCTCGCGCATCGAGCTGAGCCTGTCGGGGGTCTGAGGACTTCAGCTTCGGCGAAATGAGACTCCGGATGCAAAAAAACAGTGCAATGAGAGTCTCATCTTGGCGGACAAGTCATTGTATTTCCTTGTCAGCCTCCCTTTTCCAAATGGCCGGCCGATGAGACTCCCGGCGTGAAAAACAGTGCAATGAGAGTCTCATTCGGTGAGCGCCCCATCGCGTTCGGTTTCGGATCGCCAGCATTATAAGGGCGGCTGGAACAGGGGGCGGAAAACGATCGTCATTCGACCGAAATGCCTTGCCGGCCTTGGGATTGTCCACGCGAAAAGCGGGGATTTGAACGCTGGCCAGCGGGTAGAGCGCGCGCGATCAGTCGGCGGCCGGGTCGTTCTCCGTTGAACGAACTGCCACCCAGGCAGGTGGTGAGGGGTCATCAATGTCCCATGAAGAGGTGCTGACGATCCGACGATACTGATCATCGGAAATCCAGGCAGGGACGGGCTCCACAACGGCCAGGTTACAATACCTGGTTTCGATCTCCTCTTTTGAGCGTGCTGCGACGAGACCCCAGACTCCGCCCGTCTGGTAATCGTAGACGACAAGGAAATTTTTCCTGGTCGCCGCCGCTGTCTTCCTTGAGCTTGGCATCGAGCCGATCAAGGCTCTTCGGCCAGCAGGGCGTCGACGAGGGCGCGGGCCTCGGCGCTGTTCCAGTCGGCTTCGCCCGCCATCCAGGCGCGGACGCGGCCCTGACGATCCAGCAGGATGGTCTGGGGCATCTTGCCGGCGCCGGGGAAGACGAAGGGCAGGCGGAAGCTGCGGTCCGAATAGAAGGGCAGGGGCTCGTGCACCTCCAGAAAGCTGACCGCGTCGGCCACGGCCTCATCGCCCGTGTCCACATTGATCGGCAGCACCAGCATCCGGTCCTCGGGGTAGCCTTGCTGGAGCGCGGCCAGGGTCGGCATCTCGGTGCGGCAGGGCGCGCACCACATGGCCCACAGGTTGACCACCACCACCCGGCCCCGGAAATCGGCGAAGGTGACCTCTTCACCCTCGCTGTCGGTGAAGACCTGATCAGGGGCGACGGCCAGTTCGACGGGGGTCTCCAGCGCCGTCAGGCCGCCGCGCGCGTGGCGGGCCAGGTCGCTTTTCTCGGCGGAGGCGGCGCCATTCCCTTGGAAAGCGCCGCTGCGCATGGCGTATAGGGCCCCTGCGGCGCCGACGACGAGCACCGCGGCCGCGACCAGCCCGACGACCAGACGCTTCTTCCCCGAGTTTTCCGCCATGACCGACCGCCCCGAAACGACCCCCCAGGATGAGGCCAAGGGCCAAAGTCTATGGGGCGGGCGCTTCTCCGCCAAGCCCGCCGAGATCATGCAGGCCATCAATGTCTCCATCGGCGTCGACCAACGCCTGTGGCGCGAGGATCTGACGGGGTCGCGGGCCCATTGTCGCATGCTGGCGGACCAGGGGATCATCGCCGCGCCCGACGCCGAGGCGATCCTGGGCGGACTGGATGCGATCCAGGCCGAGATCGAGGCCGGGACCTTCCCGTTCCGCGACGCCTATGAAGACATCCACATGAATGTGGAGGCGCGCCTCAGTGAGCTGATCGGCGAGCCGTCGGGGCGTCTGCACACCGCCCGGTCGCGCAACGATCAGGTGGCCACCGATTTCCGCCTGTGGACCCGCGCGGCCTGCGACCGGACCATCGACCAGCTGACCGGCCTGCAACGGGCGCTGCTGGCCCGGGCCGAGGCCCATGCGGGCGACCTGATGCCCGGCTTCACCCATCTGCAGCCCGCCCAGCCGGTGACCTTCGGCCACCATTTGATGGCCTATGTGGAGATGATCGGCCGGGACGTGGGGCGCTTCACAGACGCCCGCGCCCGCCTCAACGAGAACCCGCTGGGCGCCGCGGCCCTGGCCGGATCGCCGTTCCCCATCGACCGCCATGCGACCGCGAAGGCGCTGGGCTTCGACGGGCCCATGCGCAACTCGCTGGACGCGGTGTCGGCGCGGGATTTCGCCCTTGAGGTGATCGCGGCGGCCAGCATCTGCGCCGGGCACCTGTCGCGGCTGGCCGAGGAGATCGTGATCTGGATGACGCCGCAGTTCGGCTTCGTGACCCTGCCCGACGACCTGACCACCGGCTCGTCCATCATGCCGCAGAAGCGCAACCCGGACGCCGCCGAGCTGGTGCGGGCCAAGACCGGGCGGGTCATGGGGGCCTTCATCGCTCTGTCGACGGTCATGAAGGGCCTGCCGCTGGCCTATTCCAAGGACATGCAGGAGGACAAGCCGCCGGTGTTCGAGGCGTTCGACGCCCTGGATCTGGCGGTCGGCGCCATGACCGCCATGGTCGCGGCCCTGAAGCCGGACACGGCGCGCATGGCCGAGGCGGCGGGCTATGGCTTCTCAACCGCCACGGACCTGGCCGACTGGCTGGTGCGCGAACTGAACCTGCCGTTCCGCAAGGCGCACCATGTGACCGGCGCGGCGGTGAAACAGGCCGAGGCGCTGGGCGTCGATCTGGCCGGGCTGCCGCTGGAAGAGCTGCAAAAGCTGGAGGCGGGGATCACCGCTGATGTTTACAAGGTGCTGACGCCTGAGGCTTCATGCGCCAGTCGTCAAAGCTTCGGGGGGACGGCGCCGGAACAGGTCCGGGCGCGCATCGCCGAATGGAAGGAGCGCCTGTCATGAGAACCGTGCTGATCCTCGCCGCCGCCGCGGTGGTCCTGTCGGGCTGCGGCCGCATGGGCGAACTGGAATCGCCGCACCGCGAGACCGAGCGGGCGCCGCGATCGGCCGGCGCGCCGGCCCTGCCCGAGCCGGCCACCATCAACCGCCCGTCCAGCCAGCAGGCCATCGAGGGCGGACCCAGCAACCCCATCGGCGGCACGGCGGCCGGGCGCGAGCCCCAGTAGGCCCAAGCCGCCGAGCCTGAAGGTCCTCCCCGACCGTGAACCATTTCGAGATCCGGGACGGCGTAATGCACGCCGAAGGCGTGTCGCTGGAGGCCATAGCGGCCGAGATCGGCACGCCCGCCTATGTCTATTCCGCAGCCACCCTGCGGCGGCACGCCCGGGTGTTGCGCGAGGCGCTGGACGGCCACGCCGAGACCACCGACGCCTGATCGCCTTCGCAGTGAAGGCAAACTCGAACCTGTCGGTGCTCAAGGTGCTGGCGGGCGAGGGGCTGGGCGCGGACACGGTGTCCGAAGGCGAGATCCGCCGCGCGCTGGCGGCCGGGATCGCGCCGGAGAAGATCGTGTTCTCCGGCGTGGGCAAGACCGACACCGAATTGGCCTTCGCCATCCGGACCGGGGTGCTGGAGATCAATGTGGAGTCCGCCGCCGAGCTGGACCGGCTGATCGCCGTGGCTGCGGGGCTGGGCGCGCGGCCGGACATCGTGTTCCGGGTCAATCCCCGAGTGGGGTCAGGCGCCCACGCCAAGATCACCACCGGCGCGCCCGCGACAAGTTCGGTGCGCCGGTGGAGGAGGTCATGGCCCTCTATGCCCGTGCGGCAGCCTCGAACCATGTGCGGCCCGTGGGTCTGGCCTGCCACATCGGCAGCCAGATCACGGAACTGAGCCCGCTGAAGGCCGCCTTCGCGGTGCTGCGCCGGATGACCCTGGACCTGCGCGCTCAGGGGTTCGAGGTGCATCGGCTGGATTTCGGCGGCGGGCTGGGCGTGCCCTATTTCGACCGGCCGGGCGAGGCGGACCCCGTGGACTACGCCGCCGTGGCGGCCGAGGCGGCAAGGGGGCTGGATGTGCAGCTGGCCTTCGAGCCGGGCCGCATGATCGCGGCCAACGCCGGGGTGCTGCTGACCCGGGTCATCCATGTGAACGAGCGGCCGGACGGGATGCGGTTCCTGGTGCTGGATTCGGCCATGAACGACCTGATGCGCCCGGCCCTGTACGACGCCTTCCACGACATCCGCCCGGTGCGGCCGCGCGAGGGGGCGGCGGGACCGTACGATGTGGTGGGGCCGGTGTGTGAGACGGGCGACACCTTCGCGAAGGACCGGGTGCTGCCGCCGCTGGAGGCCGGGGACCTGGCCGCCTTCATGACGGCCGGGGCCTATGGCGCGACCATGGCCAATGAGTACAACAGCCGCCCGCTGGTCCCCGAGGTGCTGGTGGACGGCGACCGCTGGGCCGTGGTGCGGGCGCGTCCGAGCTATGACGAGATGCTGGCGCGGGAAGCGGTGGCGGGGTGGCTCATCCCCTGAGTCTCCTCCCCCGCCATGCGGGGGAGGGGGACCGCCGGCAGGCGGTGGAGGGGGCAAGTCCAAGGGGGTGAATGGGG
>NZ_BATC01000050.1 GCF_000466985.1 Brevundimonas abyssalis TAR-001
TTCTCCCAATGGGAGAAGGTTTGCTCTATAGGCCCGCCCCATGATCTTTCCCGCCCCGCTGGAACGCGGCATCCTGATCCGCCGCTACAAGCGCTTCCTGGCCGATGTGACGCTGGAGGACGGGACCGGGACCACCGTCCATGTGCCCAATTCCGGCTCCATGCTGGGCATGAACATGCCCGGCCTGCCGGTGTGGCTGTCGCGCTCGGCGGACCCCAAGCGCAAGCTGCCGCTGACGCTGGAGATGGTGCAGCTTCCCACCGGGCTGGTGGGCGTCAACACCATGCGGCCGAACCGGCTGGCCGAGGCCGCGATCGGGGACGGCGTGATTCCCGGGCTGACCGGATACGACGTCATCCGGCGCGAGGTCCGCTACGATTCCGACAGCCGCATCGACCTGCTGCTCGAACACCCGGGACGGGCCCCCGCCTACGTTGAGGTCAAGAACGTGACCCTGTCGCGCGCACCGGGCCTGGCCGAATTCCCCGACTGCGTCACCGCGCGGGGCGCCAAGCATCTGGGGGCGCTGGAGCGGGTGGTCGAGGCGGGCGGTCGGGCCGTCATGCTGTTCATCGCCCAGCGCGGCGACTGCGACCGCTTCGTCACCGCCGACGATCTGGACCCCGCCTATGGCGCGGCGCTGCGTCGCGCCGAGGCGAACGGGGTTGAGGTTCTGTGCTATGGTTGCCATCTGACACCCGAAACAATCCGCCTGAACCGCCCGCTGGGCCGGCCGGGCGCAACAGGTTGAACCGATTGATGTACGAGACCCAGGACGCCGAGCTCTACACCCGCTCGCACACCATCCGCCTTTACCAGCCCGAGGATTTCGAGGGCATGCGCAAGGCCGGGCGCCTTGTGGCCGAGGCGCTGGACATGATCGGCGAGCATGTGAAGCCGGGCGTGACCACCGGCGAACTGGACGATCTGGTGCGCCAGTTCACCCTGGACAACGGCGGCCTGCCCGCGTGCCTCGGCTACAAGGGCTATACGAAGACCACCTGCATCTCGATCAATCACGTGGTCTGCCACGGGATTCCCGGCGACAAGGCGCTGAAGGACGGCGACATCGTCAACATCGATCACACGGTGATCGTCGACGGCTGGCACGGCGATTCCAGCCGCATGTACGCCGTGGGCGAGATCAACACCCGGGCCAAGAAGCTGATCGACGTGACCTATGAGGCGCTGGACATCGGCCTGAAGCAGGTGAAGCCCGGAAACACCTTCGGCGACATCGGTTTCGCCATCCAGAAATACGTCGAGGCCCAGCGCATGTCGGTGGTGCGCGACTTCTGCGGCCACGGCATCGGGCGGGTGTTCCACGACAACCCCAACGTCCTGCACTTCGGCCGCCGGGGCGAAGGCGCGGTGCTGAAGCCGGGCATGTTCTTCACGGTCGAGCCGATGGTGAACCTGGGCAAGCCGGCGGTGAAGGTGCTGTCCGACGGCTGGACCGCCGTCACCCGCGACAAGTCCCTGTCGTCCCAGTGCGAGCACAGCGTGGGCGTCACCGAGGACGGGCTGGAGATCTTCACCGCCAGTCCGAAGGGATTGTTCCGACCGGTGTTCAGCTAGAGAGCCACACAGTCGGCGGATCTGGTGACCCGTTCGCACAGGTTCGTCATCGCCGGGCTTGTCCCGGCGATCCATACGCTCAGAAGGGTGAGACCAAGCCCTGCATCCCGTGACTATGGATTCCCGGCACAAGGCCGGGAATGACGGGGAATGGGGATGATGTCTGGACCTACTCGCCCGACACCAGCACGAAATCCCCGTCCCGCGCGCCCGGCGCGATCCGCCAGCCCTCTGCCAGATCCAGCGACCAGCCGTCGCCGGTCAGGGTGTCGCCATCCTCGGGCGCGGTCACCGTCACCGCGCTCCAGTCGCCGTCGATCAGGGCGCCGTCGGTGACGGTCAGGACGCCCCAGACGTCGGTGATGGTCGCGCTCGGATAGACCACCCCGTGCGGCGGCAGCGGCTGCAGGGTGTTGGGGTCGAAGCTGACCCGGATAGTCTCCAGCGGCAGGCGCAGCACCGGCCCGTCCACCAGCCGGTCGCTCCAGCGGGTGGTCAGGCCCGCCCGTTCCTGATGGGCCGCCAACTCCTCGTCCGCCACGGCCTGGCCGCCATACAGCGACGCGGTGCGGGCGAAGACCGCCACCGGGTCCTCCGGCGCCGTGAAGCCCACGGCCGCGCCCAGCAGGGCGCCCAGATCGGACTCCGCCGTCAGCCCCTCGCGCCAGCCGGGCGCCGCGTCGTCCAGCAGCAGGCCGTAAGCGGGGCCCGACGCATAGGCGAACATGCGGGAGAAGGCGTCGGCTTGCTCGGCGGCGCGCAGGGTGGCGGCCACGTCCCGGTGCGGATCCAGCGCGCCCGACAGCCTGACGCCGGTGTATTCCGCCAGGCCCTCGTTCAGCTCCAGCGCCCGCTCCTGTTCTGCCCCCGCCGCCCCCGCCTGAGCGTGGCGGGCGGCGCGGAAGATCAGAGCCTCGTGCGTGGCCGTGCGCAGCCCCTGGGCATCCGGCGCGGACAGGGCGGCGGCCAGGGCGCGCCATTCCAGCCGCATGGCGATGCGGCCCTCGGCGGTGGCCAGATGGTCCGGCGTCGGCGAGGCCATGGGCAGGCCCAGCTGGTCCTGAATGCGGTGCCAGCTTTCGTGGGCGATCAGCCCCGCCCGCGTCTCGATCTCTTCGGGCAGGGGCGCCAGCAGCATGGTCCAGCGCACCCCGTCCCAGTCCACCGCCGTATTGGCGACCATGACATCGTCCGGCAGCACGCCGGTGAAGACGCCGTCAGTCTCGCTCAGAACGTCGCTGTCCCCCGCCTGACTGGCCACGGCCTGACGGGTCGCGGGATCGACGATCAGGATCGGCCCGCACAGGCTGACGCCCCACAGGGCGCCGTCGTCCGCTTCACAGATGGCCTCGGCCTGATCGAAAACCGCCCGGGCGTCCATGGCCTCCTGCGCGAAGGCGGGCGAGGCCAGCCCGATCATCAGGGCGGCGAGGGAGGCGGCGGTCGTCTTCATGCGGATGCTCTTCGCTTTAATACGGGACCGATTTCGGTCTTGTGGCGCGCATAGGTCCCCGGCACTGTGACGGTCTCAAGGCGGGATCAGGAGGGGCTCTTGACCGACGCGGCGCCGAAAGTGGCGAAACCGCACCATGCAGGCCACCGCGAGCGCCTGCGTGAGCGGGCGCGGGGCGGCGGCCTGACCCACCTGCCCGACTATGAACTGCTGGAGCTGTTCCTGTTCCGCAGCCAGCCACAGGGCGACGTGAAGCCCGTCGCCAAGGCCCTGCTGGCCCGCTTCGGCTCCCTGTCCGCGGTGCTGGCCGCTTCGGTGGAGGACCTGATGACCGTCCGCGCCGAGGACTCGAAGGGCCGCATGAAGGGCGTCGGCGCCGAAACCGCCCTGGACCTGACCGCCCTGCATGAGGTCAGTCGCCGGGTGGTCCGCGAACCGGCGGCCAGGCGCCCCGTCATCTCGTCCTGGACCGCGCTGGTCTCCTACGTGCGCGTGGCCCTGCAGCACGAACCGCGCGAGCAGTTCCGGGTGCTGTATCTGGACAGGAAATGAGCGTTCCGCAAAACCTTTTGAATGTCGCCTATTGGTGCGCGAGCCTAAGACCGCTCTCGACCCAAAGCGGACGTTCCTTGTGAGGAAATCAGACCCCCTCTGCGAGCCATTCTAAGCTGATGAACATGGGGCCTAGGCCGATGTCCAAAAGCTGATGGCCACCAGTGACCGTCTGGCCAGTTAGAACCAGATCGCCCTCAATCCGGTGATCGGCTTCCAGCACGGTTCCGTTGGGCAGGTGAGACCCGCATTTGAGGTCGTAGATCATGTGTAGTTCGATGCCGCCGTCTGGACGGTCTTGATACGTCCCGCTCACCCGGCAACCGCCCTGATCAACTCCAACGACGCGCCCGTCCTTGAAGTGCGAGAGCATAGCCAGCCCCCACGCTTCGTCGTCCATGGGGTCTTGGTCCGATCCAGATTGGCGAACGCTGTAGAAACCGGGCCTGATGCTCATGGTCTTATTTCATCCCCTGTGGCCGACCACTCTCAGTCGAACCAGCTAGCCTTCCGTTCGATCCCAACTCTTTGATGACGGGGCAACGAACTTCGGTGCCCTCTCCACAGTCGACTACGGCCTGCTGAAGGACCCGCCTGAGCCGTGTCAGATCGCTGATCTTGGCGTCGATGCTGGCGATCTGATCCTTCGCCATATCCCTCACCTCACAGCACGATTGGCTCTCGGCCTCGCCCAAGGAAATCAAACGTCGGATGGTTTCGATGCCGAATCCCAACTCCCGAGACCTGCGAATGAACTTCAGACGCTCAGCGTGTTCAGGAGCGTAGCTACGGTGTCCGCCCTCGGTTCGGTCAGGCACGGGCATGACGCCGATACGCTCATAGTAGCGCACGGTTTCGAGGTTCACCCTAGCTTCGCGGGCCAACCTTCCAATCGTCATCCTTTGTCGCTTCACGCACTTGATCCCGTAGTGGCTACGGGTTGTAGCCTCTATCACATTGGACGGAGTTTCCCATGATGACCCACAAGCCTCCCCCTAATCCCGATGTTGTCGTCAGCACGTCGGCTGCTGTCGGAGGGTTTGCCTCGGTCTTCGCTTGGGCGGCTTGCTGCGTGTTGCCTCTCGCTCTCTCCCTTGCCGGAGTTTCCTTCGCAGGAGCCGCCGTCATCGCAGGAGCGCGAACATGGCTGACGGCCATTGCGGCGCTCGTGTTGATGGTGGGCTGGCTCTTGCATTGGCGGCGGGTTCGAAAGTGCCGAACTGACGTGAGTTGCGCTCGACCGTCGCGGACGGCTTTTTGGCTGCTTGTTCTGGCTTCCGTGCTGGTTGGCCTCGCTCTGGTTTGGGGGCCTTTCATTGAGCCTTGGGCGATGAGCGTCTTGATGGCCGCGCGATGAGCGACGGCATCCTGCTACAATCCACCCTCACCTGCCCTGACTGCGGGCATGTGGCTACCGAAACCATGCCGACAGACGCTTGCATCTGGTTCTACGATTGCGCTGGCTGTGGGACCAAGTTGCGACCGCTGCCCGGCGATTGCTGTGTGTTCTGTTCTTACGCGGACACTCCATGCCCACCGATCCAGCAGGGCACCTCGTGCTGTGGCTAGTGACGCGGCCTGAGCATAGGTCCGCTTCCCACCCGTTTCCGACTTTCCGAGCGGCCGCTTGGGGTTGGCCGATGACATCACCGCTAAATGCGGCGGTTAACAGTTCAGGGGAACACCACATGGACAGATAATGAGCGTTTTGCAAAACTTTTTGAACGTCGCTTATTGGTGCGGGAGCCTAAGACCGAAATCGACCGGTTGCGGACATTCGGGGTCGTAGCTTGGCAGGGCGGATCGGGTCGTCCATTCTGTCGCCATGCTTTTGATCCGCACCCTCGTCATCACAAGCTTCCTACTCCTCGGTGGGTGCTCCTACGCCTACGACATACTAGCCACGATGATCGACGGTCAGTTGACGTTCATCGTTGATCCAAGCTCTCGGACCAAGCCATCGTCCTGCCTGACGATGATCGTCGTGTCGGCACAGGACCGCCAACGCCGAATGGAAGCTCAGCCGGGCGATGATGCCCAACCGGTCAACACCGGTGTCGTCTGGTGGAACCGCGTGGGATATGACTGTGAAACGCACTTCCCTGTGACCTATGGGGTGCCCTTGGCTGGCGAGCCGAGATCACCGGAACAGGCCGATTATGAAGTGGAAGCCAAGCCGCTTACTCCGGGCGTCATCTACGAGGTAGGGGCTACAGCCGGAGCTACGGGATATGGAGGCGGACGGTTCAGGCTAACAGGCGACGGGCGAGTAGAGAATATTCCCCGGCATGTCCTGTCCAACGACCGCTGACCACCCTTCTCAGACCTACAGAGCGGCCGCTTTGGGTTGGCCGACGACATGACCGCTGCATGTAGCGGTTAACAGTTCGGGGGAACACCACATGGACAGGAAATGAGCGTTCCGCAAAACCTTTTGAATGTCGCCTATTGGTGCGCGAGCCTAAGACCGCTCTCGACCCGTTGCGGACCCACGCTAATAGGGCAAACTGGGTCCCTCGAAGCGATCCGGGGTTTCACATGCTGCGCATATTGGCTCTTGGCCTATCTCTTCTCGGCAGCACCTCTTGCCGCGCGCCAGAAACCTCCAGTGAGCATCAAGCCCAATCTGACCGTTGGTCCGTCACTGTCAGCGGGCCAGACATCATCACGACCGATGGAACTGGCGAACGAAGAGTCATTGCGATTTCGAACCTGTCTTCGATAGTCGTAGCGACGGATGACAGCGGTCCTTGGGGGGATGATGTCGTCTTCATTCTTTACGGCTCTGATGGTCAGCCTCTCAGCATCTTTCCTTCGGATGCACGTGGCAACGAGGAGTTCGTCGACTGGATGGCTACCACGCCCGGCTACAGAGACCGGGAGCTTGCAAGGTCGATGGCCTCGACCGAGGTGGCTCGCTTCACCGTGTGGACTGCTGAACGGTAACGTCTCCTGTCCACCCGTTTCCGACCTTCGGAGCGGCCGCTTTGGGTTGGCCGACGACATGACCGCTGAATGTAGCGGTTAACAGTTCGGGGGAACACCACATGGACAAGAAGAACCAGCTGCAACACGACGAAATCCTCAATCGCGGCACCGTGGACCACGCCCCCGTCTATCCGCGCGAAGTGGTGCGCCGGGCGCTGGAGGTGTCGGCCAGCGCCATCATTCTGGTGCACAACAAGGATAATCGGCGCTCGAATTTCACGGAAATTCACGCCTAATCATCTGAAATCACAGGATTTTTTTGCTTGCCCATCGAAGGCGGCTTTGGCACCTTGGGTCATGCAAAAAAAGCGGTTTGGGACGGTTACCAGCCCCCGTTTCCGGCAAAACCCATGGGAGTCAGCGCTCGTCGGACTCCGTGAGCGTTGTTGCGCCTCACGCGACGCTGCACCCGACTTGCAATCCAACTCGGCGGCTGAGGAGAAAATCCAATGACGCAGCTTACAGACAGCCTCATACGCCGAGCGATCAAGCGCATTGGGCAATCGGGCGGCTCCGAACTGCTGACCGAAGGCGAAGGTCGGGGCACCGGCCGTCTCGTGCTCCGGGTCAAGGCGACCCGCTGCAGGGTCGTCGCCGAATGGTTGGCGCAGCAATGGCGCGACAACAAGCGCGTCCGCGTGAAGATCGGCGACTATCCTTCCATGACCGTGGAGGAGGCGCGAGAGACCTTCGAGCGCGACTTTGCCAACGCAATCCAGAAGCGGCGGAGCATCCGGATTGTGCGGGACAATCGCACAGGCACCGTCGGGGACCTGTTCGACGGCTATGTGGGCTGGCTCAAGGCCCATGAGAAACCATCGTGGAAGGAGACGGAAAAGGGCCTCAACAAGATCGCGGACACGCTCGGGCGTCGACGCGCTGCCCGCGACATCGAGCCGGAGGAGATCACTGAAATCCTTCGGCCGATCTACAAGCGTGGCGCGCGATCCATGGCTTGCCACGTTCGCGGCTACCTCCATGCGGCATTCAACTGGGGCATCAAGTCAGAACATGACTACCGTAATCAGTCGCCGCGACGGTTCGGGCTTCATCTGAACCCGGCAGCGAGCATTCCGACCGAACCCAAGATCGTGGGAAACCGATGGCTGTCTTCCCGTGAGTTCGTCCAGCTCTATCGCTGGCTCGAATATCCAAGCGCACCAGTCCATCCCCCTTACCTTCGCGCCGTCCGGCTTCTCATGCTCACAGGACAGCGCGTCCAGGAGATCGCCCGGCTCCATGTCGATCAGTGGGACGCCGAGGAACGGATCATCGACTGGTCGAAGACCAAAAACGGAAGCCCTCACGCCATCCCCGTCCCCAGCCTCGCAGCCGAGTTGATCGAAGGCATCGTTCCCAACCGCAATGGCTACTTTTTCCCGGCGGCGATGGACCCTACCCGGCCGGTCTCGCACCAGACGCTCTACGCATTCATGTGGCGCCAGCGCGATAACGGCGTGATCCCCTCCGTTTCCAACCGCGACCTTCGGCGGACATGGAAGACGCTGGCCGGTCAGGCTGGAGTCGCCAAGGAAATCCGCGACCGCATTCAGAACCATGCCCTGCAAGACGTGAGTTCCCGAAACTACGATCGGTGGGACTACATGCCGGAGAAGCGCGCCGGCATGGAAAGGTGGGACAGGTTCGTGAGGTCCCTGCTGGCCAAAGAGGCCCTTCGCCGTGCGGCATAGGTCCTCGGATCAAGGTACTGGACGCCCGCCCATGACGGGCGTCCAGTCACACCCGCACCACATGGCGATCTTGAAAGAGGTAGCACTAAGTGCTACATATCTGCCGTGAACGCCGTCTCAAGCGGCGCGCGCGTCTTCAAGACTGCCTGGTTCGCCAAGGCGGCCAGGAAGGCGAGAATTTCGGACGCGGAGCTATGCGACGCCATGTTCGAAGCGATGAAAGGCCAGTGCGACGACCTCGGCGGCGGGGTCTTCAAGAAGCGATTGGACAAGAACCGGAGCCGCAGCATCATCGTCGCGAAAGGTGGGCGATATTGGGTGTACGCCTACCTCTTCGCCAAGAAGGACCGAGCTAACATAAGCCCCAAGGACCTTAGGGATTTACGGGCGATGGCCAACTACTATGCAGGTGTGACGAGCGCAGACATGACCCGCGGTCTCGAAGCCGGTGAGATTATGGAGATATGTGATGGCGACCACGCGGAAGTATAGAAGCCGGATCGCGGAAGCGGTCCACTCCAACATCGAAGGGATGTATCGCGCCGGGTCGGTCGATAAGCAGACCATGCGCGAGTTCGATGAATCGTGCCTCGTGGTCCCGCCGCCGATCGACGCTGAGGACATCAAGCGGCTGCGGGAAAGCAACAATGTCAGCCAGCCGGTGTTCGCGCGCTATCTCAACACCAGCGAAAGCACGGTCGAGAAGTGGGAGAGCGGCGCGAAAAAGCCAAGCGGAGCAGCCCTGAAGCTCCTGTCGATCGTGCAGAAGCATGGTTTGGGAATCCTGGCCTGAGTGCGGTCCAACCACCGAAGTCAGTGTCGGGCTTCGATGCCTTACTCCGGCGAACCGTGCCCGCCGATCCAGATCGCGCGCGGTCGCTGGAGAGGCATACGCCTTTTCGGAATCTCATTGAAAAACCCATCATGATAGGTTATTAGCGCAATGGTCACGATCTATCGCGCGCATGGCCTGCGCATCGTCATCTTCACCGATGATCATGAGCCGGCCCACGTCCATGTGTTCGGGGACGGTCACGCCAAGATCAATCTGATCGGTCCGGACGGCGAGCCGGAATTGATATGGGCGCAGGGCATGAAGCGGAACGAGGTGCGTCGCGCGGTCGATGTGGTGAGCGAGCAGCAAACCGAGTTTCTTATGCGTTGGAGAGAAATACATGGCTGAACTGACCGATGCTGTAATCGACGCCGCCCTTGAGCGGGGCAGTACGGCGCACGCAAGCGAACCGCGCGCCGCAGCCGCGCGCTATGACCGGTCGTCCGGCCGCGTGATTGTCGATCTTGAGAACGGCTGCACGTTCGCTTTCCCACCGCGACTTGCACAGGGGCTTGAGACCGCATCGGAAGACCAGCTTTCCGGCGTCGAAATCCTCGGCCAAGGCTACGGCCTGCATTGGGAGGCGCTTGACGTCGATCTTTCGCTGCCTGGCCTGATGGCCGGCATCTTCGGGACAAAAGCCTGGATGGCTCGTCGTGCAGGGCAAACCAAATCGCTGGCCAAGGCTGCGGCAGCCCGTGCGAACGGAGCGAAGGGCGGCCGCCCCCGCAAAGCGGCAAATCGGTAGGCGATGATGGGCGATCCGGTCACTGCGTGAAAGCTTCCAAGGGAGGGGCTGAGCGGATCTCCACCCCCAAAAGTTAGTGTCGGGCTGATAGGTCACATTCCGACGGTCCGCATTAGGGCGGCCGATACGAATCCCGATGGGGTCGAACCGGGCGGCCGTTGATAACCTTAGGCTAAGAGGGTCACGCCCGGAGGCAGCGGAAGGCCTTCCCCACCTTATTCTTGATTCTTGAACCGTCAGCGATTTAGTGCAGCTTCGCTACACGGGCCCCTTGGCAGGAGGGTACAACGACGAGGGGCAGACGCAGTGGGCGAAGTGAGCTACGACCTCAGTCAGCTAGGCTGGAAAGCGTTCCAGGACGTGGCCGCAGCAATCGCCGCCGAAGTCCTGAAGAGGCCGGTTCAGACCTTCCTTGAATCCAAGGATGGAGGGCGCGACGCGGCCTTCTTGGGACGCTGGGACGGCCCAGACGGCACGGTCGAGAAGTCAACCATTCAATGCAAATTCCTGGGCAAGCCCGGGGCCAATCTGACCCTAACCAACCTGAAGGCCGAGCTTCCGAAGGCCAAGAAGCTGGCCGCCGACGGGCTCGCCGACGACTACGTGGTTCTGACCAACGCTGGGGTCTCTGGGGAAGTCGATGCGCAAATCTGCGCAGCCTTCGAAGCGGTGGGCGTGAAGACGTGCCGGGTGTTCGGCGGCACCTGGATTGTTCAGCAGCTCACGGACAATCCGAAACTGCGGATGCTGGTGCCACGGGTTTACGGCATCGGCGACCTATCCCACATCATTACCGGCCACGGATACAAGCAGGCCAAGGCCATCCTGGACTCCATGGGGTCCGACCTGAGCTGCTTCGTGCCGACAGATGCCTACCGATCCGCCGTGCAGGCCCTGCGAGAGCACGGATTTGTCATCCTCCTCGGTGATCCCGCCTCCGGTAAATCCACAATTGCCGCGATCCTGGCACTCGGCGCGATCGATGATGGGTGCCTCGGCGCGCTGAAGATCAATGCGCCCGACCAGTTGAACCTCTGGCACCCCGGGGAGAGGCAGTTTCTGTGGGTCGACGACGCCTTCGGCCCCAACCACTTCGACGCGTCGCGAATGAGCCGTTGGAACGCCGAACTTGGAGCCCTCAAGGCCGCGGTCGAAGGGGGCGCCCGCGTCGTGTTCACGTCGCGAAATTACATCTGGGAGGCGGCCAGGCCGCACCTCAAGACCAGTGCGTTTCCTCTGCTCAAGGAAAGCCAGATCGTCGTCAACGTCCACGCGTTGTCTGAGCAAGAGCGCGCCCAGATGCTCTACAACCACGTCCGGAGGATTCAGCCACAGGCGATACGTAGACTCCTGAAGCCCCATTTGTCGGCAATCGCCGCCAACAAGGCTTTTCTGCCGGAGACCGCCCGGCGCCTTGGCGATCCGCTCTTCACCAAAAACTTGGTTATCAGCAGGGAGCGGTTGATCCGCCTGGTCGAGCACCCCGTGGAATTCCTGACGGAAGTGCTGGAGCAACTGGACGATGCATCGCGAGCTGCTATCGCCCTGATCTTCCTGAACTCGCAAACAGGGGTGCCGTCGCCGATTTCCGCCTCGCCGGCGCTTGAGACGGTCACCCGTCTCATGGGGGTGCAGGTCGCCGAGTTGGCCCGGGCGATGCAACACCTGAACGACAGCCTGACGCTGCTCGTCTCAGAGGACGATGGCGATCGGTGGATCTTCCGCCATCCGACCGTCACCGACGCGTTCGCAACGATTGTCGGCACCTCGCCCGAGTTGGTCGAGCTCTATGTCCACGGTGCCAAACTCGACCGCCTTCTGCGCGAGGCGGCGTGCCGGCCGAAGGCAGCCGACGACAAGCGTATCCGGATACCGCCGCCGCTCTACCCGGTACTCCTCGACCGGCTGAAATCTTGCGCCTTGGACGAAGGCCTGATGTCCTTCCTAGGCGCCCGCTGCGAGAGAGCCTTCCTTGTTGAGGTGCTGAAGGTTCGTCCCGATATCCTCGAATGGGCGGCGAAGGCCGACTTGGCTAGCCTGGGACTCAGCGGCAAGCTGCTCGTCGCCGCAATGGCGTCTTGGGGTCTTATTGCAGAGGACGTCCGCATCGGAATGGTGGCGGACGTCAAGAAGCACTCGATAACGTGGCTGGACGCTAGGCCGCTCAAGGATAAAATCCTTCACCAGATATTTAAGGACGACGATTTCGTCGAATATACTGAGGCGTTCCGCAAGGAATGGCTGTCCGATATTCCAAACGTATTTGAAGAGTTCGGGCGTTATTCGTCTGAAAACGAAGTTGGCCTCTACGAAGAGTTCAAGGAAAATCTACAAATCGCCCAAGCCTATTTCGAAATGGAGAACGACAGCGACTTCGATCAGCTCTACGCCCAGATCGACGCTCACATTGAAGCGCTGGAGGCCGACCAGCCCGAGCCAGACGGGTCCGCGTGGAATCCCTCATCGATGGACAAATCAACGAGCCTCTCCGATGGAGATGGCGCGATTTTCGACGACGTCGATGCTTGACTGAGGGCGAAGGTTTGTTGGGCGGAGACTAGGAGACTCTTTATCGCTTTCGGGTGTGCTAGCGTGGTTGCTGCGGGGAGGTGCGGGTGCTCACACAGATCAAGAAAATTAAGAGCCTCGGGGTTTTTGACAATTACACCGCAGCGGTGGAACTGCCCGCCTTCGGTCGGTTCAACGTCGTATACGGCGAAAATGGATCGGGCAAAACTACCCTATCCCGCTTGCTCGCCTGCCTAGAAGCAGGCTCGCACCCAGACCATCCTGATCTTGAATATGCCGTCGATAGCCAATCGGGCGCGCTGACCCATGGCACCAAGTATTTGCGCGGCGTTCGCGTCTTCAACAGCGATTTCGTGGAGGCCAATATTGGGCGGTTCGAGGGACCGCTACGGCACATTCTCATCATTGGCGAAGAAAACAAGGCCGTCGCCGAGGAATTGAAGACGGAGATCGCGACCCGCGAGGATCGAACCCGCACGATCGCGGCTCTCAGCGCCTCCGTCGCCAAGATCGACAGCGACAAAGGCAAACTGTTTTCGCAGATCGCCAAGACAATCGGCGAAGCCACTAGCGGTGCGACGTTGCGCAGCTACCGGAAGCCCGACGCGGAGTCGGCGTTCGGCAAACTCCAAGCCGCAAAGTTACTGACCGATGCGGAGCTTGAGGCTCATCGCGCCACCGTTCGGCAAGAGCAGATGGCGGCTATAAGCCCGCTGGGCATTCCCTCGCTAGGCTTCGTGGACAAAGCTTGACCTGAGACTCGGGTGTTGATTCAAGGCTGCCTTTTGGAGGCGGCATTGGGCGAGCGGATTGGTGTTTCGGATGACGAGTGGGAGCTGATCGGCCCGCTGCTGCCGTCGGAGCGCGGGCGGGGTTGCCGGCCTGCGCAGGATAACCGCCGCTATTTCGAAGGCATGATGTGGATCGCCCGTACCGGTGCGCAGTGGCGGCATTTGCCGGATGAGTATGGCAAGTGGAACAGCGTCTTCCGGCGCTACCGAAGATGGGTCACGACCGGTGTGTTCGATGCCATGCTCGAGACGCTGGCCGAACTGGCGGGGCGCGATATCGCCGCCGATATGATCGACAGCACGGTGGTCCGAGCACATCATTGTGCAGTCGGCATAAAAAGGGGACTCAGCAAACAGAGGGGCTCGGCCGATCGCGAGGAGGCTTCACCACCAAGCTCCACGCCAGATGCGACGCCAGGGGGCTTCCGCTCGGCTTCGTGCTGACGCCCGGCCAGGCGCACGATGTACAGGGCTTCGCTCCGCTGTTCCGCATGATCGAGGGTCGGATCGAAGCGTTCCTCGCCGACCGCGGCTATGACGCCGATGCCATCCGCCAAGAGATCGCCGCTGCCGGCGTCGAAGCGGTCATCCCTGCAAAGGCCAACCGCCGCACGCCTGCTCCGCACGACCGCGCAAAGTACCGCTGGCGCAACCTGGTCGAGCGGCTGTTCAACAAGCTGAAGAACTGGCGAAGGGTAGCCACCCGCTACGACAAAACCAGGGAGTCCTACCTGGCTTCGTCGCGCTGGCCTCAGTGAAACTCTGGATACCCTTTGTCCACGAAGCCTAGCCATCGAGGGCAACGAGATCAGTGTGATCGAATTCGCCGCAAGCGCAGGAACACGCGCCACGACCTTCTTTCTTCGTTCGGCACAAGCGGCGGTGATCGAACGACTCGTCAAAAACCCCGCTATTGCATCGTGGGTGGACGAGGGCGTTCACATCCACGCGAGCGCGGACCGCTGTGAGTTCTGTGATCAGCCGTTGCCCGCAGAACGTATGAAGGCGCTCGCAGAACATTTCAGCGTGGAGGACCGGAAGCTCAAGGAAGAGCTTGAGAGGGAACGGTCGGCATTGGCCGCCACCATGGAAAGCTTGGGCAGCTTGCCGCTGCCTGATCGCCTCGCCTTCTATTCCGAGCTTCGCGCCGACTACGACACAGCGATCCAGCAATTCGCCGAGGCGCGAGACCAGCTTGCTGCACAGCTCAACACCGTCCGTGACGCGCTGAACGAGAAGCTCACGCTTCGAACCACCGCCTATGACCGACAGATTAACTGCGATTCTGCCGGTCTCGCCGCCGCCTGGGAGACCATTCAAAGCGTCATTAAGCGCCATCAGGACAAAACTGCCGGCTTCGACAAAGCCAAGGCGGACGCGGCGAAGGCGATCGAGGGTCACTACCTGCTGACGATCAAGGATCAGGTGGACAGGCTGGCTGACCAGGCGGCCAAGTTAAAGGCCGAAAGCGACCTTCTGCATGACGGCGGCGACGCCCTCCCGGACAAGCGGAGTCTGGAAGAGCTTTCACAATCGATCATCGCCAAGCAGGCGCAAGTCTCGAACGCCCACGCGGGCGGCGAAGGCCTGACAAACCACCTCAAGCAGTTTCTCGGGCGCACGGACCTGCGGTTTGAGTCCGGCGACGAGGGCTATCAGGTCTTACGACGGGGCAAGCCGGCCAAGCGACTAAGCGAGGGCGAAAAGACGGCTATCGCGTTCCTGTATTTCCTCGTCAAACTCAAGGATCAGGATTTCAACCTGACCGAAGGGATCGTCGTGATCGACGATCCCATTTCAAGCCTCGATTCATCGGCAATCTATCAGGCGTTTTCGTTTCTGAAGAACGAGGCCAAGGACGCCAAGCAACTTTTCATACTGACGCATAACTTTGAATTCTTGAAACTGTTGATAAACTGGTTCGAGAATTCAGGCCTAAAGAAGGCGGATCGATCCTACATGATGGTGGTGTGCACCGAGACCAAAGACGGACGTTCCGCCCATCTGGCCCCTCTGGACCAGCTCTTGATCGACCACGCGACCGAGTACCACTATCTGTTCAAGGTGCTCTACACGTTCCAATCAGATGGAACAATTCTGAGTTGCTATCACATACCCAACATCGCTCGGAAAGTTCTTGAGACATTCTTGGACTTCCACGTCCCCTCGAAGGGCTCGCTCTACGCCAAGCTCGACAAGGTGAACTTCGATGATCACAAGAAGACAGCCATCAACAAGTTCGCCAACGATCTATCGCACCACACCGGAAAAGGATTCGATCCGGCACTAGTGGCGGAGTCACAGAAGAATGCCAAATACCTACTAGAAATGATCAAGGCAGTTGCTCCGCTACACTACGACGGCCTCGAAGCGCTCTCCCAACCCACGCATTAGCTGCGCCCGAATCGGGTCATGGCGCGACCTCGACAGTCGGTAATCCCGGTGCCATTCGGCCGCTTGCCAGTACCGACCGAACTCTGGTTCGGGGGCGTATCGAACGCCCTCCCCTCGCGCACTACAGGCAGGGCCGGTCGAGGGAGCCGAGTCGAGCCTTCCTTACTTGGAGTTAATTCCCAGTGATCCGCGCACGCCCGAGCATCTTGGTCGCACGGGGTTGCACCATGTTCTCCCGATCCCACGCTTCCAGCCCTTCCGCTGGATACAAGACTGCCTTCCCAACCTTGAGAAATGGCGGACCAATCCGCATTGCGCGCCAGTTTTGGAGCGTGCCTACTGTGATCCGGCCGCGATAACGGTCAGACACTTCTTCGGTTGTCAGGAACACGGGTTCAGCCATTCGATGCCGATCCCCCATGCGAGGGCTGACTGAACACAAGCTCCGCCGTCAGACCGTTCGGATCGGGCAGCAGCGCCGCTCTGAGCGGAGCGGCCCATGTCGGATCGTGGAGCCGTATGCGCAGGTAAGGTCGGGGCGGATCGGCGCGTGATCGGGCCTCCCACGCCTCCCCAACGCGCGCCCAACCCATGAGAACGATGTAGTCGGGCGCGTTCTCGTTCCGGCGATTGTCATTCGGAACCAGCCGCACCTTGCGGTCGAGGGTGAGGGTCTGAATGCGACCTTCCCATCCTCCCTGCTTCGACGGCGTGAACTTGCCGGGTTCGGACATGGCTCAGCCCTCCCCGTCTTTGCGGAATTTGGCGAACGCCTTGTCGGCGGCGAGGAACCCTTCGAGCATGGCCGGTATCAGGTCGGCGACATCGGCCTTCTCGCCATAGGTATCGCGGTAGAATGCGGCGTAGTCGGCGAGCGCCCGGCTGAGATCGGGCATGACGATCACCGTAAGCTTGACGGGGGTGCGGTCGGGAAGTCTGGCGAGCTTGATCATGGTCATCTCCTTTCAGCCCGCCCAGGGCCGCAGCATGAGATCCTTGTGGACGATCACCCGCAGCGGCCAGCCGGGGCGGATGCGGATTGTGGGCTGGATGTCGAGATTGCGAGTGACGATCTGCTGGCCCGCGCGATCGGCGTTCTGCTGGGCGGACTCGCGGATCGCCCGCACGAGATCGCTTTCGCTGTCGCCAAGGCTCAGTTCGGTCCCGACGCCCAACAGGGTCGAGAGCGCAACGCCGCGCAGCAGCCGCCAGGTGTGGAAGTCCACCCGGTCCTCCAGCCCCGCGTAGCCCGCGGCGTCTGTCGTCGGCAGGTTGTCGATCTGGATCGAGGAGCCATCGGGCAGGATGATGCGCTGCCAGACCAGCAGCGCGCGGCTCTGGCCGAAGGCGACCACGCTGTCATAGGCGCCGATCAGCCGCGAGCCCTGCGGGATCAGCACGGTCCGGCCGGTCACCGTGTCATAGACGTGTTCCGTGACCTGGGCCGTCACCAGACCCGGAAGGTCGGAGTTGACCCCTGTGAGCAGGCTCGCGGCGATGACGCTCCCGGCCAGGACCTGATGCGGCGGACCCGGCGGCTGGTGCCCGTGGGTGTTCTGCGTGCCGCCGGTCGGCGTCTGGGCGAGGAAGTCGAGTTTGCGTTGCTGGTGGCCAAGGTCGGCGGCCGGGCCAAAGCCGGTCGGCGCATCGGGCGGTGTGGGCTGCAACGCCACGCCTTCCGCCAGCCCGCCAGGGACGTCCCCGGCGATCCCCGGAAGCGCCGGTGCGCCGCCGGCCCGCTGCACCATCACTCCGGCTTCGCGCGCCTGGGTGGCCTGCGTCGCGATCCGCTGGCGCTGCTGCTCGGCCGCCTGTTCCTCCGGCGTCCGCGCGGGCGGAACGCCTTCCGGCCCGGCCGGGTCGATGCCCAACTCCTGCTGGCGGCGCACGATCGGCCGGCCGAGGTCGCCGGGAAGCGGCTGCCCCAACCGGGGCGTGGTGGGCGTCACGCGGCTGTAGTCGGGCGGCAGGTTGGCGATGGCGTCGGGCGGCGCGCGGCGATCGCTCACGCTGGGTTCGTCAGGCTCGGCCGCCATGCGCAGGGTCTGCGGCGCGAGCGCCATCCAGGCGACCCCGGCGATGGCGAGCGAACCCGCGGCCGCGCCCCCGATCACCACGCCGCGCCGGAAGCGGACGATGCGACGCGGCGCGGCGCGTAGGGTCAGCGTCTCGGCCGGGTCCTTGCGGGGCGGCTCGGAGGTGGCGGCCCCTTTCTCATCGGGGCCGACTTCCGGAGCCGGGTCGGGCCGCGGCGGCTCGTCGGGCGCGCCGGTCATCGCCGCCCCCTGGCGTGCTGGCCATCGGTGCGACTGATCCGCACCACGGATTGCGGGTCCTCGCCGTGGCGCAGTTCGGCGGCCGCGAACAGCCGATCGACGATGTAGTGGTGGCCGCTGACCCGGTAGTTGACGAGCTGGGCGTCACCCAGCGGCCCCACCACGAACAGCGGCGGGGCCTCGCCCTGGTCGAGCCGGCCGGGGAACTCGATATAGACCTTCGAGCCGTCGTCCCACGCCCGCACCGGACGCCACGGCGGCGTGTCGCCGGTGATCTCGTAGCGGAAGCGGATATTGGTCAGGGCGATGCCCTCGGCCGCCGGCTGCGCGGCCTGCGCCTGCTGGTTCTGACGCTGGAGCGCCATCAGGCGGTCCTGCGGATAGGTCCATGACAGTGCGGCCATGGCGGTCGCGTCGGTGCTTTCGAGCGCGAGGCGATAAGCCCGCCGGTCGGTGGTGATGACCATGTTGGTGGCGAGGCCGGCGGCGAAGGGCTTCACGAGGATGTGGACGCGCTCCAGCTCGCCCAAGCCGCTGGTGGTGTCGCCGATGACCCAGCGCACGGTGTCGCCTGCCGAGACCGCGATCAGGCGTTCGCCCGGCTGCAAGGCGATGTCGGTGACGCGCTCCGGTGCTGCGTAAAGCCGGTAGAGCGCCCCGTCGCTCCAGGGATAGACCTGCACGGCGTTGATGTAGCCGGCGCTGGACGGCTCCTGCGTGGCGGCCCGGTTCGCCGCCTCGACCCGTTCGGTGGGCGGACTTTCCTCCGGCCGGACCGACGGCGGCGGCATGAGCTGGCCGGGCAGCGGCAGCGGGACCGGCGTCTCGACGATCTCCACCGGCGGCGGAGCGGGCGTCTCGATGACGGCTGGCTGGAAGTCGGCCGCGTCATAGGTGATGACGGGCGGCGGGGTCTTGCCTGCACAGGCCGCGAGCGCCAGCGCCGAGGCGCCGGCCAGGATCGGGCGGTTCATGGTTGCTCTCCTTCAATATCGGGTTCGGCAGGCGCGGGACCGAGGTCGATCAAGTCCTCCGTCCAGTCCGCTTCGCTCGGCGGGATCACCGGGGCCTCTTCGGTCGGCGCAGGCGGTACGGCTGTCCCAGCGTCGAATTCGCGCGACCAGTCGATGGCCTCGACGAACAGGCCGAGCGGATTGCGGCGCAGCGCGTCCGCGGTGCGTGGTGGTCGGACGGCGACCGTGAGCATGGCGGTCCAGCGTTCTGACCGCGCGAGGCTGCCGCGCTCATAGGTCTGCTCGATCCATTTGACCTGGAAGCTGCGATCCGAGGCGCGCACGACGCTGGTGACCTGCACCGAGACGCTACGCTGGCCGATCGCCGCGAACGGGTCGTTGGTGCGGGCGTGCTCGTTGAGAAAGATCGCCGCGCGATCGGTGGCGAAGTCGTAGGCGCCCAGCCAGTTTTCGCGCACCAGCACCGGATCGATCGAGACAGAGCGGACCTGGGTGATGAACCGGCCGAGGTGCCAGGCGATCTGGCCGTCGGTCGGGCGATAGTTCTGCACGGCCGGAGCGACGCTGCGCGCCTCCCCCAGCCGGTCGACCTCGACCACATAGGGCGCGACCCGGCTCTGCATCGACTGCCAGACATTGCCCACGGCGAGGCCGCCGGACAGGGCGAGGCAGCCGAAGGCGATCAGTCGCCAGTTGCGCGCCTGGACGCGGGCGGAACCGATCCGCTCGTCCCAGAGCTGGCCGGCTCGGCTGTAGGGGGTCTCTGGCTCGGGCGTGCGGCCATAGCGTTGGAGCGGACGTTTGAAGAGCATCTAGTCCTCCTTGAGGCTGGGGTTGATGCCAAGGCCGCCGCGGTCGCCGTCCTTCAGCGTGTGCAGCAGCATCTGATGGCGGTAGCGCCGGGTCTGTTCGCCGCGCATCTGCCGGGCCCAGGCGGGCGGAGTGGATGGGGCCGCCCCGCCGACAGGCGCGCCGCCACCGGCAGCATCGCCGCCGGCTGCGGCGCCGCCGGACGACCCCGCTGAGCCCGTTGCGCCGCCCGCACCGACCGCACCCGCTGACGCGGTGCTGGCAGGCGGCGCGCCTCCCGTCGCTCTCCAGGCGGCGTCACGGCCGCTCTGGATGCTGTCTCGGAATGGCTGGGCGATCCGGTTCGCGACCGCTCCGACACCCTGCCGGGCCGCGCCGCCCGCCGCACCGGCGACACCGCCAAGTCCGGCGGCGACGCTCGAACTGCCTGCGCCCGCCTGTCCGATCTGGTAGGACGCCTGCGCGGCCGATCCCATCGCGGTCCCGGCCTTGATGGCTCCCATCCCGGCGGACCCGACTGCGCCGAGCGCCCGCGCTCCGATCGCCGCGCCGCCGATGCCGGCGATCGCCACGCCTGCGGCCGTGCCGATGGCGGCGCCGGCGCCAAGCTGGGGCGCGCCGGTCACCAGACCCGCCGCGATGCCGGGTCCGAAGATGCCGAGGCCGAGCAGCGACAGCGCGCCCAGGACCAGGGTCATGGCGGACGCCGTGTCAGGCTCGCCGCCGCCCGCTTCGATGAAGCCGCCGAACAGGCCGGTGCCGATACCGACGATGACCGCCAGCACCATGACCTTGAGGCCCGAGGCGATGACGTTGCCCAACACCCGTTCGGCGAGGAAGCTGGTCTTGTTGAACAGCGCGAAGGGCACCAGCACGAAGCCGGCGAGCGTGGTCAGCTTGAACTCGATGACCGCGACGAAAAGCTGGATGGCGAGGATGAAGAAGGCCAGCACCACCAGCAGCCACGCCACCAGCAGGATCACCACGGTCATGAGGTGGCCGAACACCTGCGGGAACCCCATCATGTCCTCGATCGCCTCGATCAGGGGGTGCGCGGCCTCGAAGCCGACGCTCGCGAGCCGGCCGGGCCTCAACAGGTCGTCGGCCGCCAGGCCGCTGCCTCCGGCGGTGAGGCCGAGACCGGCGAAGCTGCGGTAGATCACATCGCTCAGGAACTGGAAGTTGCTGAGGATCAGCGCGAAGAGTCCGACATAGAGGATCTTCTTGATGAACCGGCCGATCACGTCCCGGTCGCCGTCCATCGCCCACCACAGGCCGGCGAGCGTGATGTCGATGCCGATCAGGACGGTGGTGAGAAAGGCGACGTCCGGCCCCAGCAGCCCGAACCCGCTGTCGATGTAGGCAACGAACGCCGCCATGAAGCGGTCGATGATATTGAAGTCCGGGGCCGGGTCCATCGCCTGCGACCTATTCGGGGGTGTAGGCCCGGGAGGAGCCGACGAAGCGCCGGGTGCGCTCGCGGGCGGCCTCCATCGCCTGGCGCTGGCGCTCCTGCTCGATCGCTTCGGCGCGGTACTGCGCGGCCATCAGCGACTGGAGCTGGAGCTGCTGGCGGGCGGAGACGGCGAGAAGCTGGTTGGTCGCCTGCTGCGCCTGAAGGCTCCCGGCCGCGCCCTGGCTCTGCGCGATCAGTTCGGCCAGCAAGGGACCGTCCGACTGGATGTTCTCCGCCACCTGCGCCTGCAGGCGCATGGTCTGGCGGAAGGCCCGCGTCGCCGCCTGCAACTGCGCCTGCGCCTGCCGGACCATGTCGTCGGTGGACATCGCCCGGTCGAACGCCTCGGGGAACTGATCGCGCAGCGCCGCATCGGTCGCATCGAGGTCAAAGGCGATGCCCTGCGCCTGGCCCATCAACGCATCGATGCGCTGCATCGAGCGGTTGATCTGGTCGATCGAGGAGAAGTCCAGGCTCTGGAGCTGGCGCGCCTGGTTCTGGAGCATGGCAGCCTGATTTTGCAGCGCCGTGATCTGATTGTTGATCTGCTGGAGCGTACGAGCCGCTGTCAGGACGTTCTGGCTGTAGTTCGTGGGGTCGAACACCGTCCATTGGGCGGCGGCGGGCGTGACCGGCGCGAGCGCGGCTCCGGCGATGGTGGTGGTCGCCAACACGGTGGCGAGGATGTGTGTGCGGTTCACAGGGGTAGCTCCGTCTGCTGGGGGGTG
>NZ_BATC01000049.1 GCF_000466985.1 Brevundimonas abyssalis TAR-001
GGCCGGCGGGGTGCCCGCGGTGGTCAATCAGCTGATGGGTCAGGGGCTGATCCGTGAGGACGCGCCCACCGTGAACGGCAAGACCCTCGGCGAGAACTGCCGGGGCGCGCAGATCGTCCTGCCGGACGTGATCCGGCCCTTCGAGGACCCGCTCATGGCCGAGGCCGGCTTCGTGGTGCTATCGGGCAATCTGTTCGACTCGGCGGTGATGAAGACCAGCGTCATCTCCCCCCAGTTCCGCGAGCGCTATCTCTCCGATCCGAACGACCCCGAGGCCTTCGAGGGAACCGCCGTCGTGTTCGACGGGCCCGAGGACTACCACCACCGCATCGACGACCCGGCCGAGGGCATCACCGAACGCTCGGTGCTGGTGATGCGCGGCTCGGGGCCCATCGGCCATCCCGGCGCCGCCGAGGTGGTCAACATGCGTCCGCCCGCCCACCTGATCAAAGCGGGCGTCACCGCCCTGCCCTGCATCGGCGACGGGCGCCAGTCGGGCACCTCGGGCAGCCCCTCGATCCTGCACGCCTCGCCGGAAGCGGCGGCGGGCGGGACCATTGCGGTGCTGAAGACCGGCGACCGCATCCGGGTGGACCTGAACACCTCCACCGTCACCCTGATGGTCCCCGACGCCGAGATCGCCGCGCGCAAGGCCGCGCTGGAGGCCGCCGGCGGCTATGCCTATCCCGCCTCCCAGACCCCCTGGCAGGAGATCCAGCGCGGCCTCACCGGCCAGCTCGAGACCGGCGCCACCCTCGAGAACAGCGTCAAATACCACCGCATCGTCGACACCATCGCGCCCGCGCCAAGGGATAATCACTAGGGCGGTCAGCCCAGGCGGATCCGGTTCTGGGGCAGGCCGGGGGTGTCCACGCGGAGGCGGAACAGACCGCCTGCCGCGGGCTGGGCGGCGCGGGTCTCGTCGTCCTGCCCCAGCCAGGCGGTGGTGCAGTAGAGCGTCTTCAGGTCGTCATCGCCGAACGTGGCCTTGGTCACCGCCGAGACCGGGAAGTCGATCTTGCCCAGATAGCCGCCGTCGGGCGCCCAGCGGCCCACGCCCCAGCCGCCGAACAGGCCCACGTGCAGCACGCCCGCCGAGTCCACCGACGGGCCGTCGGCGTAACCGTCAACGGTCGTGGCGAACAGGCGCTTGTTGGCGATGGCGCCGTCGGCGTGGTCGAAGGCGTAGACGGCCTTGTCGAGGGTGTCGTGATGATAGAGCACGGTCCCGTCCGGGCTCAGGGCCGGGCCGTTGCTGACGCCGTAACCGTCGTCCATGAGCGTCAGCGCACCCGCCGCCCAGCGATACAGGGCGCCGGTCTTCTGCTGTTCGGAATCGTCCATGGAGCCGAACCACAGGGATCCGTCCGGGGCCACGAAGCCGTCGTTCAGGCGGTTCCGGGGCCGGTCCTGCTCCACGGTCTGGAGCAGGGAGAACGCGCCCGTCGCCACGTCGAACCGGTACAGGCCGCCGCGCACGCCGCAGATCAGCGACCCGTCCTCGGCCGGCAGGGCGAAGCCGATCTGGTCCGGCGCGGACCAGCTCTGCTTGCCAGCGTCATCGACGCCGTAGCGGTTCAGGGTCCGGCCCTTGATGTCCACGAACCAGACGCAGCGCCGGTCCGCATCCCACACCGGCCCCTCGGCCAGCTCGGCCCTGAGGTCCCAGATCAGTTCGGGCGCCGACACCGTCAGCTCCAGGAGTAGGCGGTCTTGGTCTGGGTGAAGAACTCCACCGCCGCGAAGCCCTGCTCGCGCGGGCCGTAGCTGGACTTCTTCGAGCCGCCGAAGGGCACGTGATAGTCCACCCCAGCGGTGGGCAGATTGACCATCACCATGCCGGCGCGCGCATTCCGCTGGAAGTCGCGGGCGTGCTTCAGGCTGGTGGTGACGATGCCGGCGGACAGGCCGAACTCCACGCCGTTGGCGACCTCGAGGGCCTCCTCGTAGGACTTCACCCGAATGGTGGAGGCGACGGGGCCGAACACCTCCTCCTGATTGATGCGCATGTCCGTCGCCGTGTCGGCGATCAGGGTCGGCTGCACGTACCAGCCGGGCTTTTCCAGCTGCATGCGGTCGCCGCCGGTGACGACGCGGCCGCCGTCGCCCCTGGCCACTTGGATGTAGCGGTAGGAGGTCTCCATCTGGTCCTCCGAGACGGCGGGACCCATCTGGGTTTCCGGGTCCAGGGCGTCGCCCACGCGCAGGGCCTTCACCTTCTCCGCCAGGGCCGCGACGAACTTGTCGTGGATGCCGTCCTGCACGATCAGGCGCGAGGAGGCGGTGCAGCGCTGGCCGGTGGCGAAGAAGGAGCCGTCCAGGGCGATCTGCACCGCCCGGTCCAGGTCTGCATCGTCCATGACCACCAGCGGGTTCTTGCCGCCCATCTCCAGCTGCACCCGGGCCTGACGCTTGACCGCGCCCAGGGCCACGCCCGCGCCGACGCCCTGCGAGCCGGTGAAGCTGATGGCGTCCACGCCCGTGTGGTCCACGATGGCCTGACCCACGCGGCCCCGGCCGATGATCATGTTGACCACGCCCCTGGGCAGGCCCGCCTCATGGAGGATGGCCACCAGCGCCTCGGCCGTGGCGGGGGTCTGGCCGGCGGGCTTGATCACCACCGTGTTCCCGAACGCGAGAGCCGGGGCCATCTTCCAGGCCGGGATGGCGATGGGGAAGTTCCAGGGCGTGATCAGGCCGTAGACGCCCACCGCCTGGCGGTAGGTCTGGACCTCCACGCCCGGCCGCGTCGACATCAGGTTCTGTCCGTGCAGACGCAGGGCCTCGCCGCCGAAGAATTTCAGGATGCGGGCGGCGCGCGCCGTTTCGCCGATGCCCTCGGCGAGGGTCTTGCCCTCTTCGCGCGACAGCAGACGGCCCACTTCCTCGCGGCGCTCCATCAGGATGTTGGACGCCTTGTCCAGCACGTCCGAGCGCACCTCGGGCGAGGCGTCGGCCCAGCCGCCGAAGGCGCGCGCGCGGCGTCCACCGCCGCATTGACCTCGGCGTCGCCGCCGTCGGGGACGCGGGCCACCACGTCGCGGGTGTCGGACGGGTTCAGGCTCTCGGACGGCCGGTCCGTCGAAACCTTCTCGCCGTTGATCCAGTGGGAGAGTTCGAGGGTGTCGGACATGGCGTGTCTCCTTTGTGGCCCGCGCCGGGGAGGTCGCGGGCCTTCAGTACATTCCAAAATCAGGCGAGGGCCGAACGACGAATTCGTTCGGCCCCGCCCGTTCGTGTCGATAACCGGCGGCTCAGCCGGTCATCTGCTCCAGTTCCTTGCCGCGGGTCTCGTGGACCAGGGCCAGGACGAAGAACACCGAGACCAGGGCGCTGAGGGCGTAGAAGCCGTAGGTCAGCGTCAGGCCGATGCCGGCGGCCATGATCGGGAAGCTCATGGTGATGCCGAAGTTGGCGATCCACTGGGCGAAGCCCGAAACCGCCAGGCCGGAGCCGCGGATCTGGTTCGGGAACATCTCGCCCAGCATGACCCACATGACCGGACCCCAGCTGAAGTTGAAGAACATCACATAGATATTGGCCGCCACCAGCGCCAGCAGCCCCATCTGGGGCGTGAGGTCGAGGAAGCTGGATGAGAGGGTGGTCTGGGCGTCATAGACCGTGCCGTTGTTCAGCACCGTGCCGGCTTCCAGCACCGTGCCCGAGGCCATGAAGGTCCCGGTGGAGAAGGCGTAGGCCACCAGCCCCAGGGTGATGGCCATGCCCACCGAGCCGACCAGCAGCATGGGCTTGCGGCCCAGCCTGTCGATCACCAGCAGGCCCAGAACCACCGCCGCGATGGACAGGGCGCCGGACAGCACATTGATCATCAGGGCGTCGTTTTCGCTCAGCCCCACCGACTGCCACAGCACCGCGCCGTAGTAGAAGACGATGTTGATGCCCACCAGCTGCTGGAACACCGCCAGGCCGATGCCGGCCCAGACGATCATGCGGATGCCGCCCTTGTTGCGGTCGATCAGGTCCGAAAGGCGGGGCTTGTGATCCGCCGTCAGGGACTGCTGGATCTCGGCCACCTTGAGGCCGGCGGCCTTCGGCCCGAACAGGCGGCCCAGCACCTCGGTGGCCTTTTCGTGCTTGCCCTTGATGACCAGGAAGCGCGGGCTTTCGGGGATCAGGAACAGGGCGAAGAAGAAGATCACCGCGGGGATCAGCTCCACCCAGAACATCCAGCGCCAGGTGGTGAAGCCCAGCCAGAATTCCGTGGTCGATCCGCCCGCCGTATTGGCCAGCAGGTAGTTGGCCAGGAACGAGAAGAACAGGCCCGAGATGATGGCGATCTGCTGGATCGTCGTCAGGCGGCCGCGCATGTGGGCGGGGGCGATCTCGGAGATGTAGGCGGGCGCCATGACGCTGGCGGCGCCCACGGCCAGACCGCCGAGGATGCGGTAGATCACGAACTCGGTGGAGGTGCCCGCGATGCCCGAACCCCAGGCGCTGACGATGAACAGCACCGCCGCCACGATCATCATGGTGCGGCGGCCCCAGACGTCGGCGGCGCGGCCCGCGAAGGCGGCGCCGATGGCGCAGCCCAGCAGCATGGAGGCCACGTTGAACCCGGTGCCCACCTCTTCGGAATTGAAGGCCTGGCGCAGGCCCTCCACGGTGCCGTTGATGACGCCGCTGTCGTAGCCGAACAGGAAGCCGCCGATCGTCGCCACCAGCACGGTGAGGATGACCAGCCCCATGTTCGTTCGCTCGAGTTCGGCGGAAGGCGGCGCCCCCGCCTGATTTACATCCGTCATGCCTCAGTCCTCCCGATGGGGTTCTCCCGACCCCGGTTGAGACGCCTGGCTATCTCCAGCCTGCGTCCACGAAATACTCATGCCCGGTGATCGCGCGGGCGTCATCAGACGACAGGAACAGGGCCATGGCGGCGATGTCCCTGGGTTCGATTCTCAGCGTCAGGCATTGAGCCGCCACGATCTCGGCCTCGCCCTCGGGCGAGTACCACTTCATCTGGCGCTCGGTCTTCACATTGCCCGGCACGATGCAGGCCACGCGCACCCCGTCCGGGCCCCATTCGCGGGCCAGGGCGCGGGTCATGCCCTCGATGGCCGCCTTGGCGGTCTCATACAGCGACAGGTCCGGCATCCCCAGATGCCAGGAGATGGAGCCCAGGTTCAGGATCACGCCCTTGCCGCGTCGACGCATGGCCGGGGCCACCGCCTGGGCGGCGAAGAACTGGTGGCGCAGGTTCACCGCCATGCGCTCGTCCCAGTAGGCGGGCGTGACGGCGTCGGCCCGGTGACGATCATCGTTGGCGGCGTTGTTGATGAGCACGTCCACTTCGCCGTGTTCGGCTTCGATGCGCGCGAAACAGGCCTTGAGCGCGTCCAGGTCGGTCAGGTCGCAGGGCCGGAACACCGGCGCGGGAGACTGATGGGCCAGACGCGCCTCCAGCGCCCGGGACGGCGCCTCGGCGATGTCCAGAAACACCACCCGCGCGCCCTGCCGGACGTAGGCCTCGGTCAGACCCTCGCCGATGCCCGAGCCGCCGCCGGTGATGACCACCAGCCGGTCCTTGAGAGAGGGATAGATCGCTTCGCTCATCGCGCGCCTCCAAGCAGGCCGCGGGAGGCCAGATTACGCATCAGTCCGGAGACCCCCAGGGTCCAGGGCGGGGCCTGGTCGCTGGTGGTCACCTTGTTGTCGAGAACGCCCAGACGGGGCGAGGACACCCGCACCCGGTCGCCCGGCTTGTGGGTGAAGCCGCCGCCGGGCGCATCGCGATCCTCGATAGGGGCGAACATGGTGCCCAGATAGAGGATCAGGCCGTCGGGATACTGGTGGTGCCTGCCGATGGTCTGGCCCACCAGCTCCACCGGATCACGGCTGATCAGGCTCATGGAGCTTTCGCCCTTCATGACGAAGCCGTCGTCGCCGACCACCTCCAGAGAAATGGTGGCCTGACGCAGGTCGTCGAGGGTGAAGCCGTCGTCGAACAGGCGGATGAACGGTCCCAGCGCCGCAGAGGCGTTGTTGTCCTTGGCCTTGCCCAGCAGCAGGGCCGAGCGGCCCTCGATGTCGCGCAGGTTGACGTCATTGCCCAGCGTCGCCCCGAGGATGCGGCCGGTGGAATCGCAGACCACCGCCACCTCGGGCTCGGGGTTGTTCCAGGCCGAGTCCGACCGCACGCCCACATAGTCGCCCCAGCCCACCGAGGACAGGATCGGGGCCTTGGTGAAGATCTCGGCGTCGGGGCCGATGGCGACCTCCAGATACTGGGACCACAGGCCGTCGGCGATCAGGGCGGTCTTGAGGGCGGCGGCCTGTTCCGAGCCGGGCTTCACGGCCGACAGGTCGGCGCCCACCTTGTCCTTCAGGGCCTTGCGGATTTCGTCGGCGGCGGCGGCGTCGCCGCGGGCGCGCTCCTCGATCACCCGCTCCACGGCCGAGACGGCGAAGGTCACGCCCGATGCTTTCACGCACTGGAGATCGACCGGCGACAGCAGCTTGACCGCATCGGGCGACGGCCCGCCCCAGACGGTGGCGAACTCCATGTCGGCCAGGGCGCCGAGATCGCGGCCCTCAAAGGCGGCGAGGTCATCGGCGCGGGCGAGCGCGTCGGCGCAGGTGGGGGCGAAACCGGAAATGTCCTGAACCCGGCCCTCGCGGACGCGTACGGGCGTCGGGCCTTCGGGCAGTTCGATCCGTCCGATCAGGGTCGCGGCGTCCCAATCCGCCGCAAGGCATTCAACAATACTGGTCATTTCCCCCGCCGTCGCGTGAGGTGGGCGAGCCCACCGGCGCGGTCGTTTCTGTTAGCGGTAACATCAAAGGGCTGACCGTCGGTGTCAAGAGCCATCACGCGGCGGCCCGATCAGGGGGTCAGTCGGCGGTCGGCGCCGGCCCGCAGGAGTCGCGCACGACCAGGGTGTGGGTCACCAGCCGGTCGACGGGCGCGTCGCTCCGCGCCTGGCCCCGCCCCCGGATGTCGTCGCTGAGGATGCGCACGGCGGCCTCGGCCATCTCGGCCACCGGCTGGCGGACGGTGGTCAGCTCCGGCCAGACGGCGGTGGCGATGGAGGTGTCGTCAAAACCGACCACGGTCAGCGCGCCCGGCACGTCCAGCCCCTTGCGGTGGGCGGCGGTCAGGACACCGGCGGCCATGTCGTCGTTGGAGGCGAAGATGGCGGTCGGGGGCCGTCGCGCCGACAGCAGGCGCTCGGCGGCCTCGAGGCCGGAGCGATAGGTGAACTCGCCCGCCTCGATCAGGGCGGTGGCGGCGGGCTCGGCCGCGCGCATCTCGGTCTCGAAGCCCAGCAGGCGCTCGGCGCTGGCGGTCTGGTTGGAGGCGCCCTTGATGAAGCCGATGCGGCGGTGGCCCAGCTCCAGCAGGTGCCGGGTCATCTCGGCGGCGGCGGCGAAGTCGTCGATGCGCACGGCGCTGGCGTCCGAGCGGAAACGCCCGGCGGCCACAGCCACCACGGCCACCTCTCCGTCCTTGAGCTCCGACAGGGCGGCGTAGGATTCGCCGTGGGGCGGCGGCAGGATCACGCCGGAGGCGCCGCCCGCGATCAGGCGGCCCACCGCGGCGCGCTCGCTCTCCGGATTGGGGTCGCACTTCTCGATCAGCAGCAGGGCGCCGGTCTTCTGGGCGCCGTCCAGGGCCCCCACCAGGAACTCGCTGAGATAGCCGGCGGACGGGTTGGAGTAGAGCAGGCCGATGCGTCCGCCGCCCTGACGCGCCAGGCTGCGCGCCGCCGCGTTGGGCGCATAGCCCAGGGCCTCCACCGCGTCCTGCACCGTCTTGCGGGTGGCGTCCTTGACCCCGGGCGCCTCGTTCATGACCCGCGACACGGTCATGGGCGAAACCCCGGCGCGGCGCGCCACGTCATGGATGGTGACGGCGCCCTTTCTGTCCTTGCGGGAGTCGGCCAAGCCTGCTCGCCCCTTCAAATTGCGATCTCCCCTGATCGACCCTGGAAGGGCTCAGGTCAACGGTCCGAAGGGCACGATGCGGTTGGCGGAATCATGCCCGATGTCGGCGCGGCCAAGATAAGGAATGCCCGAGCGGTCGCACCAGTAGCGCACGATCTGCTCCGAGGTCAGGCCGAAGTCGGGGTCGTTGGGGGTGACGTCGCTGACCCGGCCCAGGCGGATGCCCGCCACGCGGCGGATCGCGGGCTGGCCGGTGATGTGGAACATGGCGCGGTCGGTGCGGTAGTCGGCCTCGCCCACCTCCTCCAGCATCAGCACATGGCCGGTCAGGTCCGGCTCCAGCGCCGTGCCCAGCAGCTGGCTGAGGATGGTGATGTTGAACGCCGCCGTGGGCGCGCCGCCGGTCAGGACGGCGGGCTCCAGCGCCGCCTTGTCCCGCCGCACCAGCCAGTCGAGGGCGCGGGCGAAGGCGATCTTGCCGTCAGACCGGCGCAGGTCCTGCACCATCGGCCCGTGGAACACCTGCTCGAACCCCAGCCGGTACAGCCCCGCCAGAATCGATCCGGCGTCGGAGTAGCCCATGTATGTCTTTTTGCGCGCCGCATCGTTGACCCCGGCCATCACCGCCTCGGCGATGCGGCAGGATCCATAGCCGCCTCGGGCGAACCAGACCGCGTCATGGGTCGGGTCGTTGGCGATCTCCAGAACAGCCCTGGCCCGGCCGGCGTCGTCGCCCGCGAAATGGCCGTGCTTGCCGAAGGACGCGGGGTGGAACTTCAGTTCGACCGAGCCGTCGGGATGCAGCGCGCGCACCATCTCCTGCGCCAGCACGGCGGTCTCCCGCTCGAAGCGCGAGCTGGCGGCCACGACGCCGATGCGGAAGGGCTTGTTCGGGGTGGCCATGTTCTGTCGCGCAATCCTCTGGCGCTGCGGGCGCGCCGTGCTAGTCAGGCGCTTCAAGCCTTCGGGGTTCGCGGCGCATGAATCAAGACCAGTCCTATTTCTTCTGCGGCGTCGGCGGCTCGGGCATGCTGCCGCTTGCCCTGATCATGAAGGCGCGCGGGGCCGCTGTGGAAGGCTCCGACCGGGCGCTGGATCAAGGCCGGACGCCGGAGAAGTTCGACTGGCTGCGCGGCCACGGCTTCACCCTGCATCCCCAGGACGGATCGGGCGTGCGCGCCGGTCAGGTGGTGGTGGCCACCGGGGCGGTGGAGGACACGGTGCCCGACATCCGCGCCGCGAAGGCCGCAGGCGCACGCATCCTGACCCGGCCCCAGCTGCTGTCGGAGCTGTTCAACGGCGCCGGGACCAGCGTCGGCGTGGCGGGCACCAGCGGCAAGTCCACCATCACCGGCATGATCGCCTGGATCCTGCACCGTGCCGGGCGCGCGCCCACCGTCATGAACGGCGCGGTGATGAAGAATTTCGTCCAGCCCGACCAGCCCTTCGCCAGCGCCCTGATCGGCGGGCCGGACCTGTTCGTCAGCGAGGTGGATGAGTCCGACGGCTCCATCGCCCGCTATGAACCCACCGTGGCTGTGATCTCCAATGTCTCGCTGGATCACAAGTCCATGGACGAGCTGCGCGCCCTGTTCGGCGGCTTCGCGGGCCGGGCGGCGACGGCGGTGCTGAACCTGGACGACGCCGAAACGCCCGCCGTGGCGAAACAGGCGTCGGCGACAATCACCTTCGCGCTGGACCATCCGGGGGCCGACCTGCGCGCCGTGGATCTGGCGCCCACCGCCGGCGGCATGACCTTCCGGCTGATCGAGAAAGACGGCGCGGCCCATGACGCCGAGCTGCGCGTGCCGGGCGCCCACAATGCGGCCAATGCGCTGGCGGCCGTCGGCGCGGTCAAGGCGCTGGGCGTGCCGGTCGCCGACGCGGTGGCGGCGCTGAAGGATTTCTCGGGCATCCGCCGTCGTCTGGAGGTGGCCGGTCAGGCGGGCGGGGTCACCGTGATCGACGACTTCGCCCACAACCCGGACAAGATCACCGCCACCCTGAACACCCTGCACGCCTTTCCCGGCCGCCTGCTGATCCTGTTCCAGCCCCACGGCTTCGGCCCTTTGAAGCTGATGAAGGCCGAGTTCATCGACGTCTTCGCGCGGCTGATGAGCCCCGACGACGTGCTGCTGATGCCCGAGCCGGTCTATTACGGCGGCACCACCGATCGCAGCGTCGGCTCGGGCGACATCGCGACCGGCATCGCGGCGGCGGGCCGTCATGCGGAGGCCCTGCCCGACCGCGCGGCCTGCGGCGAGCGCCTGATCCGGATGGCCCGTCCCGGGGACCGCATCCTGATCATGGGCGCCCGGGACGACACCCTGTCCGAGTTCGCCGCCGACCTGCTGAAGCGCCTCGACGCCGGGACTGAGGGAACGCTCGTCCGTTCCATCTGTTCGACAGGTCACCCTCACATCCAGCCTTCCCGACGGAGCCCGTCATTTTTCAAGCCGACGTCCCGCCCGCCCCGCCCGGCACCGTTGACGAGATCGTCGTCACCGCCGCCCGCCTGCCCCCCGCCGCGGGCGACGCCGCCTTTGCGGTCATCCGGCTGGATCAGGACGACCTGGAGGCCAGCCAGCGGGTGGACGAGGCCCTGACCGGCGTGCCCGCCGTGTCGCTGTTCCGCCGCACGTCCAGCCTGTCGGCCAATCCGACGACGCAAGGCATATCCCTGCGGTCCATCGCCCCGTCCGGCGCGGGCCGGACCCTGGTGACCATGGACGGCGTGCCGCTGAACGACCCGTTCGGCGGCTGGGTGATCTGGTCGCAGATCGCGCCGGAGTCCCTCGACAGTCTGGACATCGTGCGCGGGTCCGGCGCGGGCCCCTACGGCGCCGGGGCCTGACCGGGGTGATCGTGATGCGCGAGCGCGAGTCCGGGGCCGTGCTGGACGCCTCGGTCGCCGAACGCGGCGGCGCGCGCCTGTCCGGGTCGGGATCGCGTGGGTTCGGCCGGCTGACCCTGACCGCCTCGGGGCTGTACGAACACAGCGACGGCTATGTGCCCGTGCGCGGCCCGGAGCGGGGCGCGGCGGACACGCCGACGGATCTGGAGAGCCTGGGCGGGGCCCTGCGCGCCGACTGGGCGGCCACGGACGACATCGCCGTCTCGGCCCGCTTCGGGGCCTGGGAGGACGAGCGCGGCGCCGGGCTGGAGGGGGCGCGGGCGGAATCCAGCGGCCAGATCTACAGCCTGACGGCGGCGCGCCAGCCCACCGCCGACCGCCTCGGCTGGCGGGCGCAGATGTGGCGTCACGACAGCGATCTCAGCAACACCTTCGTGTCGGTGGCCGACGACCGGTCGAGCGCGTCGCTGGCCAACAATCAGTACGCCACCCCGGCCACCGGGCTGGGCGCCAATTTCGCCCTGCGCCGCGCCGCCGAGCGCTGGGGCGGATCGCTGGAGTGGGAGGTGGGCGCCGACGTCCGCAGCACCGAGGGCGAGGTGCGCGAGGTGAACGCGTTCAACCGCCAGCGCATCGCGGGCGGCGAGACCCTGATCGCCGGGGCCTATGCCGAGGGCTCCTGGACCGGCGGACCCTGGCTGGTCGCCGGGGGGCTGCGCGCCGACCGATGGAGCAACGAGAACGGCCGCCGGCTGGAGACCAACACGGCGACGGATGTGGTGCTGCTGGACCAGCGCTCGCCCGACCGCGACGGCGAGGTGGTCAGCGCCCGTCTGGCCGCACGGCGGGATCTGGGCGGCGGCTGGGCGGCGCGGGCGGCGGCCTACACCGGCTTCCGGCCCCCGACCCTGAACGAGCTGCACCGGCCCTTCCGCGTCGGCAACGACATCACCGAAGCCAATCCCGAGCTGGAGCCCGAGGTGCTGCGCGGCGTCGAGGCGGGTCTGGCGTGGAGCGGCGGCGCGGTCGATCTGACGGCCACGGTGTTCCACAACGAGATCGAGGACGCCATCGTCAACGTCACCATCGGCGAGGGACCCGGCGTCTTCCCCGTGGCGGGCTTCGTGCCCGCGGGCGGTGTGCTGCGCCAGCGCCGCAACGCCGGGACCGTGGAGGCCACGGGCGTCGAGGTGGAGGCCCGCTGGCGGCTGGAGACCGTGACCCTGTCCGGCGCCCTGTCGGCCACCGACGCCCGCATGGACGGCGGGACCGACGCGCCCCAGCTGACCGGGCTGCGTCCCGCCCAGGCGCCCATCTGGAGCGCCACCGCCGGGATCGACTGGCGTGCGTCCGACCGCCTGGGTCTGTCGGCCCGCGCCCGCTACGAGAGCCGCCGGTTCGACGATGATCTGAACAGCCGCGAACTGGACCCGGCCCTGGTTCTGGACGCCCGGGCGGAGTGGCGGGCCAACACACGCACCGTCCTCTATCTGGCCGCCGACAACCTGTTCGACGAGGATGTGGAGGTCGCCCGCACCGGCGACGGCGTGCCCGGCTATGGCCCCCCGCGCACCGTGCGTGCGGGGCTGCGGCTCACCTACTGATCCAGATTGAGCGAAATCTTGCGCTGCGGGCTCACGGAAACCGGTGTCAGCGCATAAACTGATGTTTCAAAGCCGATTGGTCCGGTTGGCGCGGGCGTGGAAATCCCCCAAGACGGGTCCATCCACGCAACTGGTGAAGGTGAGGCGCGAATGCCGACGCTCGTTCTGTTCGGCGGAGGCGGCGATCTGGCGCTGCGCATGCTGCTGCCGTCGCTGTACTTTCTGGAGCACGACGACCTGCTGCCCGAGGGGCTGACGGTCATCGCCGCCGCGCGCAGCGAGGACAGCCGCGACGCCTATCTGGCCAGCGTGCGCGAGTGGGTCCAGCCCCGCGCCGAGGCCGACGGCCAGTGGAGCGCCAAGGCCTTCGACCGGCTGTCGAAGCGGATCGACTATCTGGCCATGGACGCCACCGATCCCGACAGCCTGACTGCGCTCAGGGACAGGGCCGGGACCGAGGACCTCACCTATTTCCTGGCCGTGTCGCCGTCGCTGTACGCGCCCATCGTCAATGCGCTGAAGGCCATCGGCATGACCGGGGCCATGACCCGCATCGTGCTGGAGAAGCCCGTCGGCCGCGACCTGAAGACCTTCCGCGAGATCGACCAGGCGGTGGCCGCCGCCTTCACAGAGGACCGGGTGTTCCGCATCGATCACTATCTGGGCAAGGAGACGGTCCAGAACCTGATGGCGCTGCGCTTCGCCAACGTGATCTTCGAGCCCCTGTGGAACAACCTGTCCATCGACCACGTGCAGATCACCGTGGGCGAGACCACGGGCGTGGGCGACCGCTGGCCGTACTATGACGAGTACGGCGCCCTGCGCGACATGCTGCAGAACCACATGCTGCAGCTGCTGTGTCTGGTGGCCATGGAGCCGCCCTCGGACATGGACCCGGACTCGGTGCGCAACGAGAAGGTCAAGGTGCTGCGGTCCCTGCGCCCCATCACCAAGGCGGCCGCGAAGAAGGTCACTGTGCGCGGCCAGTACACGCCCGGAAGCGTCGAGAACCAGCCGGTCAAGGGTTACGAGCAGGAGCGCGGCCAGGCGTCGGACACCGACACCTTCGTCGCCCTGCGCGCCGACATCGACAACTGGCGCTGGGCCGGGGTGCCGTTCTTCATGCGCACCGGCAAGCGCATGCCCGACAAGCGCACCGAGATCGTCATCCAGTTCAAGCCGGTGCCCCACTCCATCTTCGACGGCGACGGGCGCGGCGACATCGTGGCCAACCGCATGGTCATCGCCCTGCAGCCCGACGAGGACGTGTCCCTGTCGGTGATGAACAAGGCGCCGGGACTGGACGCGAAGATGCGGCTGCAGCCCATCCGCATGTCCCTGTCCTGGGGCATGGAGGGCAAGAGCGGCCGCCCGCCGCGCCGCCGCATCGCCTATGAGCGCCTGTTGCTGGACGCCCTGAACGGCGACTCCACCCTGTTCGTGCGCCGGGACGAGGCGGAGAAGGCGTGGGAGTGGGTCGACGGGGTCTCGGCCGCCTGGCGCGCCGCCGAGATGAAGCCCGAGCCTATGAGGCGGGAACCTGGGGGCCGTCGGGCGCCTTCGATCTGATGAGCCGTAACGGACGGGCGTGGAATGAGTGATATCCGGATCGAGATATTCCCGGACAAGGACGGCTGGGCCGACGCCTGCGCCGGACGTCTGTCGGACGCCCTGTCCGCTGCGCTGGGCGAAGGCGACAAGGCCCTGTTCGCGGGCGCGGGCGGGTCGACGCCCTCGCCCATCTATCGCCGTCTGGCCCAGGCCGATCTGGACTGGTCGAAGGTCGCCGTCACCCTGGTGGACGAACGCCACGTGCCGGAAAGCTCGCCGGACTCCAACGCCCGGCTGATGCGCGAGACCCTGCTGACCGGCCCGGCCGCCGCCGCGCGCTTCATCCCCCTGCACCATGCCGCTGTGACCGTGGACCGCGCCGCCGCCCTGGCCGCCCGCGCGCTGCAGGCCGAGGGGCCGCTGGACGCCGTGCTGCTGGGCATGGGCGAGGATGGGCATATCTGCTCCATGTTTCCGGGCAGTCCGACCCTGAAGACCCTGCTGACCACGGCGCTGGAGCCCGCCGTCTTCGGCGTGCCGCCCGGCCGCGACGGCATGGCCCCTCCGCAGGAGCGGATCAGCCTGAACATCCCTTATCTGGCCCGCGCCCGCCGCGTGGTGCTGGCCCTGACCGGCGCGAAGAAGCGCGCGGTCTTCGAGGCCGAGGCGGCGGGCGATCCCGCCGTCCAGCCCATCGCCGCCCTGATCGCGAGCGGCGCCCCTCTCGAGGTCCTCTGGACAGAGTAAGCTGATGCCCCTCAATCCCGTCACCGCCGCCGTCACACAGCGGATCATCGAACGCAGCCGCGAGACCCGCGCGGACTATCTGCGCCGCATGGACTGGGCCGCCGGCAACACGCCCGGCCGGGCCAAGCTGTCCTGCGCCAACTGGGCCCACGCCTTCGCCGGCGCCCCGGTCAAGGACAAGCTGAACGCCATGTCGGGCAGCCAGCCCAATGTGGGGATCGTCACCGCCTACAACGACATGCTGTCGGCCCACCAGCCGTTCGAGCGGTTCCCCGACATCGTGCGCGAGGCCGCGCGCGCGGCCAACGCCACGGCCCAGGTGGCGGGCGGGGTCCCGGCCATGTGCGACGGCGTCACCCAGGGACGCCCGGGCATGGAGCTGTCCCTGTTCAGCCGCGACGTCATCGCCATGTCCACCGGCGTGGCCCTGACCCACGACGCCTTCGACGCGGCCCTGTGCCTGGGCGTCTGCGACAAGATCGTGCCGGGCCTGTTCATGGGCGCCCTGGCGTTCGGCCACCTGCCCGTGGTCTTCGCCCCCGCCGGGCCCATGCCGTCGGGCATCCCCAACGCCGAGAAGGCCCGCGTCCGCGCCCTCTATGCCCAGGGCAAGGTGGAGCGCCAGACCCTGCTGGAAAGCGAGATCGGCAGCTACCATTCGCCGGGCACCTGCACCTTCTACGGCACGGCCAATTCCAACCAGATGATGATGGAGGTGGGCGGCCTGCACCTGCCGTCGACCGCCTTCGTGCACCCGGAGACGGGCCTGCGCGACGCCCTGACGGCGGCGGCGGCGAAACGGGCGGTCGAGTTGGCCCGCGAAGGCCAGAGCCGCATGGCCGACGTCATCGACGAGAAGTCCGTCGTCAACATGATCGTGGCCCTGCTGGCCACCGGCGGCTCCACCAACCACGCCATCCATCTGGTGGCCATGGCGCGCGCGGCGGGCGTGCTGATCAACTGGACCGACATGGACGAGCTGTCGTCGGTCACGCCCCTGCTGGCGCGGGTCTATCCCAACGGCTCGGCCGACGTGAACGCGTTCCAGGCGGCCGGCGGGGTGGCCTTCGTCACCCGCGAACTGGCCCGGGCCGGCTATCTGCACAGCGATGTGACCACCATCATGGGCCGGGGCATCGAGGCCTATTTTCAGGAGCCCATGCTGGAGGACGGCGTGCTGGTCTGGAAGGACGGGGTGACCGAGACGCTGGATCCCGAGATCCTGCGCCCCGCCTCGGACCCGTTCCAGAAGGACGGCGGCCTGCGGCTGGTCAAGGGCGCGCTGGGCCGGGCGGTGATCAAGGTCTCGGCGGTCAAGCCGGAGAACCGGATCGTCGAGGCCCCCGCCGCCGTGTTCGACAGTCAGGAAGACGTGCTGGAGGCGTTCAAGGCCGGACAGCTGGACCGCGACGTGATCGTGGTGCTGCGCTTTCAGGGACCCAAGGCCAACGGCATGCCGGAGCTGCACAGCCTGTCCCCGGCCCTGTCGGTGATTCAGGATCGCGGGTTCAAGGTAGCGCTGGTCACCGACGGCCGCATGTCCGGCGCCTCGGGCAAGACCCCCGCCGCCATCCACCTGAGCCCCGAGGCGCTGGACGGCGGCGCCCTGGCGAAGGTGTGCGACGGCGACGTCATCCGGCTGGACGCCGAGAACGGGGTCCTGACCGTGGTCGGAGCCGACGGCTTCGAGGATCGCCCGATGGCCCCGCGCCCGCAGGCCTATGCCGAGGGCTCGGCCTGGGGCTATGGCCGCGAGCTGTTCGCGGCGTTCCGCCATGTGGTGGGCGCGGCCGAGGACGGCGCCTCGGTCTGTTTCGACTTCGCCACAGGCGGACCCGCGCGCGACGATACCCCGCAGGACCCCAATCTGGTTGACCGCACGGTGGACGCCTGATGATCCCGTCCAGTCCGACCCGCACCGATGACCGCACCCTGCTGGTGGGGGACGTGGGCGGCACCAACGCCCGCTTCGCCATCGCCCGCTGGACCGACGGGCGCCCGGTGCTGGAGCATCACGAAAGCTTCCTCGGCGCCGACTATCCCACCTTTCTGGAGGGCGTGCGGGCCTTCATCGACGGCTGCGAGGTCAAGCCCACGGGCGGGATCATCGCGGTGGCCGGGCCGGTCACCGACGGCGCCATCGACCTGACCAACTCGCCCTGGCAGGTGTCCGAGGCCGAGCTGGCGACCCTGGGTCTGGACCCCATCCGCCTGATCAATGATTTCGAGGCCCTCGCCTGGGGCGCGCCCATCGTGCCGGACGACTGTCTGGAAAGCCTGGGCGGTCCCGCGCAAGGCGACGCCCATTCGGCCATCGCGGTGCTGGGCCCCGGCACCGGCTTCGGCGTGGCCGGGCTGGCGCGCGACACCCACGGCAATGAAATGGCCCTGCCGTCCGAGGGCGGCCACGCCTGTTTCGCCCCGGGCGACGCCGTCGAGGACGAAATCCTGCGCATCCTGCGCCGCCGCTATGAGCGGGTCTCCATCGAGCGGCTGATCTGCGGGCCGGGCCTGCTGAACATGCACCGGGCCCTGGCCGAGATCGACGGGCGCGAGAGCCACATCGACGATCCGGCCGAGATCACGCGCTCGGCGCTGGAGAACCCGAACAGCGTCTGCGGCGCGACCCTGGCCCGCTTCTGCGCCATTCTGGGCGCGGCGGCCGGGGACATCGCCCTGACCATGGGCTCGCGCGGCGGGGTCTATATCGCGGGCGGCATCGCCCCGCGCATCCTGCCCTTCCTGAAGGCCAGCCCCTTCCGCGAACGGTTCGAGCGCAAGGGCCGGTTCCAGGACTATATGGCCGACATTCCGACCTGGGTGATCACCCACAAGCACGCCGCCCTGCTGGGGGCCGCCCGGGTGGCGTTCGCCGAGCGCTAGAGCTTCAGGCCCCGGGCCTTGGCCAGATCGGCCAGGCTGGTCATGGGACGCGGGCCCCAGTGGGCGATGACTTCGGCGGCGGCCAGAGAGCCCAGCCTGCCGCACTCCTCCAGCGACAGGCCTCGCGCCAGCCCCAGCAGGAAGCCCGCCGCGTACTGGTCCCCGGCGCCGGTGGTGTCGACCACCTTGTCCACGGGGAAGGCGTCGACCGCCACCCGTTGGTCGCCCTTGATCACCACCGAGCCTGGGCCCCGCGCGTCACGGCGGCCACCTCGACCATCGCCGCCAGCCGGCTGCAGGCGGCGTCGAAGTCCTCGGTCTCGTACAGCGCGCCCAGTTCGGCCTCATTGGCCAGCACGATGTCAGCGGACTGTTCGATGAACGCCAGCAGCTCCGCGCGCCAGCGGGCCGCCACGAAGGTGTCCGACAGGGTGATGGCCACCTTGCGCCCGGCCCGGTGGGCGATGTCGGCGGCGCGCTCGAAGGCGGCGCGGGCGGGCGCCGGGTCGAACAGATAGCCTTCCAGATAGACGATGGCGCTCTCGCCGATCATCTCCGGGTCGATGTCGTCTGCGGTCAGCTGGTTGGCCGCGCCCAGGAAGGTGCACATGGTGCGCTGGCCGTCGTCGGTGACGTTGATCAGGCAGCGGCCCGTGGACGGCCCCTCGCCCAGACGCGGGGTGTCGAAGGCCACGCCCGCGGCACGGATGTCATGGGCGAAGACGTCGCCCAGGGTGTCCTCGGACACCTTGCCGATATAGGCCGCCCGCCCGCCGTAGGAGCCGACGCCCGCCACGGTGTTGCCCGCCGAACCGCCCGACGCCTCCACGCCCGCGGCCATGTCGTCGTACAGGGCGGCGCTCTGGGTCTCGTCCACCAGTTGCATGGAGCCGGGCTGGAGCCCGCGCGCGGACAGGAATTCGGGGCTGCACGGGGCGAGCACGTCCACAATGGCGTTGCCCACGGCGCAGACGTCGTATCGGATGGGGGGAAGGGTCATGCCCGCTCCTTAGCGGGGCGGGCCGACCGTTTCCAGCCGCTTATTCCGCCGGCTTCGCGGCTCCGGCCTCGACGAGCCATTCCATGATCTTCTGCTTGGGCATGGCGCCGACCTTCATGGAGGCCATGTGGCCGTCCTTGAACAGCATCAGGGTCGGAATGCCCTTCACGCCCAGTTTGGACGGGGTCATGGGGCTGTCCTCGATGTTGATCTTGGCCACGGTCAGCTGCTCGGCGTAGTCGTCGGCGATCTGCTCCAGCGCCGGGCCGATCTGCTTGCACGGACCGCACCATTCCGCCCAGAAATCGACCAGCACGGGCTTGGACGCTTTCAGGACGTCGGCTTCGAAGCTGTCGTCGGTGACCTTGAGGGTGGGCATGAACAATCTCCTGAGCGGCCGGTCAGTTTAAGGCGATTCCGGCGCGGGTCACGATGTGGGGACGCCGGAGCCCCGGGTCAACCACGGGCCTCGCCCAGCGCCTGCCGCATCAGGCTTTCCGGAACCGGCGTCAGGCGCGGCCCGTCGGTCCACACCAGCGCGGCCTCAACCGTCCGGTCAGGATACAGCCGCCGCAGCACCGCCCAATAGACCGCCAGCTGGCGCACATAGGCCGGGTCCGCCTCCTCGATGCGGTCCGGCGCCGGGCGGTTGGTCTTGAAGTCGATCACCAGCACCCGCTCGGGCGTCACAACCAGCCGGTCGAGCCGCGCCGACACCACCACCCCCGGGGGCAGCTCCGGCGCCGATCCCGACAGCGCCACCTCCGCCCGCGAGGCCGGGCCGAACACCTCGGCGAAACGCGCGTCGTCCAGCACCCCCAGCGCCGCCGCCGCCATCTCGGCCTTCTGCGCGTCGTCCAGATCCGGCTCGCGCGCCAGCAGCGTCACGGCCGCCGCATCCCGCCGCTCGGGCGCCACGTCGGGCAGCCGCTCCAGCAGCCGGTGGATCAGCTCCCCGCGCCGCCAGCGGCCCAGCCCCCCGCCGACCCGCGACAGGGGCGACGGCGCCGGCGTGCGCGCGGCGTCCTCCATCCGGCCCGGGGCCATGCGACGCTCCGACGCCTCGGCGCGCGGCGCAGTGGTCAGCCAGGCGGGCGGCGGGGCGGCGGTGATCGCCGGCGCAGCGCTCCGGGCCATGGCCACCGGGTCGGCCCCGTACCGCCGGGCCGCGCCCGTGGCCGTCTCAACCTCGCGCACCCCCTCCAGCCGCTCGAACGCGGCCAGAATGGGCGCCCACCAAGCCTTCAGGTTCTCCAGCTTGCGGTTGGAGGCGTAGCGTCCCGTGACGATCAGCCGGTCCCGCGCCCGCGTCAGGCCCACGTACAGCAGCCGCAGCGACTCCTCCTCGCCCCGCCGCTTGCGCGCGTCCCGCGCCGTCTGCGAGGCGGCGCAGTCCTCGCCGGACGAGCCGCACCACAGGAAGGCGCCGGCGTCCGTCTCCAGCAGGGCGTCGCCACGGGGCTCCTCGAAGATCACGTCGGGCAGGATCACCACCGGCGCCTCCAGCCCCTTGGACGAGTGCGCCGTCATCACCCGCACCTCGCCGCGCGGCTCGTCCATCTCGCGCTTGATGGTCTGGTCCAGCGACGCCAGCAGGTGGCAGAACCGCTCCAGATCCGCCGGACCGCGCCCCTCCGCCGCGCGGGCCTGATCGAGGAAGGCGTCCATGGCGTCCGCCGCCTCGGACCCCAGCCGGGTCAGGAACCGCTGGCGCACGCTCAGGCACCGCCCGTCCAGCCGGTTCAGCAAGCGCCCGTACAGGTCGAACGGCGTCAGGCTGCGCGCCGCATCGCGGAAATCGGCGATCAGATCCCGCGCCGCCGCCAGCGCCGGATCAAGTTCAGCCCGCCCGTTCAGCACGCGCCACAGCGAACCCTCACGGCCGTGGGCCAGATCGAACAGGGCCTCTTCCGACAGGTCGCACAGGGGCGAGCGCAGCACCCCGGCCAGGGTCAGATCGTCGGCGGGATGCAGGGCCACCCGGCCCAGCGCCAGCAAGTCCTGAAACACCGGATGGGCCGACAGGGTCAGGCGGTCCGCCCCCGCCACCGGCACGCCCCGCTGTTTGAGCGCCCGCAGCACCTCCTCGAACATGGGCCCGCGCTTACGCACCAGAATGAGCACATCGCCCCAGTCCATGGGGCGCAGCCCGGCCTTCTTGTCGTGCACCGCGTGCCCGGCCTCCACCGAGGCCTTGATCTCGTCGGCGATGCGCTCGGCCACGCGACGGCGGGCGCCCCGCGCGGTGGAGGCGTCCAGCGGCTCGTCCCAGGCGCGGCGCTCCTCGTCGGTCTCGTCCTGCAGCGGCGGCCACAGGTCGATCGTCCCCGCCAGCCCGTCGGCGCGGGCGGCCTGGTGCCGGATCAGGGCCGCGGCGCCCTCCCCCGACTCGCCCCGGCCGGGGCTGAGCGCGCGGGCCAGGTCCGGCTCGGCAAACACCGCGTCCACGGCGGCCAGCACCTCGGCGGTGGAGCGCCACGACTGCAGCAGCTCCACGCCCTGGAACACCCCGCCCACCCCGGTAATGGCCCGGTCATAGTCCTGGGCCTCGGCCGCCAGCCGCTCGGGCGCGGCGCCCTGGAACGAGAAGATCGACTGCTTTTCGTCTCCCACCACGAAGACGGTGCGCGCGGCCCCGTCGTGCGAACCGGCCCCGGTGAAGAACTCGGCGGTCAGGGCCCGCACGATGGTCCACTGCTCGGGCGAGGTGTCCTGGGCCTCGTCCACGAGCACGTGGTCGACGCCGCCGTCCAGCTTGTAGAGCACCCAGGCCGCGCCCGGCCCGTCAGTGAGCAGATGGCGCGCCCGCTGGATCAGGTCGGCGAAGTCCAGCGCCCCGGTCACAGCCTTGGCCGCCTCATAGGCCCGGCCATAGGCGTAGGCCAGCACCAGCGCCGAGACCGTATCCAGCGCCACCCGCGCCGCCCGCGCCGCTCGAAGATCTCGACCAGCCGCGCCTGTTCGCGCGCCAGCCAGTCCAGGGTCGCGGGGTCCACCGCCTTGGTCCCCAGTCGCTTGCGGGGCTCGCCCGCGCCGGTGAAGAAGATTTCCCGCACCGCATCCACCGGCGCGTCGCCGTTCAGCACCGCCTCGGCCACGGCCTGGAGCTTCAGCCCCATGGGCTGGTCGCCCTTCTCGCCGCCCCGGGCGCAGGCCGCCGCCGCGTTCAGCCAGGCCGCTGCGTCGAAGCCCGGCGCCGTCACCGCCGCCCGCTCCGCCGCCTCCGGCTCGATCCATGCGTCCAGCCCCACCGAGGCCGCCACCCGGTCCTGCAGGGTCGCCGCGCCGCCGTCCTGGGCCACATAGTCGGTCAGCTCCGCCCGCTTCGCCTCGAAGCGGTCGAACATGGCCTCGAAGTCGGGCTGGGACAGCTTGCCCGCCATGTGCAGATAGGCGGTCGCCAGCCCCGGAATGTCGTCGGCCAGCGCCACCCGGTCGCGCGCCCGACGGCGGATGTCGGCGGCCTCCGCCTCGTCGATGACCCGGAACAGGGGCGACACCTCCGCCTCCACCGGAAAGCGCCGCAGCAGCTGCTCGCAGAAGGCGTGGATGGTCTGGATCTTCAGCCCGCCCGGCGTTTCCAGCGCCCGGGCGAACAGGGCGCGGGCCCGGGACAGGTCATGGGCGTCGAAACTGTCGGCCGCGCGCTCTTCCAGCGCCGCCAGCTGGTCGCGCAGCCGCGCGTCCCCCGCCACCGCCCAGTCGCCCAGCCGCTCGTACAGCCGCCGCTGCATCTCCGCCGCCGCCGCCTTGGTGAAGGTCAGGCACAGGATCGCGCCCGGCGCCGACCCGGCCAGCAGCAGCCGCGCCACCCGGTTGACCAGGGTCGTGGTCTTGCCCGAACCCGCGTTGGCCATGACGAAGGCGTTGACCGCCGGATCAGCGGCGATGGCCTGGGGGGAGCGCATCTAATCCTCCCCCAAAGCGAAGCGTATGGGGGAGGGGGACC
>NZ_BATC01000048.1 GCF_000466985.1 Brevundimonas abyssalis TAR-001
GTTTCAGGCGTCGGCTGGCCGAAGGTGCGCGAAAAGGTGAAGCCGGTGCGCAGATCCTGGCGCTCGACCTCGGCGAAATTGATCGGGCGGGCATCCACCGCGATCAGGGTTCCGTCGCCGTCGCGGGTGAACCGGTCCGGCAGGGCGGCCTCCAGCGCGGCGGTCACGGCGGGGAAGCCGTTGACCTCGTTCTGGATGGAGGTGCGGGTCCAGGTGGAGGTGATGCGAAGCTGCTCGTCCTCCAGCGGCTGCCAGTTGAAGCCGGCACGCCAGACCGAGCGGGTCGCGGCGTCCAGGTCCGGGTTGCCGCCGGTGGTGCGGGTGACCAGCACCGTGTCTCCGGTGGAGAAGTCGAACACCGCTGTGTTCGGCGTGGCGATGACCGGATCGTTCAGCTGGGCGATGCTGGGGGCCTGGTCCTGGCGGGTGTAGCCGGTCAGGAAGGACAGTCGGTCCACCGGGCTCCAGTTCAGATTGACGCCGAGGGTGTCGAGGCCGCCGAAGTCCGACACGTCCTCATAGCCCGCGTTGAGATTGAGGGAGAGATCGCCCAGCAGCGACGGGCTCTCCTCGTCGCGCTCGAAGACCGGGATGTCGAAGCTGGTCTGGGCGTTGAGCCGGTCGCGGGACAGCTCACGCTCGGTCTCGACGCCCGAACGCAGGGACCAGGACTCCAGGGTCTGGCGGTCGGCGCCGAAGGTGAAGGTGGAGCGCAGGTCGCCGGCGGGCAGCTCGGTCAACGGCCCGGTGAACACCGCCTCGCCGCTGTAACGGCTGGTCACGGAGTTGGCCAGGTCGTCGGGCAGGCGGGTGAAGTCGGCGCCCGTCAGCGGGCCGAACGGGCTGACGGTGGGATCCCCCGCGTCCAGCCGGTCCTGATAGGTCGTGACGTCAAAGCCCCGGCCCGTGAAGGTGTCCCGTTCGTTGCGGGTGTATTCGCCGTTGAAGCTCCAGCGCCAGTCGTCGCCGATGAAACCGTCCAGCAGAAGGCCCAGTTCGGCCTGCAGGCTGTCGGTGCGGGAGCTGAGGGCCTCGGGCGTGTCGAGGAAGCGGTAGAGGGTCACATCCTGCGAGAAGGGTGAGCCGCCCACGCCCGACGGCACGGTCAGGGCCAGGCCCGGCAGGCCGTTGAAGCGCTCGCTGGTCTCGTCCTCCAGACCGGCGCTGATGGTCGCCTGGATGTCGCCGGGCAGGCCGCGCTTGAGGGTGGCGGAGATGGAGTTCTGCTCGGTTTCCGGCTGCAGGGTGCGCCAGTCGCTGAGGGCGCCCCGGCCCGGCGGGCCGTAGGCGCCGGCGAAGTCGGCCAGGCTGGTTCCGCCCATGGGCACGGGGGCTACAATGGCGGTCTCGCCCACGGCGGTCGAGAAGGCCGGGTCGATCTCGTCGCCGAACATGGGCGCCGAGATGTTGCCCATCAGGTCGTAGGGCGTCGTGCCGGGGTCGCGGACGATGTCGCGCTCGGTCTCGTACAGGGCGGTGTCCCGCTCGTGCTCGATGTCGATGGACCAGCGGTTGTCGCCGTCGATGCGCAGGATGTCGGCCTCGACCTCATAGCCCGAGCGGCCCCCGGCGGTGGGGCCGCGGAACTCCACCTCGGTGGTGGTCGAGCGGAAGGGATTCTTGAGGATGAAGTTCACCACCCGCTGGTCGGCGCGGTAGCCGAACTGCAGGGCCACCTCCTCGGGCAGGACCTGGACCCGCTCGATGGCCTCGGACGGCAGGCCCCGGATCTCGCGGAAGCCGGAGATGCGCCGGCCGTTGACCAGGAACACCGGCGAGCCGCCGCGCGAGCTGGTGGTGACCGGCTCCAGGAATTCCAGCAGCTGGGAGATGTCCGAGGCGCCGTAGGCCTGGATGTCGGCGGCGTCCAGCTCCAGCTCGGGCGCGATGTCGGTGTCCACGTCGCCGCGACGTCGCGGGGCGACGATGATGAGCTCCGAGACAGACGTGACGCCGTCCTCCTCGAGGATCGGGTCCTGGCCGGCGTCCTGCGGAACGCCGGCGGATTGAACGAGCAGCGCGGCCAGCCCGGTCAGGGCGGTGGTCGAGAGAGACATGTATGCGTATCCGGTTGGGGAGGGCCGGGGAGTTCGTCTGGGCCGCGAACCTTGCCGACCCCCCGGTTCAATGACCGTCTAACGCGTCAATTGCGGCGATTCCGTCGCGGCATGATTGCAACGGCGAAATTTCGGCCCGTTATCGGCGATCGAGGGCTCAGCCCGCGTCGCGGAGCACGCCTTCCAGACCCTGTTCGCGCACCTTGCGATACAGGGTGGAGCGGCCGATGCCGAGGCGCCGGGCGATCTCGGACATGTGGCCGGCATAGACCTCGATGGCGTGCTGGATCAGGTCGCGCTCGATGTCTTCCAGGGTGCGCAGGTGGCCCTTGTCGTCGATGATGCGCACCGGGGCGTCGGGCAGGGCCAGGTCGGACAGGGCGTGCTCGGCGCGGGGCGCGTCGGGACTGGCCTCAGCCTCGGGCATGGGCGCGGCCACGCCTGAGATGGCGGGGAAGTCGTGGGGCTGCAGCCACGGGCCGTCAGCCAGAACGATGGCGCGATAGACCGCGTTCTCCAGCTGGCGCACGTTGCCGGGCCATTCGAAGGCGGTCAGCAAAGCCAGGGTGTCGGGCGCGGCGCCGGCCACCCGCTTGCCTTCCTCGGCGTTGAAGCGGGCGATGAAGTGGTCGATCAGGGCCGGGATGTCCTCGCGCCGGGCGCGCAGGGCGGGGGCCTCGATGGGGAAGACGTTGAGGCGGTAGAACAGGTCCTCGCGGAAGGCGCCGGCCTTCACCTGGGCCTCCGGGTCGCGGTTGGTGGCCGAGACGATGCGCACGTCCACCTTGACCGGGCGCTTGGCGCCCACCGGGTCGATCTCGCTCTCCTGCAGGGCGCGCAGCAGCTTGACCTGCATGTCCAGCGGCAGCTCGCCGATCTCGTCCAGGAACAGGGTGCCGCCGTCCGCCTCGCGGAACTTGCCCAGGGTCTTGTCGACCGCGCCGGTGAAGGCGCCCTTCTCGTGGCCGAACAGGATGGATTCGACGAGGTTCGCGGGCAGGGCGCCGCAGTTCACCGCCACGAAGGGCTTGCCGGCGCGCGACGAGGCGCCGTGCAGGGCGCGGGCGATGACTTCCTTGCCGACGCCGCTCTCGCCGGTGATCAGGACCGGGATGTTGGATTTGGCCGCGCGGGCGCCCAGCGACTTGACCATGCGCATGGGGGCGCTGTCGCCCACCAGGTCGTCGAAGGAGGTCCGGCCCGAGACCTGACGGCGGACGCGGCCCACCTCGGCCACCAGATCGCCCATCTGCAGGGCGTTGCGGATGGAGATGAGGATGCGTTCGGGGCTGGCGGGCTTGACGAAGAAGTCCTGGGCTCCGGCCTGCATGGCCTTGACCACGGTGTCGATGCCGCCGGACGCGGTCAGGATGATGACCGGGGCGCGGACGCCCGCGGTGCGCATTTCGGCGAGGGTCTCCATGCCCGACAGGCCGGGCATGACCATGTCCAGCAGGACCACGTCGGCGCCGCCGCCCTTTGTCATGCGGTCGATGGCCTCGCCGCCGTTTTCGGCGTGGACGACGTTGTAGCCTTCGCGGTCGAGAACCGCCTGCACCAGCCTGCGCTGGGTCGGGTCGTCATCGACGACCAGCACCGTCTTGGCCATGGGAGCCACCCTTCATCATCAACCGTGCGGCCGGTCCTCATTGATCGGGACTGGCTCGTTTCGGGACGGTTTTAGGCCGAAGGGGGTGAAGATCGGGTTTAAGGCAACGCGGGCGCGCGATCAGGTCCGTCACCGCAATACGGCTGGAAAACGCCTTGGGGCCTGATACGCACGCCGTCGACAACAAGATCGGGGAATAGCGGGTCGACCGTCTCCAGCCGCCCCTCCCGCAGCGCGTTTCTCGGGTCGATGTCCTCACCATTGCAAGCCGTGTCGTCAGGGGCGCGATAGTCGGCCCATTCCATCCACTGGCCGTCACCCTCAAGCTTGAACAGCGACACACCAGACCGATGCGAAGCATAGGCGATCAGTATTTCATCTGTTCCGTCACCATCCATATCCCTCATTCTGGCCTGGCAGACGTTGTCTTCGGTGCACAGCTGAATGAACCAGTCGTACTCGGCGACCTGCTCAAGGAAGGCGGGCGGCAACGTAGTTCCCGCCGGGTTGACCTCGATGCGGATATTCTGGGGACGCGGACTCTCGGTGGGCGACACCTGATAGCGGTCTTCCACAGTCTGAGTCTCACCCGCCCGGCGCGCAACCTCAGGATCGTCGGATTCCGCAAGCCGGTCCAGCGCTGCCCGGCCTGACCGGCCTGCGTCAAAGCGCAGGAAGGCGTAGTCGAATTCCTCGGCGGACACCCGGCCGGTCTCGAGCCGCCGCATCTGGTCGGCGACGGACAGGCGGGCGGGGTCGGCGAGGGGGGTGAACAGGGCGAGGATGCCGACGACCGCGACCACCCCGCCGATGATGTTGGTGCGCTCCAGCGGGCGCATCCATGGGCCGGGCTTCACGGCGGCGAAGGCGTAGCCGACGGCGTGGACCGCGCCCACCAGGACGCAGGCGGCGGCGATGATGCGCTCGGGCGTCAGGCCGTGCTGGCCGATGCGCAGGGCGAGGCCCCACAGGGCCAGGCCGATCAGGGGAACCAGCAGCACGCCTGCGATCCGCGCGGCCCACTGCAGCACCACCGGCGGCGCGCCGTCGGGCTCGCCGTCCTGATAGGCGGCGTTGATGAGGATGATCAGGGCCGCCGCCGCCGACAGCATCAGGCTCGTGCCGTAGCCCTCGTCCCACAGACGGCCCACGCCCGCGAAGGGCAGGGCCAGGATGAAGGCGGCGGTGATCAGGGTCATCACCGGCATCAGCCAGGACAGCAGCATCAGGGCCACGGTGCGCACGCCCCGGATCAGCCCATCCTTCACATCGGTCAGATGCACGGCGGCGGAAAAGGCCAGGGTGGTCACGGGAATCGAGAACCATTCCTGACCCAGCAGGTCGCGCAGGAAGTTCAGGCCGATGACGCTGAACAGCCCGGCGCCGAGGAAAAGCAGAACCCAGAAGGCGCCGGTGAAGGCGACCGACAGGGCCAGCTGCACCCCGGCCTTCCACGCCGTGTCGAAATAGGCGGGATAGGGGGCGAGCCAGCGCCGCGCCCGGTCGGCGGGCAGGATCAGATGGTGGGCGATGAAAAGCATGGCCGCCGAGGCCGCGAAGACGATGGGCGCGGCCAGGGGCTCGTTCAGTCCGTCGGGCCGCACGCCCCAGGTCACGCTCCACCAGCCCATGAGCGCCAGAAGCGCCGCTGCGGCGAGTCCCCAGATCAGGAGGGTGCGAAGCCGCATCCGGCCGACGGCGCCCAGCAGGACGATGGGCAGCCAGGCGAAAATCAGCACCAGCGGCGCGAACAGGCCGGGGACGGTGGCGGGCCATGCCCGGTTTTCAAGGGAGAGATAGAGGCCCAGCAGGGCCGCGCCCTGGATCAGGCCGATGACCAGCCGGGTCCAGCCCAGACTCCGGTCATCCGGCCCGCGATCCGCAATCTCGTTGGCGCCGAAGATGGTCATGCTGTTTCCCCGTCTTTCCGCCGCATCTGGCCTGAAAAGGGGACAGGAGGGAAGGGTCAGTCGCGCTCGGCCCTGGCCAGATAGCAGCCACGCCGCGCGGCGTGGAGATGGACATGGCGCACCTCGGGGTCGGCGAACCAGTTCGCGAGGCGTCCGGCCAGGGTTTCGCCCTCCATGACATCAGCGTCGATCATCATGTTCGAACCGTCGTAGACGCGCGCCGAAAGGAGCCGCGTGGCCAGCATGGCGGGCACATGGTCGACGTCCGGCGCATGGTCCCGGGCGCTCTCGGACACATAGATGGGACCCGAGGCGCGAAAGGGCGAGGCGGGGTCGTCCAGGTGCGGGTAGTTCAGCAGGATGACGGACTGCCCGGGCCGGGCGTCGGCGAGGCTGACGCGGCAGGGGGCCACGCCGACGCGGGTGACGGGAACGCGCCGGGCGCCCCGGTCCGCCAACGCCTGATCCGGCAGGGCGAAAAGGGGGGCGAAGGGCGCGAGGGGCAGGCCGACGATCCTGAACATGAGACATCTCCGTGGAAGCCCGGATGGCGTAGCGCGACGGGGGCGATCCGGCTGGCGGTTTTCGGAACCGCCATTGCGCCGGGCGTTCCGGATCACCAGAACAGGGACCATGAACGCCCCCTTCAAGCCCGATGCGGCCCCGACCGAAGCTCCCCTCTGGGATCTGTCCGACCTCTACGCCTCGCCCACCGACGACCGGGTGGCGGCGGATCTGGAGGCGGGGCGCAAGGCGACCGCCGAGCTGAACGCGCTGGAAGGCCAGTTGGAGGCGGCGCGGGGCGACGCGGCGACGCTGGGCGGGCGCCTGGACCGGGCGATCACCCTGTATGAACAGGCGTCCAACCATCTGGGGGCGCTGGGGGCCTATGCGTTTCTGGCCGCGTCCACCAATCGGGAGGACGGCGCCGCGCAGGGGTTCGAGGCGGACATCCGCCAGAAGGTGACCACCATCGCCGCCGAGACCCTGTGGCTGACGCTGGAGATCAACCGGCTGGAGGAGGTCGAGATCGAGGCGGCGCTGAACGCGGATGACGCCGCCGCGCGCTGGCGGCCGTGGCTGCGCCGGGTGCGGGCCAGCAAGCCCCATGAGCTGTCGCCCGAGCTGGAGCGGTTCATCGCCGAGCGCATGCCCGCCGCCATGCAGTGGCCGCGCCTGTTCGACGAGACCCTGGCGGCCCTGCGGGTGAAGGCGGGCAAGGACGAGCTGACCCTGGCCGAGGCGCTGAACCGCCTGTCGGACCCCAAGGCGGACCGGCGCAAGGCGGCGGCCGAGGGGCTGGACGCGGCCCTGGCGTCACGGGCCACCACCATGGCGCTGGTGCTGAACACCGTGGCCCAGGAAAAGGCGCTGGAGGATCGCTGGCGCAAATTCACCTATCCGGCCCAATCGAAGCACCTGATGAACGAGGTGGACGGCGAGGCGGTGGACGCCATGGCGGCGGCGGTGGCCGAGGCCTATCCGCGCCTGACCCACCGCTATTATGCGCTCAAGGCGAAGGCCATGGGCCTCAAGCAGCTGAACCAGTGGGACCGCAACGCCCCCATCGAGACCACCGCGCCGCGCGGCTTCGACTGGGGTCAGGGGCGGGCCATGGTTCTGGACAGCTTCAATGATCTGGGCGCCGAGTTCGGCGACCGGGCGAAGTCGTTCTTTGACAATCCGTGGATCGACGGACGGGCGCGGGCGGGCAAGCAGTCCGGCGCCTATGCGCACCCGGTGACGGCGGACCGGCACCCCTATGTGTTCATGAACTGGATGGGCGAGCGGCGCGACGTGCTGACCCTGGCCCACGAACTGGGCCACGGGGTTCACCAGACCCTGGCGGCGGATCAGGGCACACTGCTGGCCGACACGCCCCTGACCCTGGCCGAGACGGCGTCCATCTTCGCCGAAGGCCTGACGTTCGATCGGCTGCTGGCGACCGCCCCCGAAAAGGAAAAGCGCGGCCTGCTGGCCGGCCGCATCGAGGACGGGCTGAACACCGTGGTGCGTCAGATCGCCTTCCACCGCTTCGAGACCCGCTTCCATGACGAGCGGGCGCAGGGCGAGGTGTCGGTCGCCCGCATCGGCGAGATCTGGATGGAGGAGATGGGCGCGAGCCTGGGCCCGGCGGTCAAGCTCAACGATGGATACGAGCACTGGTGGGCCTATGTCAGCCACTTCGTGCACTCGCCCTTCTATGTGTACGCCTATGCCTTCGGAGACCTGCTGGTGGCCGCCCTGATGGAGAAGCGGCGCGAGGACCCGGACGGCTTTGCGCCCCTGTACCGCGAGCTTCTGGCCGGCGGCGGCACGAAGACCTACGTTGAGGCGCTGAAGCCCTTCGGTCTGAACCCGCGCGACCCGGCCTTCTGGGCCACAGGCTGCCAGCGGCTGGAGCGGCTGATCGACGAGTTCGAGGCGGTGGCGTGACGACACACCGCGCTTGAGCCGCGCGCCGCCCTCGCTATAAGGGCGGTCAGATTCTCGTTTGCCTTCGAAAGATCATCGCATGGCCGCCGACACCCACGAAGCCGATCACGACGCCGAAGCCTATCTGAAGGGCTCGCAGGAAATCACCGAGCAGATCGCCACCTGGCATCTGTTCAATTTCCTGACCAAGTGGGGCTCGCTGGCCACTGCGGTGGCGGTGCTGCTGTTCACCGTGTGGTTCATGCCCAACGGCGGCTTCTTCCCCGCGGCGATCGCGGCGGTGGTGCTGGCCGTCGCCGGCTGGTGGTTCCTGCGCAGCAAGCCTGCTGATCACTAACAGTTATTCTGGCGGGCCCGGCCTTTACGGGCCTTTCTGAAACGTCCTAACGTTCCACTGCTCTGAAACAACAGGCAGGGGGATTCGCTTGGCCGTCGCCATAGCCGTGACGCGCGAACGCCGTGAAGGCGAACCGCGCACCGCCGCAACACCCGATACGGTGAAGAAGCTGACCGCGCTCGGCGCCTCGGTGCTGGTCGAGGCCGGCGCCGGTCTGGGCTCGTCCATTCCCGACGCCGACTATGAGGCCGCAGGCGCCAGGATCGCCAAGGACTCCAGCGCGGTGCTGTCGAAGGCCGACATCCTGCTGAAGGTGCGCGGCCCCACGGCGCAGGAGATCAGCGCCCTGAAGCCGGGCGCCATCGTCGTCGCCCTGCTGGACGCCTACCGCGAAAAGGACACCGTCCAGGCCATGGCCAAGGCGAACGTCACCGCCTTCGCCATGGAGTTCGTGCCCCGCATCAGCCGGGCCCAGGTGATGGACGCCCTGTCGTCCCAGGCCAATCTGGCGGGCTACCGCGCGGTGATCGAGGCGGCCCACACATACGGCCGCGCCTTTCCCATGATGATGACGGCGGCGGGCACCGTCGCTCCCGCAAAGGTGTTCGTCATGGGCGCGGGCGTGGCGGGCTGCAGGCCATCGCCACGGCGCGGCGTCTGGGCGCGGTGGTCAGCGCCACCGACGTGCGCCCCGCCGCCAAGGAGCAGGTGGAGAGCCTGGGCGCCAAATTCGTCGCGGTGGAGGACGAGGAGTTCAAGGCCGCCGAGACGGCGGGCGGCTACGCCAAGCAGATGTCGGCCGAGTATCAGGCCAAGCAGGCCGCCCTGACCGCCACCCACATCACCAAACAGGACGTGGTGATCACCACCGCCCTGATCCCCGGCCGCCCGGCGCCCCGTCTGATCTCGGCCGCCCATGTGGCCTCCATGAAGCCCGGCTCGGTGCTGGTCGATCTGGCGGTCGAGGCGGGCGGCAATGTGGAAGGCTCGAAGCCGGGCGAGGTGGTGAAGACCGCCAACGGCGCCAGCATCGTCGGCTGGTCCAACCTGCCCGGCCGCATCGCGGCGGACGCCTCGGCCCTGTACGCCAAGAACCTGCTGGCCTTCGTCGGCCTGCTGGTGAAGGACGAGGCGCTGGCCCTGGACCTGGAGGACGAGATCCTCAAGGCCGCCGTCGTCACCCACGGCGGGGCCGTGGTGCATGAGGGGGTGAAGGGGTGAACCGCTGGCTCAAGGGATTCTTGAGGGTGGTTTCGACGATATTTCTTGTCGCCGGTCCGGCTCTGGTGGCGCTCATGGCGCTTTTTGCTTTGGTGAGCGTGGGAACGGGCGGCCGCTTGGGAACCGGGTTGGTTTCCGTCGGTGCAGGGCTCTATGCCCTTGTGGTGTGTCTGCTGGCTGGCGGTGTGATCAAGCTGCTCCTCAGCATAGACGACCGCTTGGAACGGCTGGAGGCGAACCGATGATGAGCGAGAAGCTGCGCAGGGCGTTGACGGTCTTTTCGATGATCCTGATCGCCGGCGGCACGCCGCTCGCGATCCTCATGCTGGCGCTGACCTGGATGCTCGAGCAGGCGGTCACCGCGCCGACCTCGGGGTTGCGATACGCATCATCATCTTCACCCTTCTGGGTGGCGGATTGCTGCGCGCCTTGCTCAGCATCGACGCCCGGCTGGAGGCGCGGGGATGAACGTTCGCAACGACCCGGCCGCGCCGCATAATCAACAGAGGACCCGATAGATGGAACACGTCGATCCCACCGTCTTCCGCCTGGCCATTTTCGTGCTGGCGATCTTCGTCGGCTACTATGTGGTCTGGAGCGTGACGCCGGCGCTGCATACGCCGCTGATGGCGGTCACCAACGCCATTTCCTCGGTCATCATCGTCGGCGGTCTGATCGCGGCGGCGGCCGTGTCGGAGGCGTCCGGCGTCAACGGCTGGATCGCCAAGGGCGCGGGCGTGGCGGCGGTGACCCTGGCCAGCGTCAACATCTTCGGCGGCTTCATGGTCACCCGGCGCATGCTGGCCATGTACCGGAAGAAGGAAAAGAAGGCTTGACCGGCGACGCGGCCCAGGTGGCCGCGACAGGCTCGTGGGTCGCCACGGGCCTGGGCGTCGGCCTGTGGATCTACGGCTGGGTGGGCGAGAAGAACCCCATCGCCAAGATGCGGTTTCACGACGCCGGCATGGTGCTGGTGTTCTCGTCCATCATCGTGCGGGTGCTGATCCAGGACCGGGCCATGACCTGGTTCGACTGGATTCTGGTGGTGATTGCGCCGCTGTTCATCGCCGCCGCCCTGTGGCGGCTGAAGCGGACCGGCGGCATGACAGGTTCGGAGGACCGATGAGAGTTGCGTTGATCGTTGCGGTGCTCGCCGTCGCCGGGGTCGCCCAGGCCCAGGCCACGCGCCAGACCGGCGAGGCCTATCAAGGCGCGCACTTCGCCGTGGCGGCGCCGGGCGGCGCCAGCTGGAGGCTGAACTGTGGATTTCCGCCCCACCAGATGGCCGGGACCGGCACGGTCAACCGCTTCGACCTGGAGGGCCAGGGCCGCGCCGCCGGGCGTCTGCCGACCTACCGCGCCTGGTGCGCCCTGACCAAGACGGGCGGCGAGGGGCCGGTTGCTTCGCCCTGGTCAAGGACGGAACGCCCACCGCCGCCGGAACCAACGACCCCGCCGAACCGGCGCGGGTGGAAATCTACTGAGACGAATGAGGGGGACGCCGTCATGAACGCATCCATCGCAGCCCTGGCCTATCTGGCGGCCGGCGTCCTGTTCATCCTGTCCCTGCGCGGGCTGTCCAGCCCGGAGACCAGCCGGCGGGGCAACACCTTCGGCATGGTGGGCATGGGGCTGGCCATCGGCGTGACCCTGCTGACCCTGTGGGGGACCCAGGCGCTGGACGGCCTGACGCTGGCGCTGATCGCGGGCGGCGTCGTCGTCGGCGGCGGGCTGGGGGCGGTGATCGCCCGGCGGGTGCCCATGACCTCCATGCCGCAGCTGGTGGCCGCGTTCCACAGCCTGGTGGGCATGGCGGCGTGTCTGGTGGCGGTGGGGGCGGTCTATGCGCCCGTGCCTTCGGCATCGACGACGGGGCGGGGGGCATCAAGACCCTGTCGATCATCGAGCTGGGCCTGGGCCTCGCTATCGGCGCCATCACCTTCACCGGCTCGGTGATCGCCTTCGCCAAGCTCAACGGCAACATGAGCGGCACGCCGATCCTGCTGCCGGCGCGGCACATGATCAACATCGGTCTGGCGGCCGGGCTGGTGGTGCTGATCGGCATCCTGATCGCCACGGGCGGCACGGCGGTCTGGGCCTTCTGGGGCGTGTTCGTGATCGCCCTGATCCTGGGCGCCACCCTGATCATCCCCATCGGCGGGGCGGACATGCCGGTGGTGGTGTCCATGCTGAACAGCTACTCCGGATGGGCGGCGGCGGCGCTGGGCTTCACGCTGGAGAACATCGCCCTGATCATCACCGGCGCCTGGTGGGCTCGTCCGGTGCGATCCTCAGCTACATCATGTGCAAGGGCATGAACCGCAGCTTCATCAGCGTCATTCTGGGCGGCTTCGGCGGCGACGCGGCGGCGGCGGGCGCCGGCCACGTGGAGACCCGGCCGGTCAAGCAGGGCTCGGCCGACGACGCCGCCTTCATCATGAAGAACGCCTCCAAGGTCATCATCGTGCCCGGCTACGGCATGGCCGTGGCCCAGGCCCAGCACGCCCTGCGCGAGATGGCCGACAAGCTGAAGGAGGAGGGCGTGGAGGTGAAATACGCCATTCACCCCGTGGCCGGACGGATGCCGGGGCACATGAACGTGCTGCTGGCCGAGGCCAACGTGCCCTATGACGAGGTGTTCGAACTGGAGGACATCAACAGCGAATTCAGCAGCGCCGACGTGGCCTTCGTCATCGGCGCCAACGACGTCACCAACCCGGCCGCCAAGACCGATCCCCAGTCCCCCATCTTCGGCATGCCCATCCTGGACGTGGAGAAGGCCGGCACGGTGCTGTTCGTCAAGCGCGGCATGTCGGCGGGCTACGCAGGCGTGGAGAACGAGCTGTTCTTCCGCGACAACACCATGATGCTGTTCGCCGACGCCAAGAAGATGGTGGAAGGGATCGTGAAGGGGCTGTGACCCCCCGGTCACGGGTCTGACCGGATAACCGTGCTATCGCCTCCGGTCGGGAGGGGGCGACGTGCTTCAGGGATGGCTGAAACTGAACGACGCCGAGTGGGCGGTGTGGACGCGTGCGCCGTCGGCTGACGTGCTGTGGGCGTTCGGCGTGCTCGCGGCGGTGATCGTGACCGGGTTGGCGCTGTTCGCCTGGGGCGCCTCGAGAGGGCGGTGGAAGGCGGTGCTGGCCGGGCTGGTGCTGGTGGTTCCGGCGGCCATGCTGACGGCGGTGTTCCTGGAGACGGCGGTCGAGGCGCGGGGCGCCCATGCCTGGTGCGCGGTCGATGGCCGGGCGGCGGCGGCGGGGCGCAGCGCCTGTACGGGCGCGGACGGCGGGCCGGCGACCCTGGCCCGGGTCATCTCCGGGGATGACGGCTTTCCACGCACCCAGTACTACTGGACCGCCAGCGGGCTTTGCGAGGCGCGGGTCGATCGTCGGTGCGGGGCGGCGGCCGGTCCGGCGGATCGCGTGCCGACGCCGGGCATGGTGCGGGTGGCGCACGCCGAGCCCCGGTCGCTGGAAGACGATCGTTGAATCTCGTTGAAGTTGCGCTTTGCATGTCGGATTTCCCGCCCTCGAACGTCTGAGTGAGTGAGGCAGGTACCCATGGCGACGCTCGCGGACATTCTCGGCAAGGCACGGCGGGCCGTCATACGGCAGGGTATCGCCGATCACGATGCGGATGACCTGGTGCACGAGGCGTTTCTGAAAGTGGAGCAGTATCAGCGTGACCATGCGGTCCGTAGCCAGGAGGCGCTGCTGGTCCGGGCGGCGGTGAACCTGTCGATCGACCGTCAGCGCCATCGCGGCCGCATGCCCATGGCCGACGGCGCCGAACTGCATGAAATCGCCGACACAGCGCCGGATCCCGCCCGGATCCTGGAAGCGCGGGCGCGGCTGCAGCAGGTGGCGGCGGATCTGGCGCAACTGCCGGAACGCACGCGCCGGATCCTGCTGAAGCGCCGGCTCGAGAACATGAGCTACGCCGAGATCGCCGCATCGGAGGCGATGACGGTGGCCGCCGTGGAGAAGACGGTGGCCCGCGCGACGTTGCAACTGATGAAGGGGAGGACTTCGTCGTGAGCCGCAGCTTGTCTTCCCCCAACATCGATGCCGAGGCCGCCGCGTGGCTGGCGCGGCTGCACGGCGACCATGACGCCGCCGCGCGGGACGCCCTGGACGCCTGGCTGGCCGAGGATCCCGCCCATGCGGCGGCGTTCGAGCGGGCCAGTGAGATCTGGGCCATCCTGCCTCGGGCCGCCCGCAGCAGTGCGGACGAAGCGCGCCTGCGCCCCGCGCCCGAGAGACGGCCGTGGCTGCGTCCGGCGCTGGCCATGGCCGCATCGCTGGTGCTCGGCTTCGGCGTGCTGTGGTGGTCTCTGGCCACCGTCGGCGACTATGTGACCCGGCCCGGCGAGCAGCAGGTGGCCACCCTGGATGACGGAAGCCGCATCGCGCTCAACACGGACACCCGGGTCGATGTGAAGTTCAACGCGGACCGCCGCCACATCACCCTGGACCGGGGGGAGGCCATGTTCGAGGTCGCCCACGATGCCGACCGTCCCTTCGTCGTGATCGCCGGGGACACCCGGGTCGAGGCGCTGGGCACGGTCTTCACCGTGCGGCGGACACGGACCGAGGTGGTGGTCACCCTGATCAAGGGCGAGGTGGCGGTCACCCGTGAGGCGCGGGAACGAGCGATGCGCCGGAGGCCCCGATGCTGCTGCAGCCGGGCGAACGGCTGACCGAACCGGAAGCCGGGCCCACCCGGATCGAGCCCGCTTCGGTGGAGGCGGCGACCGCGTGGCGGCGAGGCCAGACCATATTCCGCGACACGCCTCTGGGCGAGGCGGTCACCGAGCTAAACCGCTACGGCGGGCCGCAGGTGGTGATCGAGGATCCGCGCGTGGCGGCCTTGCCCATATCGGGCGTGTTCACGACCAATGCACCCGACTTCGCCCAGGCCGTCGCGGATCTGCACGGCCTCAACGTCGAACGGGAGGGCGACACCCTGCACCTTGAGCGCTGATGAAGGGGCGGTGATTTTTTTGTGTCGCAACCGTGTCGGGTTTGCGGCGAAACGTCGTCTACCTAGTGGGAGCCATGCATCGCGCTCCCCAAGGGGGACATATGTTTTCACGTAATCTCGCCGCCCTGGCCGTCAGCGCCAGCACGCTCGTACTGTCAGCCCAGGCGCAGGCGCAGGCGCTCTACGCTTTTGATCTGCCCGCGCAGCCGCTCGAGGCGTCGCTGCGCGCCGTGGCCGCCCAGACCAACACCAATGTCGTGTTCTCCGGCGACCAGGTCAGCGGCAAGACCGCACCCGCCCTGCGAGGCAGCTATTCCGCCGAAGGCGCCTATCGCGCGATGCTGCGTGGATCAGGCCTGAGGCTGGGCGTCACCGACGGCGGATCGTTCGTCGTCAGCGCGCCTGTAGCCGGACAGGCCGCCCGGCAGGGTCAGGGCGCGCTGGTCGGCCAGGTCTCCATCGCCGAAGGCGCCCGTAGTCCGGACGGCGCCCTGGTGCGCATCGCCGAGACGGGCCAGACCACCAGCGTCGATCAATACGGCAGCTTTCGTTTTCCCTCGCTTCCGGCCGGCGACTACACGGTCGAAATCTCCTTTCTGGGCTATGAGCCTCTCGTCGAGACGGTGACCGTCCCGGCCGGAGGGTCGCACCAGCAGGCCTTCACCCTGGGCCAGGCCTACGCCACCACGGTCGAGGACGTGGTCATTTTCGGCTCGCGCAGCGCCCGCGCCAACGCTCTCAATCTTCAGCGCACGGCCGAGAACAGCGCCGATGTGATCTCGGCGGACGAGCTGGGCAATTTCACCGGGACCACCTTTTCCGAGGCGCTGCGCCGCGCGCCGGGGATTTCGTTTCAGCGCAACTCGGTGACCGGGGACGGCACCAATGTGATCGTGCGCGGGCTGGAGCCCGACATGAATGCGATCCAGCTGAACGGCCTGAATCTGCCGGTCGGCAACGGCGTGGGCCGGTCGGCCGACCTGTCGAACCTGCTGGCCGACTCGGTGAGCCGGATCACCATCAACAAGTCCCTGCTGCCCAGCCATGACAGCGCCGGCACCGGCGGATTGATCGAGATCGAGACCATGTCGCCGCTGGATCGTCCGCGTCGCTATGCGAACTTTCTGGTGGAGGGCGACCGCACGCCCGACGATTTCGGCGACGACTTTCTCGTCTCCGGCACGGTGGCCGGCACGTTCGGCGACAATTTCGGCCTCAGCGCTTCGGTCCAGTACCGCAGCCAGAGCACCCGCTCGATCGCCTATGACGCGGGCAGCAACGGCGGACGGCTGAACTTCGGCCGCTACCTGCCGCTCGACGTCGTCGGAAATCCGATCACCAATCTCGAAGCCGTCGATCCGCTTCAGACCTTTCCGTTCGTGTCAGGCGAGGATCAGGCGTATCCGGGCGGGCTGGTCACCAGCTTCTTTCACGACGAGACAGAAACCCTGGCCGGGACGCTCTCGGCCGAATGGCGGATCGCCAGCCACACCAATCTGAAGTTCGACTATCAGCACGCGGAGACGCGGACCGACTTCTTCTCGCTGTCGGACACTTTCTCGACCGGCGCCGAATACGTCGTCCTGCCGGGCGAGACGAACGCCCAGCTGGTGCTGGACCTGAGCCCGGGCAACGAGGGCATCTCACGCTCGCAGAACTACAGCTATGACCGCGACGTCCGGAAGATCACCGACACCTTCAGCCTGAACGGCCGGACCACCCTCGGCGCGTTCGAGTTCAACTATCTGGCCGGCTATGCCCACGGCACGGAACGTCACCCGGCCAGCTTCGGCCTGCAGCTGCGCATGCCCGACACCGACGCCAGCGCGGATCTGTTCCTGCCGGAAGCGGTCGATCCGGAGACCGGGGTGATCCACACCGGCTTCGGGCCGCGCAGCGGCAGCGGCATTCCCCTGCCCCTGCTGAGCAGCCAGGGCTGGGCCCTGGTCAATGACCCGTCCGCCTTCGTCATCGAGAACGCCAGCGGCCAGCTCGACAATTCCGAGGGCAGCAATGACCGGTACACAGCCAGCGGCAGCGCGCGCTGGACCTCGGGCGGCGGCTGGCTGAACTATGTGGAGTTGGGCGGCTTTTATGAGCGCGCCGAGTTCCAGAGCAATCTGACCCGCAGCCAGATCGGCGGCAACGTCCCGGTCTCGGCGCTGGGCCTCGAATTCATCCCGTCGGACCTGACGCGCATCGGACTGTCCGAGCCCGGATTCTCCACCCTCAGCGAAGGCGCCCTGCGCGGTTTCGTCGATGGTCTGGGCGCCCTGGCCGGGGGTCCGTCGGGCCTCACGCTCACGCCGATCGCGCCCCACCCCGACCAGGGCAACGAGAACACCGAGGAGACCAATTTCGCCGCCTACCTCCAGGGGCGGATCGACATCGGCAAGCTCGAGATCATCGGCGGGGTGCGCTTCAACCACACCCGGCTTGAGGCGACCAATCTCAACTTCCCGGTCTACACCGGCCCGATCCTGCCCGAGAACGGCGGGGGCATGGGGGTGGACTTCATCTTCCAGAACGAGTTCACGCGGCTGGTCACCGAGGAGGCCGTGTCGGAGGATTTCCTGCCGCGGGTTCTGTTCAACTACCGCGCCAGCGACGATCTGATCTTCCGGGGCGGCTACTTCCTGTCGGTCGCCCGGCCCGCGATCAGCCAGCTGTCCAGCGAGACGCGCATCGCCTTCATCAACTTCCCCATTCCGGGGCCTGAAGGCGTCAAGCCGATCCTGCAGATCAACAGCGGCAATCCCAACCTGCAGCCGGCGACCACGGACAATTTCGACCTGAGCGCCGAGTACTATTCCGGCATCGGCATCTTCAAGATCAGCGCCTTCTACAAGCGCATCGACAATCTGCTGCAGACCAACATCACCAACGGGCCGGCGACCCTGGCGGCGGTGACCCTGCCGGATCACCCCTATTTCAACGGGGCGCCCTATTTCGATCCGAACAATCCGTCCTCGGTCTTCATCACCGGCGGCAGCCCGGTGAACAGTGACGAGGTGGCCGAGCTGTGGGGCATCGAGTTCCAGGCCGAGCGGCGGTTCGACTTCCTGCCCGGCATCTGGGGCGGCTTCGGCGTGTTCCTGAACCACACCTGGACCGACAGTTCGCGCGCCGACCGCTACAACTGGAGCTATGGAACGCCCCCCGACAACGTCTTCACCTTCACAGACCTGCCGTTCGTGCAGCAGCCCGCCCACTCGGGCACGGCGGCGCTGACCTACAACAAGTACGACATCGATGCGACGCTGGCCTACGGCTACCAGTCGCGGGGGCTGTCGCTGTTCCAGCCGCGCGGGCTGAGCGTCTACACCGAAGGCACGGAGACGCTGGACTTCCGCGCGGAATACTATCTGCGCCCCAGCTACGGCAGCTTCCGCGTCTATGTGGAGGCCAACGATCTGCTCAACGGCACATCGGATCCGAACCTCGAACAGACCTTCGGCGGCGAACAGGGCGCGCCGACCTTCTTCACCCGCGCCACCTATCTGGGCGGCCGCAGCCTGCGCATCGGTCTGTCGGCCACGTTCTGATCGTCACGCCCAAAGGCCGGTGCGTCCCGTGACGCGCCGGCCGCTCTCTTCTCCACGTCAGGAAACCCCATGAAGACGATGATGCTGGTGCTGTTCGCATCGGCCGCGGCGATGCTCAGTTCGCCCGCCGCCGCAAACCCGTCCGACGAACAGGCGCTGCTGCCCTACGAGCAGTTCACCCTGCCCAACGGCCTGCGGGTCGTGGTGCACGAGGATCACTCGGCGCCCAAGGTGGCGGTGACCGTCTGGTATCACGTGGGCTCCATGAACGAGCCGGCCGGCCAGACCGGCTTCGCCCACCTGTTCGAGCATCTGATGTTCAACGGGTCGGAAAATCACGACGACGAATACATGCCGCCGCTGCAGGAAATCGGCGCCTCGGCGGTCAACGGCGCCACGACGCTGGACCAGACCTACTACTATGCGGTGGTGCCCACCGGCGGGCTGGAGCGGGTGCTGTGGCTGGAGTCCGACCGCATGGGCTATCTGCTCGGCGCCGTGACCCAGGAGAAGCTCGATGAGCAGCGCGGCGTCGTGCAGAACGAGAAGCGCACCCGCGACAACCAGCCCTATTCGATGATGCCGGAGTTGCGGGCCGAGGCGATCTTTCCGTCCGACCACCCCTATCACCACCCCATCATCGGCTCGATGGAGGATCTGGACGCGGCCTCTCTGGAGGACGTGCATGGGTGGTTCCACCAGTACTATGGCGCGTCCAACGCCGTGGTGGCGCTCGCCGGCGACGTGACGGTCGAGCAGGCGCGCGAGCTGATGACCCGCTATTTCGGCAGCGTGCCGCCAGGGCCGCCCATCGGGCGCATGACCGAATGGACGCCCCTGCTGGAGCGGGTCAGGACCGAGGTGGTGGCCGACAATGTGCCGCAGACGGCGATCTCGTGGAGCTGGCCCGTGCCCGGCAACGACGCCGAGGACCGGCAAGCCCTGCGCATGGCCTCGTCGGTTCTGGGCCGTGGGCGTCTGTCCCGCCTGAACCAGGCGCTGGTGATCGACCGGCAGCTGGCCAACAGCGTCTCGGCCAACTACGAGGCGCGGCCATCTCGGGTCTGTTCAACATCGAGATCCGGCTGCAGCCCGGCGTCGATCAGGCCGAGGCCGAAGCGGCGCTGCAGGCGGTGCTGGACGAGTTCCTCGCGGAGGGCCCCACGGCCGAGGAGCTGGAGCGGATCAAGATCACCACCTATGGCGACACGGTCCGCATGCTGGAATCCCTCTATCTGCGCGCCATGATGCTGGCGGGCGGCACGATCGGGGAGGGCAATCCCGGCCAGTTCGAGCTTGATCAGGCGGCGTTCGACGCGGTTCAGGCCGAGGATGTGCTGGTCGCCGTGAATCAGTGGCTGGGCCGTCCCAACTACCGGCTTACCGTCGTGCCGCAGACCCGGTACGCGGCGGGGCCGGACGGCGCGGACCGCAGCGGGCTTCCGCCCATGGGCCCGGAATCCGAACTGGTGCTGCCGCCCGTGCGGGAGGGGCGCCTGTCCAACGGAATCCGCGTCCTCCACGCCCGGCGCGACGGCACGCCGACGGTGGACATGGTCATGGCCTTCGACGCGGGCGGCGCCGCCGACCAGGGCCTGAAGCCCGGTCTGCAGGGCTTCACCGTCGGCCTGATGGATGACGGCACGACCACCCTGACCGGTCAGGAATTCACCCAGGCCCAGGAGATGCTGGGCGCGCGCATGTACGCCTGGGCTGACTCAGACACCACGAGCTTCTCGGTGTCGGCCCTGACCCGCGCGCTGGACGACACCGTCGACCTGTGGTCGGACTACATCCGCGATCCCGCCTTCCGCGACGCCGATCTGGAGCGTGAGCGCGGCATGGCGGTGTCCGGCGTGCAGCAGGCGCTGTCCGACCCGACCAGCATCGCGGGCCGGGTGTTCACCTATCTGATGTTCGGCGCCGACCACGCCTATGGCGCGCCGCTGGCGGGCCGGGCGGATGTGATCCGGTCCTACCGCCGCGAGGACCTGACCGCCTTCCACCAGCGCTTCATCCGGCCAGACAATGCGGTGATCTTCGCTGCGGGCGACGCCGAATTCGACGTGCTGATGGCCACGCTGGAGGCCAGCTTCGGCGACTGGACGGCGCCTGCCGCGCCGCGGGGCGAGACCACCATCGCCGGGGTCGCCGATCAGACGGCGCCGCGTGTCGTGCTGGTGGACCGGCCCGGTTCGGTCCAGTCGGTGATCCGGGTCGGTCACGTGACGCCGAACGGGCTGGATCCGCGCAATTTCGATCTGGATGTTCTGAACGGCATTCTGGGCGGCGGCTTCACGTCCCGGCTCAACATGAACCTGCGCGAGGAGAAGGGCTGGACCTACGGCGCCGGCAGCAATGTCAGCGACGCCTTGGGCCCGCAGGTGTTCTCGGTCTCCACCAGCGTGCAGACTGACCGCACCGCCGACGCCCTGTCCGAGATCGCCCGCGAGCTTAACGAGATCGGCGGGGTGCGGCCCCCGAGTGGTGAAGAGCTCGATCTGTACCGTCGCGGCCAGGTGCTGACCCTGTCGGACCGTTTCGAGACCAACAATGCGATGGTCGGCTACCTCAGCTACGTCACGCGGTTCGAGCATCCCTACGAATGGATCACGACGCTGCCCGACCGCTACGCCGCCCTGACGCCCGAGATAGTGGGTGCGGCCGCCTCCATGCTGCACCCGGACGCCATGACCTGGGTGATCGTGGGCGACCTGACCCGGATCGAGGCCGGCGTGCGCGCCCTGGGTCTGGGCGAGGTGGAGGTCTGGGACGCCGAAGGCAATCGACTGCGCTGATCGTCTGCGCCCCGGGAGCAACGGCCTGCGTGAGAATAAGCAGTCCATGGTCCGGGGCTCGATTTTCGCCTTCCCCTACCCGTCTGACGTGAATAGCGTGGCTTTCATCGGTGAGGTGGAGGGCCGTTGAGGGCTCTTCTGGGGCGGGTCGGCACCTTGCTGAGGGGGATGGGTTAAGCGATGTATTGGCATGAGACCAACACCTCGATGGTGATCGAGGCAGACGAAGTCCTGCGCTATACGAGCGACACGGATGACGATCCCCATATCGCCATCTGGCTGGAACCCCCGCTCCAGGTGAATACGGGGCCTGGCCCCTTTCCGCCCCCGACGGCGTCAGGCCCCTTCCCGTCGCTCACGAACTTCGGGACCCTGGATTTCGTCACCAGCAATCAAACGACATCCTTCCTGATCGTATTCAGGCCGATGCCCGCGTCGTCTGAAGGCACGGTGGTCCATAATGCCGGTTCGATGCGCATCGAGCCCGGGACGGGGGAGCTGTCGGAATTAGCGGCACGACCTACCATTCGTTCCGCTTCGAGAATCTGGGCGAGTTCATTGTCAGGGCCGCGGGCGACGCAAGGGGCTTCAGAAGCCTCAACGGCGACATTGTGAATCATGGCTTGATCGACGTTCAGGGCGACCTGACCATCGGGATCGACACGGCGATGGAATCGACCATTCACAATACGGGAGACATCCTTGTCTCGGGTTCCCACACCAGTGTTGCTGTGGCGCTCAACTACGGAAACAGCACCGTATATAATTCGGGGTTGATCAGGGCAGAGAAACTGGGCCGCGCTGCGGACGCAACCGCCATTAGTATAGCCCCCATCACCGGTCTCACGTCCATCGTCAACGACGGCGAGATCACGGGTGACTATGCCGTCAGAAGCGGGGCCATAAGCGATCGGGCGGTCCTGGAAATTCTCAATCGGGGCCAGATGAATGGAGCCGTCGTTCTTGAGGGTGCGTCGACCGACACCCTGATCAACGAAGGGGTCATCAACGGCCTCGTGTACCTGGGAGGCGGGGAAGACCTCTACGATGGCCGCCTGGGTGAAGTCTCGGGACCGGTCCACGGCGGGGCGGGTGAGGACATCCTTCTTGGCGGCGCGGGCTCGGAAACGTTTTACGGCGGTGATGGAAATGACCGCCTCGACGGCGGCGGCGGCGTCAACTTCCTGTACGGGGGCAACGGAAACGACACCCTGGTCAGCGGCTCGGATGACGACCTTCTCCACGGCGGCTCTCACCTGGATATTGCAAGTTACGAGAACAGCCTCTCGGGGGTGACCGTCGACCTGAGGCTTTCGGTCGCCCAGGACACGGGCGGCGGCGGTCGTGACACCCTGGTCTCGATCGAAGGTCTGCGGGGCAGCGAGTTCGACGACGTCCTGCGAGGCAAGGGCTATTTTGCCGAAAATGCCGCCGTGCTGTTCAAGCCGGAAGCCCTGCGGAACAACTCCTTCAGCGCCGCAGTCGATGTCTCCAACCTGTTCGGGATTGTGGAGAACCCGGATATCGAGAACTCGACCACGACTCCACATGTGTCGATCTCGGCGGAAACGAGCGGAAATCCGGAGTACTTCAGATTTGTTGTCACCGAAGCCGGCGCGGTGGGTGTGTTCGACATCGATCGTGTGTTCGGAGGAGTTAACCTGAACCTCACGATCTATGACGCGGAGGGTAATCTCGTCAGGTACAACGACGACTGGCCGCTCGATCCGGGGAGCCTGGCGCCGCTGGATCCTTTCATAGAGCACACCTTTGCTCAACCGGGGGTGTATTACGTCGTTGTAAACACCAACTACCCGTTGGGATTGATCGTCGGGACAAAGTACACGCTTCAAATTTCCCTTTCCGACGCCCCCATTGTTTCTGACGAGTTGCGCGGCTCGCGCCTTGAGGGCGGCGGCGGAAATGACACCCTCATCGGCGATATTGGAAACGACGTTCTGGATGGCGGAACCGGAAACGACATCCTGATCGGCGGCCTGGGCGACGACATCATGATGGGCGGGGCCGGCGATGACACCTACTATGTCGACAGCATCCATGACGTGGTCATCGAGCGCGGCGGCGAGGGGCGCGACCTGGTCTACTCAACCGTCAGCTTCAACCTGAACGGACAGTCCATCGAGGACGCCACGCTTCTGGGCGACCGCAACATCAATCTGATCGGCAACGCGGGTCACAACGTCCTCACCGGCAACAGCGGCAACAAC
>NZ_BATC01000047.1 GCF_000466985.1 Brevundimonas abyssalis TAR-001
GACGCGAGGATTCACGACGCCCAGGATCGAGGGGAAAGGAGACCATCATGACTCTTCAATCCCTCATCATTCTCGGCGGCGTGGTCGCCGCCTTCGCCGCGTTCATCGTGTCGGTCGGCGGAATCGCCATTTGGTCGAATCTCGATATGCGTGATCCTGGAGCCGGAGAATGAGTGCTCAGGCCGCCTTTCACCACGTGCGGCTGGAACTGGCCCGTGAACCGGATCATCCGGCCGGGGATTCCGGCTTCGGCTATGATCTGGTCATCCCTCTGGACAGCGACCAGAAGCTGGACAAGGCGGCCTGCCGGACCCAGGCCGAGCACTGTCGCGTCCGCCGTTTCCGCAATGATGCAACGGAAGCCGTCGGTCGCCTCGCCCAGTCTGACGATGGCCGATGGTTCTTCGATTTCGAACCCGGCGAGGCGGATGACGAGTTCGGCTTTCGTCTGGACGACGAGCGTTTCGTGCCGGGCGAATATATCTCGATCCGGGCTGCGGACGGCGATCTGCACACCTTCAGGGTGATGACGTCTTCGCCGGTTGACCTGGGCGGCGCCTGAAGAGGGCCCTATGGGTCCGCGCCGGTTCGAGGTGTTTGCGGTCGTAAGCCGTCGCGTCACTTCACCGGCGGGGCGATGTAGGCCTCCACGTCGATCTCGTTCTCCCACTTGCCGACGACGGTGGCGACCGCGAGGTCGCTGATGACGTTGGCCACAGTGCGGGTCATGTCGAGGATGCGGTCGAACGGCAGGACGAAGCCCACCAGCAGGGCGGTCTGCATCGGATCGACGCCGATTCCCTGAAGCACGGCCGCAAGCATGAACAGCGAGGCCGAGGGGACCGGGGCTGTGCCGATGGACACCAGCAGGGTCGTGACCACGATCAGGGCGTAGTCGGACGCGCTGAGGGTGATGCCGAAGCCTGGGCGGCGAAGACGGCGAGGATGCCGATGTACAGGGCGGTGCCGTCCATGGACACGGTCATGCCCAGCGGCAGGACGGTGGAGAAGACCGGCTTCTTGATGCCCAGATTGCCCTCGGCCACAGCCATGGTCACCGGCAGGGTCGCCGAGGACGACGAGGTGGAGAAGGCCACCAGCGCCGCGTCGGTCACGTCGCGAAAGAACGGCCAGACCGGAAGTCGCGCGAACAGCTTGATGATCCCGCCCTGGAAAACCAGAATCTGGATCAGGCAGCCGACCACCACGCACAAGGCCAGCAGCGCCACATTGACGAAGGCCGACAGGCCGGTGGTGCCCATGACCCAGGCGATCAGGGCGAAGACGCCGAAGGGCGCCACCTCCATGATGAAGCCCACCAGCTTGAGCATGGCCTCGGCGGCGGAGTTGAACACATCGGCCAGCGGCTTGCCCGCCTCGCCGGACACCAGAATGGCCGCGCCGAGGATCAGGGCGAAGAAGATCACCGCGAGAATCTGGCCCGAGGCCAGGGCGGCGATCGGGTTGGTCGGCACGATCATCTCGATCAGGCCGGCGAACGGTTGGGCCGCCTCGAGCCCTTCGCGGGGGATCGCGTCGGAGAAGTCCACGCCCGCACCGGGCTGGATAAGGAGGGCCAGGGTCAGGCCGACACCCACTGCGGTCAGGCTGGTCAGCACATACAACGACACGGCCTTGACCCCGATGGAGCCCAGACGTTTGGGGTCGCTGAGACTGATCACGCCGGACACGATGGTGACGAACACCAGCGGCGCCACCACCATCTGGATCAGACGCACGAACAGGTCGCCCAGCCAGCGGATCTGGCCGGCGCCTTCGCCCCAGATCAGGCCGACGACAGCGCCCAGGACCAGGGCCAGCAGAATTCGTTTCCACAGTACGATCCCGAACCAGTAGCGGTGCACGACGCCCCGGGGGCGTTCGTCGGCGGAGTCGCTGTCCAGGGTCATGCGGTCGTCCCGAGTCTGAAAACTATGGTGAGGAGAGGGCGGCGCGACCCAGCCCTGCGGCTGCTGCTCGGCCTCCACGGATGCACCGGCGTCAGCAAGGACGACGGCCCCCGAACGCATCCGATGTGGTCATGAAGCAGATGTGAGAGGCCTAACGCAAGACGGTCCTGTCGCTGGCGGCTGGACAGGGAGCTGGAGCGGGTGCGGCCTCACGAAACTGTTGCGCTCTTGACGCTAGGTGATCTTGTGGCCCGCCGCGTCGAGGGCTACCCATCACATCAAACGTCGATCAAGGGAGACGACCATGGCCGATCTGGCTTCCGTTACCGAACACATCCGCAGCGCCGTCGGCGAGAACTCCGGCCTGGGCAAGACCGTCAAGATCGACCTGGGCGACACCGGCCAGATCTACATCGACGGCGCCTCGGTGCCGAACACCGTGACCAATGAGGACAAGCCCGCCGACGCCGTGGTGTCGATCAGCTGGGACGACTTCATGGCTCTGTCGGAAGGCAAGCTGGATCCGATGATGGCCTTCATGCAGGGCAAGCTGAAGATCGCCGGCGACATGATGATCGCCCAGAAGCTGGCCCCGCTGCTGAAGCGCTAGGCGGCCTGGCTGCATTTCTCCCTCCCTCTCGGGGGAGGGCCGTCAACGCGCAGCGATGACGGGGTGGGGGCGCCTTGAGCGAGACAGCGAGCCTGCCTTGCCGAGTCCTCCCCACCCGGTCGCTTCGCGACCACCCTCCCCGGGACGGGGAGGGAGAGGGGATACGCCTATGCATTTCCAGCATTCCGACCGCGCGCTTGAATGGCAGGACCGCCTGAAGCGTTTCATGGACGCGCGTGTGCTGCCCGCCGCCGCCGATTACTGGGCCGAGGTGCGGGCCGAGCCGAACGTTCAGCCGCCCACCATGGAGCGGCTCAAGGCCGAGGCGAAGGCCGAGGGGCTGTGGAACCTGTTCCTGCCGGGCGAAGACGGCGCCGGCCTTACGAATATGGAGTATGCGCCCCTGGCCGAGATCATGGGCCGGGCGTTGTGGTCGGCGGAGGTGTTCAACTGCAACGCCCCCGACACCGGCAACATGGAAGTGCTGCACATGTTCGGGGACGCGGCCCAGCAGGACCGCTGGCTGAAACCCCTGATGGCCGGGGAGATCCGCTCGGCCTTCCTGATGACGGAGCCGGAAGTGGCCTCGTCGGACGCCACCAATATCCAGACCCGCATCGAGCGGGACGGCGACCACTATGTGGTCAACGGGCGCAAGTGGTGGTCCACCAACATGGCGCACCCGAACCTGGCCGTGACCATCGTCATGGGCAAGACGGACCCGGACGCCTCCACCCACGCCCAGCAGTCCATGGTCATCGTGCCGGCGGACACGCCCGGCTTCCGCGTGGAGCGGATGCTGACGGTGTTCGGCTATGACGAGGTTCCCATCGGCCACGCCGAGGTGGTGCTGGAGAACGTGCGCGTGCCGGCCGAGAACCTGATCGCGGGCGAGGGCCGCGGCTTCGAGATCGCCCAGGGGCGTCTGGGGCCGGGCCGCATCCACCATTGCATGCGCACCATAGGCTGCGCGGAGGCGGCGCTGGAGCTGATGGTGCAGCGGCTTCTGACCCGCACGGCCTTCCGCAAGACCATCGCCGAGCATTCGGTGTGGGAGCAGCGGGTGGCCGAGGCGCGCACCAACATCGAGATGTGCCGGCTGCTGGTGCTGAAGGCCGCCTGGATGATGGACGAGGTGGGGGTCAAAAACGCCCGCTCCGAGATCGCCCAGATCAAGGTGGCGGCGCCGCGCATGGCGCTGCAGGTCATCGACGACGCCATCCAGGCGTTCGGCGGCGCGGGCGTGTCGGGCGACACCGAGCTGGCGGCCATGTACGCCATGGTCCGCACCCTGCGCATCGCCGACGGCCCGGACGAGGTTCACAACCGCACCATCGCGCGGCTGGAATACGCCAAACACGCCGTCAAGTGATCCGTCTGCGTCGCACATCCTGTGCGCGACAGGCGTGACGGATCATGGCAAGCTTGGCCTTTGCAGCGCGTCGGGGGACGGATTGGCCAAGGATTCTGACAAGCGCGGAAAGCCTGCGTCCCTGCGCGCCGACGCGGTGTTGAAGGCTGCGGTTCGCCGGATTGAATCCGAAAGGGTTCCCGAGACGCTGGAAGACCACGCCCGGCGCATCAGCGGCGCGCCCTCGGCCAAGGGCGACAAGCGCAACTAGGCCGCGTCGCTCTCGCGATCCACGTCCATGATCTGGGCCAGACGGTTGCGCGCCCGGTTGACCCGGCTCTTGATGGTGCCCAGGGCGCAGCCGGCGATCTCGGCGGCTTCCTCGTAAGACAGGCCCGCAGCGCCGACCATGACCAGGGCCTCGCGGTGTTCGGGGGGCAGGGTGTTCAGGGCGGCCTGAAGCTGATGCAGTTCGACGGACCATTCCTGCGACGGCGGGCTGGTCAGGGTCGCGGCCATCTTGCCGTCCTCGTCCGGCGTCTCGCGGCGGTGTTTGGAGACGGCCGTGTACCAGCTGTTGCGCAGGATGGTGAACAGCCAGGCGCGAAGGTTGGTGCCCGGCTGGAATTTGTCGCGGTGGGTCCAGGCCTTGGTCAGGGTCTCCTGCACCATATCGTCGGCGTCGGACGGGTCGCGCGACAGGGACCATGCGAAGGCTCGCAGCGAAGGGATCAGGGCGATGACCTGTTCTCGCCAGACCGCGGGTTCGGCGATGCCGGTGTCGGCGTCCCCTTCAGGGCGCGAATCAACAACAGACGCGCGAGCGGGCATGGGCGGGACCTTGCGGACAGGAACTGGGGCCGCCACATCCGGCGGACGATGCTGAGAACGCGAGGCCAAACAGAGTGTTCCGGCCATAGGCGCATTTGGGGAACAGCGCCCGGCCCCGGGTGTTAGACTGTACGCGGAAGGGCGAATGGACGTTCAGAACACGGGGGGCGTCACGCCATGAACATCGCCAGCAGGGTCGACGGGGCATCCTGTCAGGACACGGATCGCTACCAGATCGTGCGCGCGCGGATGACCGGTCTGGCCGCCGGATTGTCCGCCGAAGATCTGGGCGCCCAGTCCATGGCCGACGCCAGTCCGGGCAAGTGGCACCTGGCTCACACAAGCTGGTTCTTCGAGGTGATGTTGCTGGCGCGACGGCCAGGCTATCAGCCGGTGGACGAGCGTCTGGGGCGGTTGTTCAACTCCTACTATGAGGCGCTCGGCGCCCGGGTGGTGCGGCCGAACCGGGGTCTGATGACGCGCCCGTCGCTGGACGAGGTGCTGGCCTATCGCCGCGAGATCGACCGCCGCATGATCGCCTTTCTGGGCGAGGGGCTGGAGGATCCGCAGGAACGCTATCTGTTCGATCTGGGCCTGAACCACGACCAGCAGCATCAGGAGCTGTTCCTGACCGACCTGCTGCACCTGATGTCCTGTTCGCCGCTGGAGCCGGCGGCCTATGGCGCGGAGCCGGGCGGGCCGGACGCGGCCGGCGCGGATCGGGGATGGACGGATTTCGACGGCGGGCTCGTCAGCATCGGCCATGACGGCGCGGGCTTCGCCTTTGACAACGAGGGGCCGGCGCATCCGGTGATGCTGGCGCCGTTCCGGATCGCGCGGTCGCTGGTGACCAATGGCGACTGGCTGGCCTTCATGGCGGACGGCGGCTATCGGCGCCCCGAGTTGTGGCTGTCGGACGGCTGGGCGGCGGTTCAGGCTCACGGCTGGACCGCGCCAGACTACTGGCGCGGCGAGGGGAATGACTGGCGGGTCTTCACCCTGGCGGGCCCGCAGGCGATCGATCCCCACGCGCCGGTGCGTCATGTCAGCTTCTATGAGGCAGACGCCTTCGCACGCTGGTCCGGCAAGCGGCTGCCCACCGAGTTCGAGTGGGAGCATGCGATGAAGCAGGGGACGCTGGACAACGCCTTCGACCAGGTCTGGCAATGGACCGGCAGCGCCTATCTTCCCTATCCGGGCTTTCGCGCCACGGAGGGCACGGCGGCGGAGTACAACGGCAAGTTCATGGCCAACCAGATGGTGGCGCGGGGCGCCTCCTGGGCCACGGCGCCGGGGCATTCGCGCGCGACCTACCGCAATTTCTTCTATCCGCATCAGAGGTGGCAATTCATGGGACTGAGACTGGCCGAGGACGCGCCCGCGCGGCGTTCGCAAGGGACCGACGATCTGGAGCCGTTCGCCCAGGCCCTGATCGAGGGGCTGTCCGCCTCGCCGAAGGCCATGTCGCCCAAATGGTTCTATGACGCCGCCGGCTCACGTCTGTTCGAGGACATCACCCGCCTGCCGGAATACTATCCCACGCGCCAGGAGGCGGCGCTGCTGGCCGAAGTCTCCCCCCGACTGGCCGAGGCCATGGGTGAGGATGCTGTGCTGGTGGAGTTCGGCAGCGGCGCCAGTGAGAAGACCGAGGTGCTGCTGGACGCCGCGCCCGGCGTCGCCGCCTATGTGCCCATCGACATCAGCGAGACGGCGCTGGAGGAGGCTGCGGTCCGAATCCGGACGCTTTATCCGAGGCTGGATGTTCGCCCCATGGCGGGCGATTTCCTGCACCCGGCGGCGTTGCCTGAGGGCTTGCCGAGCGGGTGTCGTGTCGGCTTCTTTCCGGGCTCCACCATCGGCAACCTGGACCCCGAAGAGGCGAGAGCCTTCCTGAAAGACGCGCGCGCCATGCTGGGCGAGGGCTCCCTGTTCATCCTGGGGGTGGATCTGGTCAAGGATCCCGCCGTGCTGATCGCCGCATATGACGACTCCGCCGGGGTGACGGCCGCCTTCAATCTCAATCTGCTGGAGCGGGCGAATGTCGAGGCGGACGCGGACTTCGACCCGTCGGCGTTCCATCATCAGGCGCTGTGGAACGCGGACGAGGCGCGCATCGAGATGCATCTTCGCGCGCGCCGGGATCAGGTAGTGGAGGTGTCTGGGCGGCGGTTCAAGTTCCGCGAAGGCGAAACTCTTCACACCGAGAATTCGCGCAAGTTCACACCGGATCGTGTGACGGCCCTGGCTGAGTCTGCGGGCTGGCGGGTGCGCGACCTGTACGTCGGCCCCGAGCCCAGCGTGGCGCTGGTGCTGCTCGGGGCCTGATCGTAAGCGTCAGTTCTGGATCAGCCCTGGTCGTTCTTCTCGGGCTTGCGGGCGCCGTGAGACGCTTCGCCGCCCTTGCGGCCGGCCTGGGCGGCCAGGCTGCGGTCCTGGGAGAAGCTGCGCTTCTCGCTGGGGACGCTGGCGCCGCCCTTGCGGGCGATTTCGCGCTGGCGTTCGGGGTCCATGGACGCGAAGCCGCGCTTGGATACGCCGGACGCGCGCGGGGTCTGTCCTTCAGCCATTTCGGGGCTCCTTTCGGTTCGCCTGAGAGGCGTGCTTTGCTGTTGAAAAGTGAACCCCGGGCCCCCGCCATGGTTCCGCTTGCGGATGGTAATTCGCGGGTCTTCAGTCGTGGGGGCGGGAGTCGCCTTCATCACCGCCGCCCGGTTCCAGCGGCGGCATCTCGGTGGGCGTGTCCGCGGGATCGATTTCCGGGCCGGGGGTGTTGCCGGGCTCGATCTCGGGCGACGGTCCGCCGGGAGGCGTGGGTTCGATGTAAGTCATGGGGTGGTCTCCTTTGTCAGGAAGCCAACGCGCCGCGGTCGTGCATGTTCACGGCCAAGCTGGAACCGTCTGCGCGGGCGCCAAGTTGAACAGGCTCCACCCCATGCAGGAGATCGCCATGACCGACGTCACCGCCCGGACCGACACGAACACGCCCGAAACCGGCTCCTTGACCCCACATTGTCCCCCCGGCCTGATCTGAACGCCGGCGCGACCAGCGGGTCGTCGCCCATGACAGCCCGGATCGAACGCGGTCTGCGGGAAGGTCGCAGCTGGGCTGAAAGCCGCACACAGCGCGCCGGCGAAACCATCCGCGCCCATCCTGTGCGCAGCAGCCTCGGCGCCGTCGGCGTCGGCGTCGTGCTGGGCATGCTTCTGCGGCGCTAGGGCGTCAGGCGCGCTTCAGCGCCGAGTCCGACACGAACGGGTTGGTCCGGCGCTCCTCGCCGAGCGTCGAGACCGGCCCGTGGCCGGGGGCGAAGGTGACATCGTCACCCAACGGCCAAAGCTTGGTCACCACCGAATCCAGCAGGGTCTGATGATCGCCGCGCGGGAAGTCCGTGCGGCCGATGGAGCCCTTGAAAAGCACGTCGCCCACCTGGGCGAACCTGGCCGCCCGGTTGAAGAAGATCACATGGCCTGGTGTGTGCCCGGGACAGTGGCGGACCTCCCAGACGGTTTCACCCAGCGTCATCACATCCCCCTCGTCGAGCCAGCGGTCCGTTTCAAAGGTCCGCGCCTCGGGCATGCCGTACATCTGGCCCTGGGCGGCGAGGCCCTCGATCAGGAACTGATCCTCGGGGTGGGGGCCCTCGATGCGGACGCCGGACTTCTCCTTCATCTCCGCCGCCCCGCCCGCATGGTCGATGTGACCATGGGTGATCCAGATCTGATCAAGGGTCAGGCCGCGCCGCTTCACCTCGGCCAGGATCATGTCGACGCCGCCGCCCGGATCGATCACCGCCGCCTTGCTGGTGGCGGTGCACCAGACGACGGTGCAGTTCTGCTGCAGAGGCGTGACGGGGGCGATGAAAACGCCGATGGGGGAGGCGGGCTGGGTCATGCCGTCCAGATAGCCACGCCGGGCGGCAAACGAAACCCGGTCGTTGACCTGAACCGCCCTTGCCGACATAAGGGCGGGCTTCGAGGAGCCGCTTCCGCACGGGGCGGCCCTTTTCGCATTTTCCACCCGCGAGCGCTGCTCGAAAGCGCCGCCACAGAGCGTCAGACACGTCCATGCAAGTCGTCGAAAAGTCCGCCGAAGGTCTCAGCCGCGTGATCGCGGTGACCATCCCCGCTTCCGAGCTGAACGCCAAGCTGGACGCCAAGGCGGCCGAAGTCGCCCCGCAGATGAAGCTGAAAGGCTTCCGCCCTGGCAAGGTGCCGGTGTCGCACGTGCGCAAGACCTATGGCCGCGACCTGATGGGCGAGATCGTCAACGACGCCCTGAACCAGTCCAGCCAGAAGGCCCTGGACGACGCCAAGCTGCGCCCGGCCGCCCCGGCCGAGATGAAGCTGGTGTCCGACATGGACAAGGTGGTCGCGGGCCAGGAAGACCTGTCCTACGAGATGGCTCTGGAAGTCATGCCGGACTTCAAGCCGGTGGACCCCAAGTCCCTGAAGCTGACCCGCCCGGTCTATGAGGCGGCCGATTCCGATCTGGACGAGGCGCTGAAGGAACTGGCCGGTCAGGCCAAGACCTATGAGGACAAGGGCGGCAAGGCCCCGAAGGCTGCCGAGGGCGACCAACTGACCATCGACTTCGTCGGCAAGATCGACGGAGAGGCGTTCGAGGGCGGCTCGGCCGAGGACGCGGATCTGATCATCGGCTCCAACCGCTTCATCCCCGGTTTCGAGGAGCAACTGACCGGCGCCAAGGTCGGCGACGAGAAGACCATCGAGGTCACCTTCCCCGAGCAGTATCAAGCCGCTCATCTGGCCGGCAAGGCCGCGACCTTCGACGTCACGGTCAAGGCCCTGAAGGCCCCCAAGGACAGCGCGATCGACGATGAATTCGCCAAGCGCCTGGGCCTGGAGTCGCTGGACAAGCTCAAGGAGCTGCTGCGCGACAACCTGAATCAGCAGTACAAGGGCGCCGCCCGCTTCAAGCTGAAGCGCGCCCTGCTGGACCAGCTGGACGAGCAGCACTCCTTCGACCTGCCGCCCAAGATGGTCGAGGCCGAGTTCGACGGCATCTGGCAGCAGGTGGAGGCCGACAAGGAAGCCGGCCGCCTGCCCGAGGCCGACGCCAAGAAGTCGGAAAAGAAGCTCAAGGAAGAATACCGCAAGATCGCCGAGCGCCGCGTGCGTCTGGGCCTGGTGCTGGCCGAGATCGGTCGCGAGAACAACGTCACCGTGACCGACCAGGAGCTGAACAACGCGATCATCGCCGAGGCCCGCAACTATCCGGGCCAGGAGCAGGCGGTGCTGAACTTCTATCGCCAGAACCCCAACGCCGCCGCGGGCATGCGCGCCCCGATCTACGAGGAAAAGGTCTGCGACCTGATCTTCGATCAGGCCGAGGTCAAGGAAGAGCCCATCAGCAAGGAAGACCTGTTGAAGGACGACGAGGAATAGTCATCGTCAGACCCGGTCAGTCGCCGCTCGGCGACCGCTGATCCTAGAGTGCCCCCGGCGAACCCATCGCCGGGGTTTTCTTTTGGGCGCTCGACATCTTCTCATCGCGGTATTGGCGGCCTCGCTTGCGGCAGGGACGCTCGCCCACGCCCGTCAGGACGCGCTGGATCCCGCCCTGGCGGCGGCGTCAGAGGCGGACCGCGAGGCGCTTGCACGCATCGAGGCGCGTGTTCTGGCCGACTATGAAGCCGGACGGTTTGCTGAAGCCGACGCCGGGCTGGTCGAAATCCTGCCGATCGAAATCCGGGTGTATGGAGAGGATCACCCCATCGTCGCAGCCACCCACGCCTCACGCGGAGCGGTCGCCGAGGCGGTGGGGGACAATGTGGCGGCGGAGGCGCACCGACGCCGCGACCTGGCCATCCGCGAACGTCTGGACGACGAGGAGGCGCTGGCGGAATCGCGCCGCGCCCTCGGCGCCAATCTGGTGGCTCAGCAGAAGCACGACGAAGCCCTGCCATTGCTGACGCAGGCGCACGCGGTGCTCGCTCCCTCGGCGCCGCCGTCCGATGAGCAGATCGTCAGCGCCGCCTTCAACCTGGCGCGCGCGCTGTACGCCGGGGGCGAGCCTGAGCAAGCGCTCGATGTCCTGACGCCGTCTGCGCAGGCGCTGAACGACCCGTCACACGATACCTCGGCCTGGGCCGCGCTGGTTGCCTTCGACCACGGCTTCCTCCTGCGCGAGCTCGGCCGGGCCGAGGAGGCTGCGCCGGCTTTCGGGCGCGCCTGCGACCTGTGGCGCGCGCATGGCGGAATCAGCGCCACGCCGGGCGAAGCGTGTCTGAGCCAGGCGGAAATTCTCAAGGATCTGGGACGCGACGCCGAGGCGGAGCCGCGGCTGGCCTACGCTCTGGACGCGCCCGACCTGACGACGGCCCGGCGCAGCCATGCGGCCGAGCACCTGATCACCACTCGCACGCTTCTTCACGGCGAGGACGCGGTGGATGAGCCCCTGCTGCGACGGGCCCTGGAGCTGAGCATCGCGGCCTGGGGCGATCACACCGCCACCGCCTACGCGGCGAACCGGCTGGGTCTGGTGCTTCGTGATCGGCTTTTCCTTCAGGAAGAGTCACTTGGCGAGTTCAGACGCGCCCAGGCGATCTATATGGGAGAGCAGGGGCCGGCAGGGCAGGGCAGCATCGCAGCCACAGCCAATGTCATTTTCACTCTCAACGCGCTGGGGCGCTACGACGAGGCGCTGGCCGAGGGCGATGCGCTCCTCACGATTGCGGCGCCAGGCGAGAACGGAACGGACTCCGAGCGCCGGTCATGGCGGCCCTTCAACCTTTCCCGCGCCGATGCCTTGAAGGGGCTCGGCCGCTACGGCGAGGCCCGCGCCCTGCTGATCGCCCGTCTGGCCGAACTGGAGGGAGAGGGCGCCGACGCCGCCCAGATGGCCGATGTCCACACCCGCATCGCCCAGGTGGCGTCCCTGCAACGCGACTGGCCAGCCATGGCCGACCATCGTCGCCGGGTCATGGAGCACCGACGCGCGCTGGGTGATCCTCATGCGTTCGGCATGGCCATGGCGCTCTATGGCCAGGTGCTCAGCCAGATCGGTGAGGATCAGGCCGCCTATGAGATCCTGACCGAGGCGCTGCGCATTCTCGAGGGCGCCGAAGAGACCACGGCGCAGGACCGGCTTTATGTCCTCACCTACCTCGGCTACGCGGCCGTGGAGTTGGGGCGGCTGGAGGAGGGCGAACGCCACCTGGAAGCGGTCATCGCGGCGTATCGCCTTGACGGGGAAGGTCAAGGCTCCCTGGCCAATGCGCTGCGCTATCTCGCCAGCCTTAGGACGGAGCAGAACCGCTTCGACGATGCGGAGGCGCTTTATCTCGAAGCCCTCGCCCTGACAGAAGGCGCGAATGATGAGGAGGCTGCGTCCTTTGCGTACGGCGCCCTGGGCGAGCTCTGGCGCTTTATGGGGCGACACGACGAAGCGGAAACGGCCCTGCGCCGCGTGGTGGACTTCACGACCCAACAGTATGGCGCCGACAGCATCGAGAACGCCGTGCCCCTGCGCAATCTGGCTGTTCATCTGGGTTCCACGGGGCGTCAGGAGCGCGCCCTTGACCTGCTGCTTCAGGTCCTGGCGCTCGAACAGGCCGTGCTGGCGCCTGACGCCGCCGCGCTTCTGCGCACACGGGTGCTTATCGGCCGCGTGCTGGCCGACCTGGGACGCTATGGAGATGCGGAGGTGATGTTCACCGAGATCCTGGCCCTGGCGCTCCCGGCGCTGGGAGAAACCAATGTGGTCACCCAGGAGGCGGCGAGCCAACTGGGCTTCGTGATGGCTCTGCAGGGCCGCTACGACGACGCGATCCCGCACCTGCAATCCGCAGCGGACATGACCGAGCGCAGCTTCGGGCCGGACAGCCGCCAGATGATCAATGCGCTGCAGCTGTTGTCCTATGCGCTCTACATGGAGCGCCGCTTCGACGAGACCATCGTCATCATGACGCGAGCGGTGCAACTTGTTGATCTGGAGGGCGCCCGCTGGCCCAAGACGGTGGTGGATGTGCGGTCCAACCTGGGCCGGACCTATCTGGAGGCCGGCGTCCGGAGGAGGCTTTGCCGCCCCTGCGCGAGGCGGCTGCGCTCGCCGCCCGCATCAGTCGCGAACGGGCCACGGCCATCAGCACCCAGGCGGAAATCAGCCGCGCGCCGTTCCGCGCCCTTGTCGACGCGGCGTGGGAGGTGGCGGAAGCCCGCTGACCCGTCACACGCGAAACCGTCGGCCGCGCCTTGCAAGGCGGCGCGGGGAACGCGATATCAGGAAGCAACGATGCGCGGCGCCCGAGTCGCGCACGCACGCAGCTTCGAGAAGGCCTTCATGCGCGATCCGATCGACTACATCCAGAGCAACCTCGTCCCCATGGTGGTGGAGCAATCCAGCCGCGGTGAACGGGCGTTCGACATCTTCTCGCGCCTGCTGCGCGAGCGCATTATCTTCCTGACCGGCCCGTTCGACGACGGCATGGCCAGCCTGATCTGCGCCCAGCTTCTCTTCCTGGAGTCCGAGAACCCCAAGAAGGAAATCTCCATGTACATCAACAGCCCCGGGGGCATTGTGACCTCGGCGCTCGCGATCTACGACACCATGCAGTACATCAAGTCGCCCGTTTCGACGGTGTGCATGGGCATGGCCGCCTCGGCCGGATCGCTGATCCTGACGGCGGGCGCTGCGGGCCAGCGGGTGTCGCTGCCCAACGCGCGCATCATGGTGCACCAGCCCTCTGGCGGGTTCCGCGGCCAGGCCTCGGACATCGAGCGTCACGCCGAGGACATCATCAAGACCAAGCGCCGCCTGAACGAAATCTATGTCCAGCACACCGGCCGGACCTATGAGGAAGTCGAGCGCACCCTGGACCGCGACCACTTCATGAGCGCCCAGGAAGCCAAGGACTGGGGTCTGGTGGACCATGTCTATGAGCAGCGTGAGGAAGCGCCGGCCGAAGAGCCCAAGAAGAGCTAGGGTTTAGCCGTAAACACCTGAAACCCGGGCTGGTCAGCGATGGCCAGCATTTCGGTGTCGCCGGAGGTGTCGCCGTAGGCGGCGGTCAGGCGGACGTCGTCGCCATAGGCTGTCTTGAGCCGCGTGACCTTTTCGCAGCCCCGGCAGTTTTCGCCTGCGAAGGCGCCGGTGATGCGGTCGTCGTGATCAAAGGCCAGCTTGGTGCCCAGCAAGGCCTCCGCGCCCAGGCGGCGGGCGAAGGGGGCCACGGTGATCTCGGGCGAGGCGGTGACGATGACCCGGTGCGCGCCCTTGGCGCCCCAGTCGTTCCAGCAAGCCAGGGCGTCGGGGCGCATGAGACGGCTCCAGGCCTGTTCCGCATAGGTTTCAGCGAGCCCTTTCAGGGTCTTGCGGTCGACGCCGTCGAGGAACTCGGCCACCGCCGCCGCCTTGATGGCTCCGCGGTCCCTTGTGCGCAGGTAGGAGAGGGCGGCGGGCGTCAGACGCGCCATGCCGAACAGGTAGCCCACTGCACCCACGCGCCAGCGCAGGAAATCGGTGAAACTGTCCCTGACGGTCATGGTCCCGTCGAAATCGAAGGCGACAAGAGGCTGGCCCGGCGCGGGACCCAGAACCTGGGGCTGGCGAAGTGGTGCGAGATTTCCCATCTGGAATGACCGTAACGACCTTTCCCCCGCCTCGTCCATCCCGCGAAAACCCGCCGCCGGTTCGCCTCGTCGGGGTTGTGATGGACCTTCGGATGGGTGATTGTCATTTTTTGAAGACCTTCCGGCGCAGGATTTGCGAATCGTGACGGAAGGAGGCGCGCCCGGATCGTTTCGGGACGCGAGAGTGAGAAGGCCGATGACCAAAGCCGCCAGTGGCGACGCCAAGAGCACCCTGTACTGCTCCTTCTGCGGAAAGAGCCAGCATGAGGTGCGCAAACTCATCGCCGGACCGACCGTGTTCATCTGTGATGAATGCGTCGAACTCTGCATGGATATCATCCGCGAAGAGCACAAGATCGCCTTCGTGAAGTCCAAGGACGGCGTGCCCACGCCCAAGGAAATCCGCGAAGTCCTTGACGATTACGTGATCGGCCAGAGCCACGCCAAGAAGGTGCTGAGCGTCGCCGTCCACAACCACTACAAGCGCCTGAACCACGCCACGAAGAACAACGACGTGGAGCTGGCCAAGTCCAACATCATGCTGATCGGGCCTACCGGGTCGGGCAAGACGCTGCTGGCCCAGACCCTGGCGCGCATCATCGACGTGCCGTTCACCATGGCCGACGCCACCACCCTGACCGAAGCCGGTTATGTGGGTGAGGATGTCGAGAACATCATCCTGAAGCTGCTCCAGGCGTCCGACTACAATGTCGAACGGGCCCAGCGCGGCATCGTCTACATCGATGAAATCGACAAGATCAGCCGCAAGTCCGACAACCCCTCCATCACCCGCGACGTGAGCGGGGAGGGCGTGCAGCAGGCCCTGCTGAAGATCATGGAGGGCACCGTGGCCTCCGTGCCGCCCCAGGGGGGCCGCAAGCATCCCCAGCAGGAATTCCTGCAGGTCGACACAGCCAACATCCTGTTCATCGTCGGCGGCGCCTTCGCCGGCCTTGAGAAGGTCATCTCGGCGCGTGGCGTGGGGGCCTCCATCGGCTTCGGCGCCAAGGTCAAGGAGATCGACGAACGCCGCATGGGCGACATTCTCAAGGAGGTCGAGCCCGACGATCTGATGCGCTTCGGCCTGATTCCCGAGTTCATCGGCCGTTTGCCGGTTCTGGCGACGCTGGAGGATCTGGACGAGGCGGCCCTGATCACCATCCTGACCGAGCCCAAGAACGCCCTGGTCAAGCAGTACGGCCGCCTGTTCGAGATGGAGAACGTGGGGCTCACCTTCACCGATGACGCCCTGTCGGCCATCGCCAAGAAGGCCATCACCCGCAAGACCGGCGCCCGGGGCCTGCGCTCGATCATGGAGGGCATTCTGCTCGAAACCATGTTCGAACTGCCGACCTACGAGGGTGTGGAAGAGGTGGTGGTCAACGCCGAGGTGGTCGAGGGCCGGGCCCAGCCGCTGCTGATCTATGCCGAAAAGCCCAAGAAGCAGCAGGACGGCGCCGCCTGATTGCGGCAGGATCCCTGAAAATCAAAAGGGCGGGCCTCACGCGAGACCCGCCCTTTTTCCTGGCCTGAGCCGCCGTCGCTATTCGGTGCGCGGGCGCAGGTTGGTGGATTCCGCCTCGGCCTGGGCGTCGGCACGGGCGTCTTCGGTCACCGGGCCCGGCCCGGTGTTCATATCCGCAGGCGGAACGGCGTTGTCCTGCGTGGTCGAATCCATGACAGGGGCGCTTTCGGGCTCCGGGTCGGTCGCGGCGGTGTCGATCGCCACATCCTCGGCCGCGACGGTCTCGTCCATGGCCGGCGTGTCTTCTTCCTGATTGCAGGCCGCCAGGCCCAGAACCGCAGCGCTCGCGGCGACGATCATCAAACGCATGGCATCCTCCTTGAATGGACGCCTTCAACGGCCAAGCTGGCGTTCGGTTGCGCGAAGGTTGGCCGCCAGGGAGGAGCGCGCTGCCTTCATGTATGTGCAGTTTATGGTCAAGCTACCAATAATTAAGCCTTTTCGGTCAGGGGTGATTCCGTAGTTCTGCGCTCAGAAAGGGCGTTTGTAGTGATCGAACGCATGCGTCCCTATGCGCCCACGGGCATCATCTTCCTGTTGATCCTGTACTTCGGGGTGCAGGCGCTGACCGGCGAGCGTGGCCTGCTGAGCCATGGCGAACGGGCGGAGATGCTGGAGCGCCGTCAGGTTGAGCTGGCCCAGCTGGAAGACCGGCGTCAGGATCTGGAGCTCCGCGTTCGCTACCTGCGCACCGACAACCTGTCGCGGGACTTGCTTGAAGAGCGCGCACGCGTGGTTCTGGGCTTCGCCGCGCCCGGCGAATATCTGATCCCGGTGGAGCGGCGCGCGGTCACGGCCTCCTGAACTTTCGTTACAGGCGAAGCCCGGCTTTGCCATCCGGGAAGGAAGGCTGCTAAAGCCCCCTTTCCGTAACGATAAGAACCCGTTCGTTCAGAGTTCAGCTGGAGGGCGCCGGATGGCGAAAGCCGCCGCTCAAAAACCGACCACCGCCAAGGGCAAGCCCCCGGCGAAGATTCCAAACACGCCTCAGGCGACCAAGGACGAGCTGCTCGAGTACTATCGGCAGATGGTCCTGATCCGCCGCTTCGAGGAGCGGGCGGGCCAACTGTACGGCATGGGCCTGATCGGCGGCTTCTGCCACCTGTACATCGGCCAGGAGGCCGTGGCGGTGGGCGTGCAGGCCAGCGTCAAGCAGGGCCACGACAAGATCATCACCGGCTACCGCGACCACGGCCACATGCTGGCCGCGGGCATGGATCCGAACGAGGTCATGGCCGAGCTGACGGGGCGCATCGGCGGCTCCTCCAAGGGCAAGGGCGGCTCGATGCACATGTTCGACGTGCCGACCGGCTTCTATGGCGGGCATGGCATCGTCGGCGCCCAGGTGGCGCTGGGCACCGGCCTGGCCTTCGCGGGCAAATACCGGGGCGATGACTCGGTCAGCTTCGTCTATTTCGGCGACGGCGCGGCCAACCAGGGTCAGGTCTACGAGAGCTTCAACATGGCCCAGCTGTGGAAGCTGCCGGCCATCTACATCATCGAGAACAACCAGTACGCCATGGGGACGAGCATCGAGCGCTCGTCGTCCACCACCGACCTGAGCCAGCGCGGCGCCAGCTTCGGCATCCCCGGCGAACAGATCGACGGCATGGACGTGCTGGCCGTGCGCGACGCGGTGAAGCGCGCGGTGGAGCGCGCCCGGTCCGGCGAAGGCCCCTACATCCTGGAAGTGAAGACCTACCGCTATCGCGGCCACTCCATGTCCGATCCGGCCAAGTACCGTGCAAAGGAAGAGGTGGACGAGGTCAAGAAGACCCGCGACCCCATCGAGCACGTCAAGAAGCTGCTGGCGGACGCCAAGGCCACCGAGGACGAGATCAAGGCCATTGACGCCGAGATCAAGGCCATCGTCGCCGAGGCCGTGCAGTTCGCTCAAGAGAGCCCGGAGCCGGACCCGTCCGAGCTCTACACCGACGTCTACGTGGAGGCCTGACCCGTGACCGACATTCTGATGCCGGCGCTGTCCCCCACGATGGAAGAGGGCACGCTGTCCAAGTGGCACATCAAGGCGGGGGACACCGTCTCCGCCGGTGACGTGATCGCCGAGATCGAGACCGACAAGGCGACCATGGAGGTCGAGGCGGTGGACGAGGGCGAGGTGCTGGAAATTCTCGTTGCCGAGGGCTCAGAGGGTGTGAAGGTGAACACGCCGATCGCGCGCTTGTCCGGAGACGACGCCGCGCCTGCACCGAAGAAGGCTGACGCCGACAAGGACGAGCCCAAGGCCGAGCAGGCCGACTCCCCCGAGAAGGAAGCGGCCACCACCGAGGGCGAAGGCGCAGCGCCCGTGACGCCCAAGGTCGCGCTGAAGGATCCGGAAATCCCGTCCGACGCCAGGCTGGTCAAGACGACCATCCGCGACGCCCTGCGCGACGCCATGGCCGAGGAGATGCGCCGCGACGACCGTGTGTTCCTGATCGGCGAGGAAGTGGCCCAGTACCAGGGCGCCTATAAGGTCAGCCGCGAGCTGCTTCAGGAGTTCGGCGACAAGCGCGTGGTGGACACGCCCATCACCGAGCACGGCTTCGCCGGGCTGGGCGTCGGCGCGGCCATGGCCGGGCTGAAGCCCATCGTCGAGTTCATGACCTGGAACTTCGGCATGCAGGCCATCGACCACATCATCAACTCGGCGGCCAAGACGCTGTACATGTCGGGCGGCCAGATCCGCGCCCCCATCGTGTTCCGCGGTCCCAACGGCGCGGCCAGCCGCGTGGGCGCCCAACACAGCCAGGACTATTCCGCCTGGTACGCCCAGGTGCCCGGCCTGAAGGTCATCGCGCCCTATGATGCGGCTGACGCCAAGGGCCTGCTGAAGGCGGCCATCCGCGATCCCAACCCGGTCGTCTTCCTCGAGCACGAGATGATGTACGGGCTGGAGTTCGACGTGCCCGAGGTGGAGGACTGGGTCCTTCCCATCGGCAAGGCCAAGGTGCGCCGCGAGGGCACGGACGTGACGATCACGGCCCACAGCCGCATGGTGGGCTTTGCGCTCGCCGCCGCCGAAAAGCTGGCGGAAGAGGGCATTGAGGCCGAAGTCATCGACCTGCGGACCCTGCGCCCGCTGGACCACGAGACCATCGTGGAGAGCGTCAAGAAGACCAACCGCCTGGTCTCGGCCGAGGAAGGCTGGGGCCCCATGGGCGTCGGCGCCGAGGTGGTGGCCCGGGTGATCGAGCATGCCTTCGACTATCTGGACGCCCCGCCGCTGCGGGTGCACCAGGAAGACGTGCCTCTGCCCTACGCCGCGAACCTGGAAGCCCTGTCGCTGCCGGGTGTGGACAAGATCATCAAGGCCGTGAAGGCGGTGACGGCATGAGCCAGTCCGAGGACTTCAAGCTGCACACGCCGGACAGCGTCGCGGCCGATCCCCAGGCCGTCGAGTTCACCCGCATGTGGTGGTCCAGGGGCGAGCCGGTGATGTCCATCAAGCCGGCGTTCAAGGACCCGGCCGAATATGGCCGCATGCTGGCCATCGCGGCGCGCCACATGGCCCATGGCTATTCGGTTCGCCACGGTCAGGACGAGCGGGAGGCGTATCACCGCATCCTTCAGGGGATGAGCGACGTCATCAAGCTGACAACGCCCAGACCGTGGTCGAAGACACCAAACCCGGAAGCGTCCAATGACCGACATCCTGATGCCCGCCCTGTCGCCCACCATGGAGGAGGGCAACCTCTCCAAATGGCACGTCAAGGTCGCGACACCGTTTCGGCCGGTGACGTGATCGCCGAGATCGAGACTGACAAGGCGACCATGGAGGTCGAGGCGGTCGACGAGGGCGAGGTTCTGGAGATTCTCGTGGCCGAGGGCGCCGAGGGCGTGAAGGTCAACACGCCCATCGCGCGTCTGTCCGGCGACGAGGCCGCGCCCGCGCCGAAGAAGAAGGACGAGCCGAAGGCGGAAGCCAAGGCCGAAGAGAAGGCCGAGCCCAGGCCCGAAGCCAGGGCGGAAAAGGCGGAGGCCCCCAAGGCTTCGCCCGCGCCCGTCAAGGACGGCGAGCGCATCTTCGCCTCTCCGCTGGCGCGCCGCCTGGCGAAAGACGCCGGGCTGGACTTGAAGAGCCTCAAGGGCACGGGCCCGCACGGCCGCATCGTCAAGGCGGACGTGGAGTCCGCCGACAAGGGCGGCGCCGCAAAGGGCGCGACCGCCGCCGCATCGGGCGAGCCGCGCAAGGTGCTGTCGCTGGAGCAGCAGGGCATCGCGCCGGGCAGCTATGACCTGATCCCGCTGGACGGCATGCGCAAGGCCATCGCGCGTCGCCTGACCGACAGCTTCCGCGACGTGCCGCACTTCCCGCTGGTCATCGACTGCGAGATCGACGGCTTGCTGGCCGCGCGGGCGCAGGTCAATGCGATGCTGGAGCCTCAGGGGATCAAGGTCTCGGTCAACGACTTCGTCATGAAGGCCGTGGCCATGGCCTTGAAGGCCGTGCCGGAAGCCAACGCCAGCTACACGCCCGAAGGCATCGCCATGCACCACCACGCAGACGTGGCCATGGCGGTCGCCATCGACGGCGGCCTGATCACCCCGATCATCCGCAAGGCCGAGACCAAGTCCCTGGCCGAGATCGCCACGGAATCGAAGGACCTGGCCAAGCGCGCGCGGGACCGCAAGCTGAAGCCCGACGAGTTCCAGGGCGGCACGTTCAGCGTCTCGAACCTGGGTATGTTCGGCATCAAGTCGTTCGCCTCGATCATCAACGAGCCGCAGGGCGCGATCATGAGCGTGGGCGCCGGCGAGAAGCGGCCTGTGGTGCGCGGCGACAGGATCGAGATCGCCACGGTCATGACGGTCACCCTGACCTGCGACCACCGCGTGGTGGACGGAGCTGTGGGCGCCCGGTTCCTGCAGGCCTTCAAGCCGATGATCGAGAACCCCGTCACCATGCTGGCCTGATCGTCCCGGAATCTCCTATGCTTCGCCGCGGGAGGGGTGATCATGACAGCGGTGGGAGAGCCGGGCGGCGCGTGCGCCGCCTGCGGGGTGACCCTGAACGGTCGGTACTGCCACGCCTGTGGTCAGGACACCGAGGCGCGCCCGCGTCCCCTGCGGGAGATGGCGCTTGAGGCGTTCTCCGAGACCAGCCTGATCGACGGGCAGGGGGTGCGCACCCTTGTCGCCCTCGTGACCCGGCCCAGCCGCATCCTGATCGCCTACCGCGAGGGGGCGGGCAGTCTGTACGCCAGTCCGGTCAAGATCTTCGTGGTGGTGACGGCCCTGTTCCTGGCGGTGCTGAACTTCAGCGACGTGGTGATCTATCAGTATGTGCGGCACGTCGAGCCGGGGGCCCAGGTGACGGCGCGCGCCGATCCCGATGGCTATACCGTCCATGTGACTGGAGAAACCGACGCGGAGCTCTGGATGCAGCGGCGGGTGGAGCCGGCCATCGACCCCCGCATCCATGCGGCCATGCAGGAAGCGGCGGATCGCGCGACCAGCGAACTGGATCGGCAGAACCTGCTTTACGAGATTCAGGATGACCGTCAGACAGCCCGGTTCAGCGAGCGGCTGGCGGCGTGGCTGCCCAACGCCATCTGGCTGCTGACGCCCCTGTTCGCGCTTCTACTGGGGCGGTTGTTCGGTCGTCGGCGACTGTTCATGGAGCATCTGGTGTTCGCCCTGTGGGCCCATGTCACGGCGTTCACCCTGCTGATGCTGCTGGCTCTGGCCAACCGGTTCGGCGCGAACCTGCCGGCGTGGCCGCTGGTCATTCCGTACCTGTTCTATTTCGCGCGGGCGGCGTCCCGGTACTATGGCCTGTCGATGGTTTCGGCCGCCTGGCGTTCTGCGGCGCATCTGGCGCTGTATCTGCTGCTGGTGCTCCTGCCGGCCGCGCTCATCGTGGCGATCTCGGTGATCGACATGGAGGCCTATATCGCCTTCCTGGCCGCCTGAACTTTCGTTTCCGCAGGGGTCTCAGGTGTGGCCAGCGGAGGCGGGGGCGGATATGACCGGGCGTCAAGATTCAAGGTGTTGGAGACTTCTGGATGGCCGACTTCGATCTCATCGTCATCGGTTCGGGACCGGGCGGCTATGTGGCCGCGATCCGGGCCAGCCAGCTGGGCCAGAAGGTCGCCATCGTCGAGCGCGAGAACCTCGGCGGCATCTGCCTGAACTGGGGCTGCATCCCCACCAAGGCGCTGCTGAAGTCGGGCGAGAAGTACGAGAGCCTGAGCCACCTGAAGGACTACGGCCTGAGCGCCGACAAGGTGGGCTTTGACTTCGAGGCCATCATCGCCCGGTCGCGGGGTGTGGCCAAGCAGCTGAATCAGGGCGTCGGTTTCCTGATGAAGAAGAACAAGATCGAGGTCATCGAGGGCGACGCGAAGCTGGAGAAGGGGCAGGGCGCCCCCAAGGTCGTCATCGCCTTGAAGGACGGCAAGTCGCGCACGGTGCAGGCCAGGGCGGTCATGCTGGCCGTCGGCGCCCGCGCCCGCGCCCTGCCGCAGATCGGGCTGGAGGCGGACGGGGACCGCATCTGGGCCTACCGCGAGGCCATGACGCCGAAGGTCCTGCCCAGGTCCATCGTGGTGATCGGCTCGGGCGCCATCGGCATCGAGTTCGGCAGCTTCTATCGGGCGCTGGGCTGCGAGGTGACGGTGGTCGAGGCGCTGGACCGCATCATGCCGGTGGAGGACGAGGAGGTCTCCAGGACCGCCAAGAAGGCCTTCGAGAAGCGCGGGATGACCTTCCGCGTCGGCGCCAAGGTGACCAAAGTCACCAAGGATTCCAAGGGTGTGAAGGTCTTCGTTGAAGCGGACGGCAAGGCCGAGACGCTGGAGGCCGAGGTGTGCATCTCGGCGGTGGGCATCACCGCCAACACCGACGGCATCGGGCTGGAGGCGCTGGGCGTCGAGATGGACCGGGGCCACATCAAGACCGACAGCCACTGCCAGACCAACGTCAAGGGCCTGTACGCCATCGGCGACTGCGCCGGCGCGCCCTGGCTGGCGCACAAGGCCAGCCACGAAGGCATCCACGCCGCCGAGCACATCGCCGGGTTCAAGACCCCCAATGTGCACTCGCCCATCGCCGGCTGCACCTACGCCCAGCCCCAGGTGGCCTCGGTCGGCCTGACCGAGCAGGGCGCCCGGGAGGCCAAGCGCGAGGTCAAGATCGGCCGTTTCCCCTTCAAGGTGAACGGCAAGGCCATCGCCGCCGGGGACACCGAGGGCTTCGTCAAGGTGATCTTCGACGCCAAGACCGGCGCCCTGATCGGCGCCCACATGATCGGGGCCGAGGTCACCGAGATGATCCAGGGCTACGTCACCGCCATCACCATGGAGGCGACCGAGGAAGACCTGCACGGCACGGTCTATCCGCACCCCACCATGTCCGAGGCCATGCACGAGGCGACGCTGGACGCCTATGGGCGGATGATTCACCTCTGATCGATTTCGGACTCCGGACTCAAAAAA
>NZ_BATC01000046.1 GCF_000466985.1 Brevundimonas abyssalis TAR-001
GGGCCGTTTCGCGCGGGTCGAGACCATGGGCTTCGACTATGGCCAGCGCCACGCGGTCGAGATGCAGGCGCGACTCAGGGTGCGCGACGGCATGGCCCGAGTCCTGCCCGGTGTCGCGGACCGCCTCGGCCCGGACCATGTGGTGGACATCACCGGCTTCGGCCGCATCGCCGACAGCGCCCTGACCAGTGACCGGGCCATCGAGATGGACGCCCGCGGCCTGCCCACCACCTTCGTGCCGGGCCGCAATCTGGTGTTCCTGACCTACGCCGCGGCCCTGGCCGACCGGCGCGGGCTGCAGGTGCTGGTGGGCGGCATGTGCGAGACCGACTTTTCCGGCTATCCGGACTGCCGTCGCGAGACCATGGACGCCATGCAGCAGGCCCTGTCGCTGGGTCTGGACAAGCCGGTCTCCATCGAAACGCCTCTGATGCAGCTGACCAAGGCCGAGACCTGGGCCCTGGCCCACGATCTGGGCGGCGATGCCCTGGTCCAGCTGATCATCGAGGACAGCCACACCTGCTATCTGGGCGACCGGGATCACCGTCACCCGTGGGGCTACGGCTGCGGAACCTGCCCGGCGTGCGAGCTGCGCGCGGCCGGCTATGACCAGTGGGCGGCGGGCGCGTGACCTACACCGTCAAGGAAATCTTCCTCACCGTTCAGGGCGAGGGCGGACAGGCCGGCCGTCCCGCCGTGTTCCTGCGTTTTTCCGGCTGCAACCTGTGGAGCGGGCGCGAACAGGACCGCGCCACGGCCGTCTGCTCGTTCTGCGACACCGATTTTGTCGGCGTCGGCCCTGACGGCGGCAAGTTCGCCGCGCCCGAGGCTCTGGCCGACCGCGTCGCGTCCCTGTGGCGGGGCGGGGCGGGCGGTCCCCGTCTGGTGGTCTGCACGGGCGGCGAGCCCCTGCTGCAGCTGGACCCGCCTCTGATCGCCGCCCTGCACGCGCGGGGCTTCGAGATCGCGGTGGAGACCAACGGCACCGTCGTGGCGCCGGACGGCCTCGACTGGATCTGCGTCAGCCCCAAGGCCGACGCCCCGGTGCTCCAGACCACGGGGCAGGAGCTGAAACTGGTCTATCCGCAGGCGCTGGCCCGGCCCGAGCAGTTCGCCGACATGGACTTCGAACGCTTCTGGCTCCAGCCCATGGACGGCCCCGACACCGAGGCCAACACGGCGGCGGCCATGGATTACTGCCTGCAACACCCCAAATGGCGCCTCAGCGTCCAGACCCACAAATACATCGGCGTGCGTTGACCCTGACATGACCAAGCCTGTCTTCGAAATCACCAAGGCCGCGACCTTCGACGCGGCGCACCACTTTCCGAACGAGCCGGAGGGCAGCCCCTATCGGCGCATCCACGGCCACTCGTTCCAGGTGGAGGTGTCGATCCGCTCCGACCGGCTGGACGCCAACGGCTGGGTTGCGGACCTGAATGCGCTGGACGCCGCCCTGAAAGCCGCCGCCGGGGAGCTGGACCACGGCATGCTGAACGAGCACGCTGGCCTCGAGGTCCCCTCCCTTGAACACCTGTGCCTGTGGTTCGCCCGGCGCCTCACCCCCGCCTGGCCGGGCCTGTCCCGCGTGGTCGTCAGCCGTCCCACCATCCACGAACGCTGCGCCCTGGAGCTCTGATTCCAAAGAAAAACCTCCCCCGCACGGGGCGGGGGAGGCGAGGCGGAGTGTCTCTATCGGTTGAGGATCAGAACCGGCCCTTGAGCCCGATGGCGAAGGTGGCGCCGTATTCCTCGAACTGCAGGGTGGTGGCCGGCGTGCCCTGATAGAGCTCCAGCGGATCGTCCAGCAGGTTCTGCGCTTCGAACAGCACCTCGATGGCGTCGTTCACGCGGAACGAGGCGGTCAGGTCCAGCTGCTGGCTCTCCATCACATAGACGTCGAACTCGCGGCTGTCGCCGATCTCCTCCAGGTACTCGCCGCGGAACGAATAGCTGACGCGGCCGCTGAAACGGCCCTGCTCGTAGCCGACGTAGAAGTTTGCGCTCTCTTCCGCCGCCTGGGGGAGGCTGAAGGTCTCGGTGCGGCCGTCCACGGTGAACTCGGTGTCCAGCAGGGTGGCGTTGGCGCCCACCAGGAAGCCGTCCAGCGCCGGCGCCCAGCGGCCCAGCTCCTGCTCCAGGTTCAGCTCGATGCCGCGGATCGAGGCGTCGGTGCCGTTGACCGGGCGCGTGACCTCGAAGCCCGGGAACTGGGCGTCATTCTGGAAGGTGCGCTCGACGATGTAGCTGTCCAGCTCCTTGGAGAACACGCCCACCGACATCACCGAACCGCCGCCGGGATACCAGTCCAGCAGCAGGTCGAGGTTGCTGGACTCGTAGGGCTCCAGATCGGGGTTGCCCATGTTGATCTCGAGATCCTCGTTGTTGATCTCGAAGCGGGGCGACTGGTCGCCGAAGCTGGGCCGCGCGATGGTGTTGCTCCAGGCCGCGCGGATGACCAGGTCGTCGCGCGGGGTGAAGCGGGCGTGAATGCCCGGCAGCACGTTGGTGTAGCTGGATTCCACCGAGCGGGGATTGATGGTCAGGTCGCCGCTGTCGTCGAAGTTCAGCTCCGAACCCTGAGCCGAATATTCGGTGTGCTCGACGCGGGCGCCGACGATGAAGCGCCAGGGGCCGGAGTCCCAGGTGCCCATCAGATAACCGGCCGAGACGTCCTCATCCGCAGAATAGTCTTCGGCGGTGTTGAGGATCAGGTTGTCCTCGACGTCCTGGGGCCGCTCGAGGATGCTTGAGCGGTTGGTGTTGAAGAAGTCCACGAAGCCGGCGCTGCTGATCCCGTCGCCCAGGGGGTGGAACGGATAGCCGGGCGCTCCGGTGGTGAACTGGTCCAGCCGGATATCCGGCACGTTGCGCAGCTCGGTTTCGCCCACATCCGTCACCTTGCGCTTGAAGCGCAGGTCGATGCCGCCGCTCAGGGTGAAGCCCGCCACGCCGAAGGCTTCGGCCCGCTCGACGTTGAAGTTCAGGTTGGTGTCGTCGTCGTCCACGAACTTGGGCGCCAACACCACGCGGTCGAAGGCGTAGTTGGCGTTGTCCAGGTAGCTGGTGTCCGCGGCGCCGCCCGACAGGATCTGGAAGGTCGGCATGCCCGCGCCCTGGCGCACGACGGCGTCCAGCGGCGACTGATCATTCTCGAAGCGGCCCTCGATCTCGTCGGGCACGTTCTCGTCGGTCATGGAGTGGCCGATGCGGTAGTCGAACGACCACAGACCGCGCTGATGCTCGCCCCCGAAGGCCAGGGCCAGGGTGTCCTGGTCCTTGGTGCGGAAACGGATGCGGCGACGGAAGCCGTCTTCATCGATGTCCTCGAACGTGGCGGCCTCGCCGTTGAAGGCGGTCAGGTCGCGTCGGCGAACACGAAGATGCTGCGCTGGCGCGTCTCGGCGTCGGTGAAGCGGCTGAACAGGGCGTTGGCGAAGAAGGTGTCGTTCGCCGTCGGCCGGTATTCCAGGTTCAGGTTGGCGCCGAAGCGTTCGCGGTTGACGAAGTACTTGCGCAGCTGGATTTCCTCGATGACGAACTCGTCGTCGCCCAGGTCGTCGTTGAAGCTGTAGGCCGCCTCGAGGTTGTTCGATTCGAAGGTGCGGTCCAGGTAGTTCATGCCCAGCGAGACGCCCAGGTTGTCCTGGCCGCCGCCGACGCTGAACAGGCTGGTGTAGTTCAGGCGCGCTTCCGGATTGAAGTCCTCGCTCAGCTCGCTGTACGAGCCTTCAAGGCGGTAGCGGAAATTGTAGTTCTGGTTCTCGTTGAACGGCGAGCCCGAGCGCACGTCGATGGAGCCGCCGATGGCGTCGCCCGGCATGTTAGGGGTGGGAACCTTGACGATTTCCAGCAGGTCGATGGAGCCCGACGGGATCACGTCCAGCGGCACGGCGCGGTCGCTGTCCTCGGGGGTGCCGATGCGCATGCCGTTGACGGTCACGGTGCTCAGGCCCGGGCCGACGCCACGCACGCTGACGAAGCGGCCTTCGCCCTGGTCGCGGGTGATGGACACGCCCGGCAGGCGCTGCAGGCTCTCGGCCACGTTCTGGTCGACGAACTGGCCGATGTCGTCGGCGGCCACATAGTTGGCGATGGCGTCGGAGTTGCGATAGCGGTTCAGGGCGTCGTTCTGGGCGATGCGCTGCGACATCACCACCACCGCGTCCACGGTCACGCCCGCCTCGCCGCCCAGGGCGATGTTGAGGCTGGCCGCGCGGCCGGCGGCGACCTCGACGGCGGCGCTGGTGTCCGCCAGGCCCAGATAGCTGACCGTCACCGTGGCTGCGCCCGCGGGCACGCCCGTCAGGGTGAAGGCGCCGGCTTCGTCGGTCAGGGCGACCACGGGGCTGCCCGCCACGCTCACCCGGGCGCGGCCAGGGGCGCGCCGGTCTCGGCCGAGGTCACGCGACCCTGGATCTGCCCGGCGGGAGCCTGGGCGTGTACGGCGGCGGGGGCGAGCAGGGCCAGCACGGAGGCGGTGGCGAGGGCTCGGGCGGTCAGGGTCATGATGGTGCGGTCCTCGGTGGATGCCGAAAACCGGGCGGGATTGGTCCGCACCCGGCCTAACGGCGTTCGAGGTCCGCTAATGGCCAAGCTCTGTGACGTGGCCGTTTGAGTTCTGTAACAGTCCTGCGAACCCGGCCGTCTGTCGGCGCGTGTCCGGCAAGGTGATGCATCAGGGCCACGGTGATCGCCCTCACCGAGGGGCGAACGCCGCGCCGAGCCCCGGCTCCCCGTCACTCACGACCACGCCCCGCCGGGTCAGGTCGATCAGGTGCGCCAGCACTGACAGGGACGCTGCGGGCCACAGCCGCGCGTCCACCGCCGCATACAGGCCCGGGACCATCTCGCCGATGGTCCGGTCGCCCGCTTCAAGCCGCGCCAGGATCTGCGCCTCCCGCTCCAGCCGGTGCGCCTTGTAGGCCGTCAGGAAAGGGGCCACGTCCGTCACCGGCGCGCCGTGGGTGGGCCACAGCGTGTCGAAACCCCGCGCCGTCACCCGCTCAAGGCTGTCCATATAGGCGCCCATGTCCCCGTCGGGCGGCGCCACGACCGAGGTGGCCCAGCCCATCACATGGTCGCCGCTGAACAGGGCGTTCTCCTCGATCAGGGCGAAGGCCAGATGGTTGGAGGCATGGCCCGGCGTGGCCAGGGTCTCCAGGGTCCAGTCCGGCCCCGCGATCCGGTCGCCATCACTCAGAATCACGTCCGGACGGAACGTCTGGTCCTCCGCCTCGTCCAGCGCCCCCGAGGCGTGGGTCTCGCGCGCCGGCGGCCGGGCCGCCAGCACCAGAGCGCCCACCGCGTCCGCGAACGGCCGGGCCAGCGGCGCGTGGTCCCGGTGGGTGTGGGTCACCAGCACATGGCTGACCGTCTCGCCCTCCACCGCCGCCAGCAGCGCCTCCAGATGCGCCCCGTCGTCCGGCCCCGGGTCGATCACCGCCACCGTCCCGTTCCCCACGATGTAGGTCCCGGTCCCTGTGAAAGTGAACGGCCCCGGATTGTTCGCGACAACCCGCCGGATGCGCGGCGAGACGCGGCGGCAGACGCCGTATTCCGGATCGAAGGCTTTCACGAAGGGGATCATGGCGTCCCATTCCGGACGGCGCGGAGCTTGCGGTCAAGGCGGTCTGAAACGCCCGGAGACGCCGAAATGGCCCGAATCATCGCCCTGGACGCCCTCATCACTGTCTCAAATCGGCTCCAGCCCCTGGCCGCCGCCGTGCTGTGTCTCATGGCGGCGCAGCTGATCACCGCCGCCTGCACGCCCGAACCGGCCGCGCCCTACGCCGCCCGCGTGGCCGTCCAGCGCTAGAGCGGCAGACCCGAGAGATCATAACCGGCCGCCGCCGCCGCCGCCCGCGCCTCGTCCGGGCTCATCGCCCCCGAAGCCGTCTGGGCCATGGCCCATGCGGCGGTCGAGCGCATGCCGGATCGGCAGAAGATCAGGGCCGAGTCCGTCTTCGCCAGCAGGTCCGCCAGGGCCGCCGCGTCCTCGGGCGTCGGACGGCCCCGGACGGGGACCGAGGCGTAGTCCAGTCCGGCCGCCCGCGCCCAGGCTTCAACCTGTGCGGAGGCGGGTTGCCCCGGCTCCTCGCCGTCTGGCCGGTTGTTGACGATCAGCGTGACCCCCAGGTCCTTCGCCCGGACCACGTCGTCCGCGTGAATCTGGCCCCAGACCCGCACGCCGGGCGCCAGCGGCCGGAAGCTCACTGGTCCCGACGCACGCGCACGGCGCGGCTGCTTCCCAGGGTCATCATGAAGCTGCCCATGGACGCCCGGCGCACCCGCACCTCGGTCCCCTCGCGGTTGGAAAAGAACACCGATTCCGAATCGATCTGGCGCCATGTGGAGCCGTCGGCCAGGCGGAACACCCATTTTCCGTCGCCGCCGCGGCTGGCGCGGGTCAGGGTGGTCTCCACGCTGGAGACCTCGTCCTCGGCCGCCGTCACCCGTCCGAAGGCCGGCAGGCTGGGCATTTCGAAGCCGAACAGGGCCCGGCGGCTCTCGCGCACCTGGGCGCGGTCGACCACCACCACTTCGCCCTGACGTTCAGCGGCGTCCAGCGCCTCCACCGCCGTGTCGTAGCAGGACAGCCGCGCCGCCGGATCGGTCATGGCCCGGCAGTCGGTCAGGCGGTTCAGCAGCTCGGGCCGGGGGGCCTCCTGTGCCTGGGCGAGCGCGGGGATGGCCAAGGCCGCCAGGAGGGGCAGGGCCGTTCTGAGGAAAGTCATGGTGCGAGGCCTTCTGTCGCCGACGGAATTCGACCCTGTATGCCACCGCGAAACGCGCGCCGCCAGCAAGGCCCCACAGCGACAGAACCGTGGCGCGAATGCGACAGTCCGACGACGACAACCTTACAGCCCTGTAATTCCGTTGACGCTATAAGGTCGCAATTCCTATCGTGCCCTTCAATCTGCCGGAAATATTTCCGCGGATGACTGCTGAATCAAACGTACCGGGCGGGGGCAGGTCGGTCATTTTGGCCGATACAAATCGCCGGTCTCAGGAGGGTGACCCTTGAACATCCAGAATACTCGTGAGCGCCTGCTGGCCTCGACGATGATCGGCGGCGCTGCGCTGCTCGCGCTTGCCGCGACCCCTGCCATGGCGCAGGCTCAGGACCAGGAAGCGACCCGTGTCGACGAGATCGTCATCACCGGTACGCGTATCGCCCAGGCGAACCTGGTGACCACCAGCCCGGTGACCCAGGTCACGGGCGAGGACATCACCAACGCCGGCGTGTCCCGCGTTGAGGATCTGGTCAACCAGCTGCCGCAGGTCTTCGCCGGTCAGACCTCGACCGTCGTGAACGGCTCGTCCGGCACCGCCACGGTCGACCTGCGCGGCCTCGGCCCGAACCGCACCGTCGTCCTGATCGACGGCCGCCGCATGCCCTACGGCTCGCCGGCCATCGCCGCCGCCGACCTGAACCAGATCCCCGCCGTCATGGTGGAGCGGGTTGAAGTCTACACCGGCGGCGCTTCCGCCGTTTACGGCGCCGACGCCGTGGCCGGTGTCGTCAACTTCATCATGCGCAAGAATTTCGAAGGCGTGCGCGTTGACGCCCAGTACGGCTTCTACCAGCACGAGAACGACTTCGACGGCGTGGGCAACATCAGCCAGGAAATCGCCCGTCGCGGTCTCACCAACCCTGGCGAGTTCCGGCTGCCGGACAACAATGTCCGTGACGGCGAGACCTCGCAGTTCAGCCTGGTCGTCGGCACCGACGTCGACGGCGGCCGCGGCAACATCACCGGCTATTTCACCTATCGTGAAAACAACCCGGTGTTCCAGGCGGACCGCGACTACTCGGCCTGCGCCGCCGGCGCCCCGAATGCGGCCAGCGGCCCCGACACCTTCAGCTGCGGCGGTTCGGCCACCAGCTCGGGCGGCTACTTCACCGACTTCGCCACCTATGGCTACACGCTGAACCCGAACAACCCGGCCGGCGAGTTCATTCCGTACAACCCGAACATCCACGCGTACAACTACGCGCCGATCAACTACTACATGCGTCCGGAAGAGCGTTACTCCTTCGGCGTGTTCGCCAACTACGAGCTGAACCGCGCGGCTGAGGTCTACACCCAGCTGATGTTCACCGACAGCTCGACCCTGGCCCAGATCGCGCCCTCGGGTTCGTTCTTCAACAACGACAGCATCAACTGCGGAAACCCGCTCCTGTCGGCCCAGCAGTCGGCGCTGATCTGTACCCCGGCCCAGATCGCGGCGGACGAGGACGTCCTGTTCTACGTCGGCCGTCGTAACGTCGAAGGCGGCCCGCGGATTCAGGACTACAACCTGAACTCCTACCGCCTCGTCGGCGGCCTGCGCGGCGACATCAGCGACGCCTGGTCCTACGACCTGACGGCGCAATACGCCCGCGTGCAGTACACCGACCGCTACCTCGGCGACTTCTCGACCCAGCGTCTGGGCCGCGCCCTTGACGTGGTGGACGTGGGCGGCACCCCGACCTGTCGCTCGGTCGTCGATGGCACGGACCCCAACTGCGTGCCCTACAACCCGTTCCGTCCGGGCGGCATCACCCAGGAGCAGATCGACTATCTGACCCTGCCGCTGATCGCGACCGGCTATGTGACCAATCAGGTCCTGACCGCCGCCATGACCGGCGACCTGGGCGTCTACGGCGTGCAGAGCCCCTGGGCCTCCTCGGGCATGCAGGTCGCCTTCGGTACGGAATACCGTCGTGACTACCTGACCGTGAACACCGACTCCGGCTATCAGTCGGGCGACGGCGCGGGTCAGGGCGGCGCCTTCATCGGCATCTCCGGCGCCACCGTGGCGCGCGACTACTTCGCGGAGCTGATCTTCCCGATCGCGGAAGGCCTGCCCTTCGCCGAGTCCATCACCCTGGACGCCGCCTATCGTCACTCGAAGTACAACCTCGCCGAGGACACCGACACCTACAAGATCGGCCTCGACTGGGCGCCCACCAGCGATGTCCGCTTCCGGGCTTCCTATGCCCGTGCGGTTCGTGCGCCCAACGTGTTCAACTTCTTCAACGCCCAGAACGTGGTCCTGTTCGGTCGCGGCGGCGGCGATCCCTGCGGCGCGGCGGCTACGGCCACTCTGGCCCAGTGCACCGCCACGGGCGTCCCGGCCGCCAACTACGGCCAGGCGTTCATCGACAGCCCGGCGGGTCAGTACAACAACCTGACCGGCGGCAACCCGGCCCTGAACGCGGAAGAAGCCGACACCTATACCTATGGTGTGGTCTTCACCCCGACCTTCCTGCCGGGCTTCAACATGTCGATCGACTATTTCGACATCGAGATCGAAGGCGCCATCGGCACCTTCGGCGCCAACAACACCATCGACGCCTGCTACGGCCTCGGCGCCTTCTCGAGCCCGGATGCGGCGGCCTGCGCCCGTCTCAACCGTTCGGCGGGTGGCCAGCTGTGGACCAACACCGGCTTCGTGGAAAACCTCACCATCAACACCGGTGGTGAAGTGACCAAGGGCGTGGACGTGGTCGTCAACTACAACATGAACCTGGACGACTTCGGTCTGACGGGCATGGGCGGCCTGGCCTTCAACATGACCGGCACCTGGCTGGAAACGCTGGAGAACACCCCGTTCGACGGCGCTCCGGGTCTGGAATGCGTCGGCTTCTACGAAAACAACTGCGGCTTCGGCGCTCCCGAATGGCGTCACCGGTTCACCACCAGCTGGTCCACCCCCTGGGACGTGAACCTGCTGCTGACCTGGCGCTACCACGGTGAAGTCGAGCACTACAATCTGCCGGCCAACTCGACCCGCATCGACCGCTACTTCGACGCCTACAACTGGTTCGACATCGGGGCCACCTGGCAGGCGTTCGACAACACCCGCTTCCGCGTCGGCATCAACAACGTGTTCGACAAGGATCCGCCCCTCAGCTACTCGGGCGGCGGCAACGGCAACACCTACCCGGGCGTCTATGACTCCATGGGCCGCTACATCTTCTTCGGCGTCACCGCCGACTTCTAAAAGAAGCTGTCAGTGTGAAATCGGGGCGGCGGACTTTCGGGTCCGCCGCCCTTTTTTCTTGGCCGATGCGCTATTTCGCCGCCCCACAAAAACCACCTGGGCCGTTCATGCGTTAGGGTCGCTGGTTCGGGCGCCCTGCGTCTGTCCACGACGCCATTCGCTATTCAGGAAGCCGCATGTCCGTTCTTTTCGCCTTCATCGCCGCTCTCGCCGCCCAGCCCGTCGACGACGGCCCCATCCGCACAGGCGGCACTGCAGTTGAAAGCACGGACTCTGTGCGGGTTCGCGAGGCGATCGCCTATTCCTACGCCCTGCCGCCCGGCGCCCCGACCGACGACTATGCGCTCACCGCCTGGTGCGAGGCCCTGGTCACGGGCCATGTGCGTCTGGGTGAGACCCTGACCGATCCGTCGGACCTGGATCAGGAGATCATGCGTCTGGGCCGGCTCGAGGCCGCCGATTTCCAGGCCGGTCTGAACGCCGCCCGCGATCGCCAGTCGCCCGAGAGCCTCGCCGCCGCCGAGGCCGCCGCCGCCGAGCGCACCGCCCTGTGGGACGCCGCCATCGCCCGCGAGGAGGAAGCCTCGCGCAGTGAAGTGTTCGGCCTGTTCTTCGGTCTGCCGGGCCGCTGCGAGCACGCCGCCCGCCGCCTGCGCGAAAACATCACCACCCCGCCCGCCACCCCGGAAGAGGTGGGGCTGGAGTAGGGCGGTCAGGTCACCCGGTCTTCTTCAGCCTGATACGCCAGCCGATGAGCGCGCTGTGATCGTCGTATGCCTCCGCCTTCTGCTCGACCGTCAGGCCGCGATCCCGGGCCTGGCTCAGGAAGGCTGACATGCCGGCCTCATCCAGCGCGGACCGGATCTGGCTATGCTGACGACGGCGCCAGGCCGTGTTGGCCGTTTCCGCCTGGGCCAGGCTCTGCAGGGCGCTTTCCGGGCGATAGGCCGCGCTACGCCCGGCCAGGTCGGCCATGAAGCCCAGATACTGACGGGCGGTCATGGCTCTGGCGTCATCACCCAACCGGGTCTGTGCGCGGGCCACAGCCTTCCGGAACGCCGTTTCGGCCGCTCTGACCTTGTCGCCGGACAGGTTCGCCTGATGCGCCCGGAACGCCTGTCGGGCCAATCTGATCAAGGCTCCGCCCCCCTCGACGCGGTCCAGGGCGGTCAACTGCGTCCGGGCCTGCTGGGTGATGACGCTGTTTTCGTGATGCATCAGGAGCAGCGCGGGGCCCCGGGCTTCAGAACACGGGCCAGTTCCGCCAGGGCGGCCCGGCGATCGGCATATTCGATCCCGAACTGTGACGAGGCGGCGTCGAATGTTGCGGCCTCGAAGGGCAATTGCTCGAGGCGGACGCCCCCGACCAGCCTGAACGGACCCTTGCTCAAGGGAAGGTCAGCGTAATCGACGCCCACGACCTCGAACGCACGCTCGCCCAGCCTCGCCGCTTCGCAGGCATAGCCCGCCACCTGCCCCCCGCCGGTGGCCAGGTCGAGCACGTGGGAGCCCGGCGCGAGTTCCGAGAAGAAAGACAGCCACAGGGTTCGGGCTTCGAACGGGCGGCGGCCCCCGGCTGGCCCCGTGGTCAGAACCTCGGGCTTGGCGTCGCGCCAATAGTCGCTCCAGTGCCAGCTGGCGTCCGTTCCCGATTGTGTCATCGAAGCCCCTGGTCCATCCGCCCGCCTGTCGGACAGGGTAGCGGACAGCCGGCGACCCTCAAACATAAACCGCCCGGTCCGGTTGAGCCGCAACCCGCTAAATCCCGCTTTCTCCGTCTCCGGACCGCCTTGCGGACAAGGGTTGGCGTCCCTGGGACCGCCTTTTTCCCCCGCTCTCTCCACCGGCCCTATAATGGCGCGCGGCGAATCTGCGAGCAGGAGGGCGATTTCAGACTATTCAGACAATTCAGACCCTGTTTTTTTCGGCGCGTTAGACTCCATTGCACTCCATTGCACTCCATTGCACTGTTTTTTCGTCCCGGAGTCTCACTTCCACCCCGCCCGATCGGCCCATCTCCGGCTGGCCATGTCCCTGCGCCCCCTCTTCGTCACCCAGGTCTATGAGGCCTCTCTGGCCGACACATCCGGTTTCGAGCTCCTCAACGAAAGCCTGCTGGACCTCATCGCCATGCTGGCGTCCGAGGACACGGCCGGGCGCGTCTGGTGCCGCAGCCATGGCTATCGCGGTTACACGTCATACGGGTCGTTGAACGACCTGCCGCGCCGCTTCCCCGAGTTCGCCGAGCTCAAGCGCCACCTTGATCGCCACGCCGCTGCCTATGCGAAGGCGCTGAACTTCGACCTGGCCCGAAAGCCCCGCCTCGACAACCTGTGGGTGAATGTCCTGAAGCCCGGCGGCGGCCACACCGGCCACATCCACCCCCACGCCTTCCTGTCGGGCACGGTCTATCTGGCGGTCCCCGACGGGGCCTCGTCCCTCAAGCTGGAAGACCCGCGCCTGCCCATGATGATGGCCCGCCCGGCCGTCCACGCCGACGCCCCCGAGGCCGAGCGCCCCTTCGTCTATCTGGCGCCCGCCGAGGGCACGATCCTGATGTGGGAAAGCTGGCTCCGCCACGAGGTCCCCCCCAACGCCGCGAAGGCCGAGCGGGTCTCCATCAGCTTCAACTACGCCTGAGCGTCATATTTCGGTCCCCGCGCCTCGTCATCCCTGCGGCCAAGCTTCAGAGAGGTGTGCGATGCTGAGACGAGGGTTGATGCTGGCGGGTTTGCTGACAGTGGGCTTGTCGGCCTGTGGCGATACGGCGACGAGCGCAGAACAGCCACCGGCCCAGCCGCCCTCATCAGCGACCGCCCAGCGCGGGCAGGGGAGCCCCTACGAAATCCTCGGCACCCAGGTCTGGGACGTGCCCGATCCGGTGTCCGGCCGCGACTATCAGGTCTTCGTCGCCCTCCCGCCCAGCTATGGCGCCGAACCGGACCGCCGCTATCCCGTGCTCTACGTCACCGACGCCGACTACGCCTTCCCGCTGCTGCGCCAGATCACCCGCCGGGTGAACCTGAACGAGCCGGTCATCGAGGAGTTCATCCTGGTCGGCCTGTCCTATGCGGTGGGCGAGGGCGGAATGGCCAGCCGCGCCCGCGACTACACCCCTGTCGCGATCAATGACCGGACCGGCGGCGGCGCGGCCTACCAGACCTATCTGAAGACGCAGGTCCTGCCCTTCATCGAAGGCCGCTTCCGGGGTGATCCGGCGCGCCGCATCCTGCTGGGCCATTCCTACGGCGGCCTGCTGGGCGCCCAGATCATGTTCAGCGAGCCCACGCTGTTCGACGGCTATATCCTCGGCAGCCCGTCCTTCTGGTTCGGCGATCACGCCATGATGCGGGCCGAGGCCGACTACGCCCGCGCCCATACGGCCCTGCCGGCGCGGGTCTATATGTACATCGGGGAGTACGAGGTTCCGGGCGGGGGGCGGCGCAACAACCGCTATGACATGGTCGGCGACAACGCCCGCTTCGAGGCGCGGCTCCGGTCCCGCAACTATGAGGGACTGACCCTCTCCAGCGAGGTTCTGAACGACGAGGACCACCTGACCGTGGCCCCGCGCGGCTTCACCCACGGCCTGCTGGCGCTGCTTCCGGCCCGGGACTGACGCCGCTGCGTTTGCCTAAAGCCCTCGCAATCGCTACATCCCGCGCAACCTCCCCACACGAACGCAAGCAAGGGCGCACCGCACCTCATGGCGCAGCAATACATCTTCCAGATGCAGGGCCTGACCAAGACCTTTCCTGGCGGCAAGAAGATCTTCGAGAACATCTGGCTCAGCTTCTACAACGACGCCAAGATCGGCGTGGTCGGGGTCAACGGCTCCGGTAAATCCACCCTGCTGAAGATCATGGCCGGTCTCGACAGCGAGTTCTCGGGCGAGGCCAAGGCCGCCGACGGCATCAAGCGCGGCTATCTGGAGCAGGAGCCGCACCTGAACCCCGAGCTGAACGTGCGTCAGAACGTCGAGGCCTGGTGCGAGGAGAAACAGTGGGTCGAGCGCTTCAACGCCATCGCCGCCGAGATGGCCGAGGACTACTCCGACGCGCTGATGGAAGAGATGACGGCGCTGCAGGAGAAGATCGACGCCGCCGACGTCTGGGACATCGACAGCCGCATCGAGATGGCCATGGACGCCCTGCGCTGTCCGCCCGACGACTGGGAGGTCACCAACCTGTCCGGCGGTGAGAAGCGCCGCGTGGCCCTGGCCCGCCTGCTGCTCAGCAAGCCGGACATGCTGCTGCTCGACGAACCGACCAACCACCTGGACGCCGAGTCCGTGGCCTGGCTGCAGCACCACCTGGAGAACTTCCCCGGCTGCGTCATCCTGGTGACCCACGATCGCTACTTCCTCGACCTCGTCACCAAGTGGACGCTGGAGCTGGACCGCGGCAAGGGCCACCCCCACGAGGGCAACTACTCCAGCTGGCTGGAGGCCAAGCAGAAGCGCGTGGTTCAGGAGAACTCCGAATCCGAAGCCCGCCAGCGCGCCCTGACCCGCGAACTGGAATGGGTCCGCTCGGGCGCCAAGGCCCGTCAGGCCAAGTCCAAGGCCCGTCTGGCCGCCTATGAGCGCATGGTCGAGGAGCAGGAGAGCGCCCGCGGCGCCCAGACCCACGCCCACATCCAGATTCCGCCCGGGCCGCGCCTGGGCAATGTGGTGCTGGAGGTCGAGGGCCTGCAGAAGTCTTATGGCGACAAGCTGCTGTTCGACAACCTGACCTTCAAGCTGCCGCCCAACGGCATCGTCGGCGTCATCGGCCCCAACGGCGCCGGCAAGTCGACCATGTTCAAGCTGATCACCGGCCAGGAGCAGCCCGACGGCGGCACCATCAAGGTCGGCGAGACCGTCAAGCTGGCATATGTGGACCAGTCCCGCGACGACCTGAAGCCGGACGAGACCATCTGGCAGGCCATCTCCGGCGGCACCGACGTGATGATGGTCGGCAAGCGCGAGATCAACACCCGCGCCTATGTGGGCAGCTTCAACTTCAAGGGCGGCGACCAGCAGAAGAAGGTCGGCCAGCTGTCGGGCGGTGAGCGTAACCGCGTGCACCTGGCCAAGACCCTGGCGTCCGGCGGCAACCTGATCCTGCTCGACGAACCGACCAACGATCTGGACATCGAGACCCTGCAGAACCTGGAAGAGGCGCTGGAACAGTTCGCTGGCTGCGCCGTGGTCATCTCCCACGACCGCTGGTTCCTGGACCGTCTGGCCACCCACATCCTGGCCTTCGAGGGCGACAGCCACGTGGAATGGTTCGAGGGCAATTTCGAAGCCTACGAGGAAGACAAGAAGCGCCGCCTCGGCGCCGACAGCCTCATCCCCCACCGGATCAAGTTCCAGAAGTTCGGGCGCTAGGCCAGGTTCGATCCGCTGCAAGGACGACGCCCGCGCCGGGACGGAAACCCCGTCTACGGCCGGGTTTCGCTGATTCTCGTCGGGGCCCGGCTGTGTTACAGTTCAGTCTGTATCCGGGGATAATACGGAGGCTTCATGGCCGCGTCTCCCACCGTCGTCTCCCCAGGCTTGGCGGTGAATTTGCTTGGAAGCCTGGAGGTCTGGGCGGCCGGTCGTCGGCTCGAGCTTCCGGCCTCGCGGAAGACCCGCGCCCTGCTGGGGTATCTGATCCTGATTAGAAGCCCCCAGCGGCGCGACCGACTCTGTGAGCTGTTCTGGGAGGTGCCTGACGACCCGCGCGGGGCGCTGCGCTGGTCGCTGACCAAGCTGCGGCCCTTGTTGAACCGCGACGGGGTGGAGCGCCTGACCGCCGACCGCGAGCGGGTGGAGGTCGTCAGCGACGACGTGGACGTCGACCTGCGCCGGATTCAGGCCTGCGCTGACGACCCCGAAGCGGCCTTCGAGGATCTGGCCGAGGCCTGGCGGACGGCGGACAACATCCTGCTGGACGACTGCGAGCTCGCCAATCAGCCGGCCTTCGCCGTCTGGCTGGACCGCGAACGTCAGGCTCTCGCCCAGCTGCGAGCGGGGGTGGCCCGGCGGCTGGCGCTGGACTTCGAGACGGGCGCGGACGAGGCGCTGGTCTGGGCCGTGCGCTGGCTGGACGACCAGCCGTTCGATCCCGACGCCGCCCGCGCAGTGGTCGCCATGACCCGCCGGGCGAGGGGCGCCGAGGAGGCGCGGCGATCCGCCGACGAGCTGGAGACGGTGTTCCGGGATGCGGGTCTGACCGCCCCCGCATGGTCGACGCCCGCTGTGACATCTGCGGCGCCGTCCGATCGTCCTCGACCTGACGCCCCCCGGCCGCGCCAGACAGTCCGCTTCGTCCGCGCCGCCGACGGCGTCAGCCTGGCCTGGGCCTCGGTGGGGCGTGAGGACGCGCCGCCGCTGGTCAAGGCCGCCAACTGGCTGACCCATCTGGAGCTCGACTGGGAAGCGCCCATCTGGAGCCCCCTGTATCGCGATCTGGCTGCCACCCATCGCCTTGTCCGCTATGACAGTCGCGGCTGCGGCCTGTCGGACTGGGACGCGCCCGAGATCAGTCTCGAGACCTTCGTCTCCGATCTGGAGGCCGTGGTCGATGCGGCGGGCCTTGAACGGTTCCCCTTGCTGGGCATCAGTCAGGGGGCTTCGGTCTCCATCGAGTACGCCGCCCGTCATCCGGAGCGGGTGTCCCACCTGATCCTGTTCGGCGGCTATCCCGCCGGCTGGCGCCACATCGCCACTCCGGCGGAGGTTCGTGAGCGCGAGGCCGTCATGGTGCTGACCGAGGCGGGCTGGGGCCGGCCCGACCCCGCATACCGGCGCATCTTCTCGGGCACCTTCATGCCCGACGCGACCCCGGACGAACTGGACTGGTTCGACGAGTTCCAGCGCCAGACCACCTCGTCGCGCAACGCGGTGCGCTTCCTTCAGGCCTTCTCCGAGCTGGACGTCCGCCACCGTCTCGGTGCGGTGAAGGCGCCCACCCTGGTGATCCACAGCCGGGGCGACCGCCGCATCCCCATGGCCACCGGTCGGGAGCTGGCCACCGCCATTCCGTCGGCCGAGTTCGTGGGTCTGGACAGCAACAACCATCTGCTGATCGGCCGCGAACCTGCCGCAGCCGACTTCACCGCCGCCGTGCGGCGCTTCATCGCCGAAGCCTGAGCCGGCCGGCGCTGCAGCCGTTTCAACGCCGTTTCCACGGCAATTCCAACGCTGGCGACCACGCGGCAGTGCTCTACAGGCGCCATCCCGACGCAGCCGTGCCTGACACCGGCGCCTGCATCGCCACGACCGCGTCCGGCGCCGGCCGCCGGTCGAACCGCACACAAGGATCGTCCCGATGCCCGCTACGCCCGCCACCTGGCTTGACGCCGTCACCGTCAACACCACGACTGCGGGAACCCGCGCAGACGCGCGCGTCACCGTTCTCAGCAACGGCAACATCCTGATCACCTGGACTGCGACGACCCAGGCGCCGGGAGAGCCCGCCGTCAGCAACATCGTCGGACAGATCCTGGATCCGCTGGGTAATCCGGTGAACGGCGAGTTCATCATCAACGTGGGCTCCGAGGGCCACCTGGCCGGCAACAGCGACATCCAGGCGACGGCGGACGGCGGCTTCTTCGCTGTGTTTGAGCGAAACCAGGCCGGCCTTGAAGATGTCCTGATCATCCGGTTCGACGCATCCGGCACGCCGTCCCCCTCGGGCAATCTGTTCTTCGACGTAACGCTATCGGGGGCGAACCCTTCCGGTTTCGATCCTCAGGTCGCAGTCGCTTCGGAGACCTCCGGACTGGCGGTCTGGCGCGAAACGACGGAAACGGGGGAGAGCATCCTTCGCGGCTTTGTCTTTGACGCCTCGAGCCCGGCTTCTGCCGCGTTTAATGATCCCAACCTGTTCGACCTCGCGACGGATGCCGGCATCCAGGGCGAGCCTGCGGTCGTCGCTCTGGCAAACGGAAGTTATGCGGTCGCTGTCTCTGCCTTGATCGATGGTGATAGCCAGATCCTTCTCTTCATCGTGGATCAGGAGGGCGTCGTCCGTCGCGCGACGGAATTCTCGAACGGTGGACCCGGCGTGGGGGACCACTCTCCCAGTCTGTCCGCCTTGCCGAATGGTGGTTTCGTCATGGTCTGGACGAGCGGCGACGCCGTTGTGAGCCAGCGATACCAGAACAACGGCAACGACCTCGGGCAACAGACAACACTTTCTGGAGTGGCCGCCGGCGACGATACCTCCCCCAGCGTGCATACCCTCCCGGACGGAACCTGGCTCGTCACCATCATCGACGCTGAAACCGGCAACCTGGTTGTCCAAAGAATCGACGGGTTGGGCGACCCGGTCGGTGACCTGGCCGTCGTCGACGCGGCGGGCGGGGACGCCTCGGCGCCGGGCGTGGCGCTGCTGCCGGACGGCCGCATGGTCGTCACCTTCATCGGCGCCTCGGGCGATGTGGTCATGGAGATCCTCGACACCCGTGACGCGCCCGGCGAGGCCGGAAACACGTTCACCGGCACGGCCGGGAATGATGTGATCGAATATTCCGGCGACGCCGTCTTCGTCGGCGGCGGGGCCGGCGACGACATCATCACCGCCACCGCAGGGCCGGCCCGCACCTACGACGGCGGCGACGGGGACGATCTGCTGATCGCCGCGGCCGGTGTCGGGCCCGACACCTTCATCGGCGGGGCCGGGACCGACACCCTCAGCTATGCCAACGCCTCCCGGCGCGTCTATGTCGACCTCCTGTTCAACGCCGCTGACGACGGCGCGGAAGGCGACAGCTTCGAGAGCATCGAAAACCTGATCGGCTCCGCCTTCGACGACATCCTGTTCGGCGGCAATGCGGACAACGTCATTCACGGCGGGGACGGAAACGACGCCCTGATCGGCGATGGCGGCGACGACATCCTGCACGGCGAGGCCGGCGACGACCAACTGTTCGGCGGTGAGGGAAATGACACCCTGTTCGGGGGCGAAGGCGATGACCGGCTGGAAGGCGGCGAAGGCGCCGACATCCTCGACGGCGGGGACGGCTTCGACATTGCATCTTACGAAGAGGACGATGCGGACCTGCGGGTCGATCTCTCCACCGGCGCCAGCAGCGACGGCGACACCCTGATCAGCATCGAGGGCGTCCTTGGCGGCTATGGTGATGACGAACTCATCGGCGACGACGGCGATAACCGCCTGTCGGGCGGCGACGGCGACGACCTGATCCGTGGCGGAGCCGGCGCCGACATCCTCGAGGGCGGAGACGGGATCGACACCGTCAGCTACGCCGGCTCGTCGGCCGGGGTGACCATCAACCTCAGCGACAACACCGCCTCGGGCGGCCACGCCGAGGGCGACGTCATTTCGGGCTTCGAGAACATCCTCGGCTCGTCCTTCGACGACGTCCTGACCGGCGACGCGGGCGCCAATGTGCTGGACGGTGGCGCGGGCGCGGACCGCATGGAGGGCGGCGCGGGCGACGACATCTACCATGTGGAGAGCCGCAACGATGTGGTGATCGAGTTGGCCGGCGGCGGCGTCGACACGGTGTTGAGCTCCGTCAGCTTCGACGCCCGTTTCACTCATGTGGAGAACATCACCCTCCTGGGTGGGGCGAACGCCAACGTCGTGGGCAACGCCCTGAGCAACATCATCATCGGCAACAGTGCTGACAGCATCATCATCGGGAATGGCGGCGCGGACTATCTGACCGGCGGAGGCGGGTCGGACATCTTCAAATACAATGAGGTGTCGGATTCCAGCTTCGCCGACTACGACCGCATCATGGATCTGGGGGCCGATGACTTCATCGACCTGCGCAACATCGATGCGAACGCCAACGTGGCCGGCAATCAGGTTTTCGAGCGGGTGGGCGAGTTCACCGGACAGGCGGGCCAACTGACCCTGACCTGGCTGCCGGGGGCCGGTTTCACCCTTCTTGCCGCCGACGTGGACGGCGACGGCGTGGCGGACATGCGGATCGTGCTCTATGGCAACCACGAGGCCTTCGAGAACATCCTCCTGTAAGGGGGCCGCGGCTCCGACCCGGATGAGCGTTGCATGACCGACCGTCCCGCGATCCTGATCATGCAGCGGCATCTGGCGCCGCTGACGGCCTTTCTGGACGGGGCCTATACGGTCTACCGGTTCTGGGAGGGGCCGCCGGTGGAGGCGCGGGAGGATATCCGCGCCATGGTGGTGGCCGGCGAGTTCGAACTGGACAAGCACCTGATCGAGAGCCTGCCGCGGCTGGAGCTGATCGCCTGTTTCACCTCGGGCTATGACGGCATCGATGTGGACTGGTGCCGCGAGAAGGGCCTGCCGGTCACCCATGCGCCCGGCGTGAACCACGAGGACGTGGCCGACCACGCCCTGGGGCTGGTCCTCTCGGCGCGGCGGCGCATCACCGAGGGCGACCGGGCGCTGAGGGCCGGCCAGTGGACCCCCGACGCCAAGACCATCACCCCGTCCCTGAACCACCTGCGCGTCGGCGTCGTGGGCCTGGGCCTGATCGGCGAGGCGGTGGCGCGTCGCTGCGAGGCCCTGCGGATGCGGGTCGCCTGGTGGGGACCGCGCGAGAAGGAGGCCCCATGGCCGCGGGCGGCGTCGTTAGAGGACCTGGCGCGGGACAGCGACGTACTGGTGGTGGCCTGCCGGGCCGATGAAAACAACCGGGGGTTGATTTCAGGCGCGGTGATCGAGGCGCTGGGACCGGACGGCCTGCTGGTCAATGTGGCGCGCGGCCAGCTGGTGGATGAGGACGCCCTGATCGCGGCCCTGCGAGCGGGCAAGCTGGGCCATGCGGCGCTGGACGTGTTCGAGACCGAGCCCACGGACCCGGCGCGCTGGGCCGACGTGCCCAACACCACCCTGACCCCCCACACCGCCGGGGCCACCAACGAGGCGGTCCAGGGCATGCTGGGCCTGCTGCTGGAGAACCTGTCGGCCCACTTCGAGGGACGGCCGCTGAAGACCCCGGTGGAGTGAGACTCCGGGACGGAAAACAGTGCAATGGAGTGCAACGGGCGCCCTTGTCATCCCGGCCGACGCGAAGCGGAGAGCCGGGACCGTTGCCCTTCACCAACTGGACGCCCGGACAGCCGCGAGGCTGAGCCGGGCGAGCGGCGGAGGTGGACACATCGGCCCGGCTCGTCGCGATGCTCCGTCCGGGCCTGATCAAGGAATGACCGGTCCCGTCCCGGATAACGCCTTCGGCGTTTCCGGGATGACAAGGTGGGCGCCCCGGCCCGGTGAGACTCCGAAGCGGAAAAACAGTGCAATTGGAGTGCAACGGCCCCCAAAAAAACAGGGTCTGAATTGTCTGAATTGTCTGAAATCGCCTCCCGTCGGTTTGAACGGCCCAGTGTAAGGGGCGTGCGGGGAGGGGGGCGAAAAAGACGGGACGAGCGGCGCAACCCCTTGTGGGGAAGGGGACTGGCGGTGCGAGATGCGGGAATAAGCGGGCCTATTCGGCGCCCAGGGGGTCGCCGGCCTCGAACTCCGCCTCGGTGATCACGCCGTTGCCGTCGGCGTCGAGACGCTGATAGGCGCGGGTCGCCAGGTCGTTGAACTCCTGTCGGGAGACATGGTCGTCCAGATCGATGTCGGCGCGCTCCAGGGCGTTGCGCAGGCGGACCTGACCCACGCCCGAAATGATCTCCTCGCGGTCCAGCCGACCGTCGCCGTCTGTGTCCAGACGGTTGAACAGGCGTTCGGCCCGCGCCCGGTATTCGCCCAGGGTTTCGCCGTCGCGCGGCCCGATGACGATCAGGGGCTCTACGTCGGTCGCAGGTTCGGGCGGTGTCCGGGGCGAGGGCTCCATGCGCCGCGCGGCCATGCGCACGGGCGGCGGCGCGGGGTCCGGTTCAACGGCCGCAGAGGGCTCGTCTGCGGGATCGGTCGAGGCGTCCAGGAGGGGCGGCTCTTCCGCAAGGTCGGCCGCCGAGACGGATTCGGCGACGGGCGCAGCCTCGCTCCCCCCGTCCTCCCCGCGAGAGTCGCAGCCGGCCAGCAGCGGCAGGGCGAGGCCGAGAACCGCTGCCAGGCCAAGGAATTTTGCTTGCATAATCATATAAAGATATCTTTATATGACGTCATGTCGTTTACGTCCGATCAGGCTGTGGAAGCCCTGCGCGCCGCGGGAGAGCCGACCCGTCTCCGGGTCCTGACCCTGCTCGCGGGCGACGAGCTGTCCGTCATGGAGTTGTCGCGCATACTGGACCAGAGCCAGCCGCGCGTGTCACGCCATCTGAAGCTGATGGCCGACGCCGGTCTTATCGAGCGATTCCCCGACGGGGCGCGCGTGTTCTACCGCCTGTCGTCCGACCTGGCCGCGCGGCGGCTGGTGGACATGGTGCTGGACCTGCTGGAGGACGGCGCCGCCGATCAGGACCACGTCCGGTTGGAGGAGGTCCGCCGGGAGCGTGAGGCCGAGGCGGCCGCCTATTTCGAACAGGTGGCGCCGCGCTGGGACCAGATGCGTTCGCTGTACGTCTGCGAAAGCGCGGTGGAGGCGGCCATCGAGCGCGCCGCCGGTCCCGGACCCTTCGACCGGGTGGTGGATCTGGGCACCGGCTCGGGCCGCATGCTGACGCTGCTGGGCAAGAAGGCGCGCCTGTGCATCGGCCTGGACCTGAGCCAGAACATGCTGAACATCGCCCGGAGCAACACCGCGAAGGCGGGTCTGGACAAGGTGGAGCTGCGCCACGGCGACATCTTCGCCACCCGCCTGCCCGGCCAGAGCGCCGATCTGGTGATCGTCCATCAGGTCCTGCACTATCTGATCGACCCCGCCGCCGCCGTTCGCGAGGCCGCGCGCCTGGTGGCGCCGGGCGGACGCCTGCTGATCGTGGATTTCGCCCCCCACGCGCTGGAGCAGCTGCGCGAGGAACACCAGCATCGCCGCCTGGGCTTCTCGGACGCCGAGATCGCCGGCTGGCTGAGGGAGGCGGGGCTGGCCACTTCCGCCCCCATCGCCCTGCCGCCCGACACCGAAGACCTCACCGTCACCATCTGGACCGCCACGCGGGCCGAAACCGCGAAAAGGAGCGTGGCATGACCGCCCCCGCCAGCCTGGCCGAGGCCCGCGCCCTGCTGCTGTCGCCGCTGGGACCGGTGGCCCGCGCCGGACAACCGGGCGGCGCCGCGCCGCGCGTATCGTTCGAGTTCTTTCCGCCCAAGACCGACCAGGCCGAAGAGAACCTCTGGAACGCGGTGCGGCGGCTGGAGCCGCTGAACCCGGCCTTCGTGTCCGTGACCTATGGCGCCGGCGGCTCGACGCGGGAGCGGACCCACCGCACCGTCACCCGCATCCTGTCCGAAACCGGCCTGAAGCCCGCCGCGCACCTGACCTGCGTGGAGGCCTCGCGCGGGGAGATCGACGAGGTGATCGCCGAGTACAAGGCTGCGGGCGTGAACCACATCGTGGCCCTGCGCGGCGATCCGCCCGGCGGGGCCGGGATCGGGGGGGTCTATGAGCCCCGCGCGGACGCTACGCCAACGCCACCGAACTGGCCGCCGCCAT
>NZ_BATC01000045.1 GCF_000466985.1 Brevundimonas abyssalis TAR-001
CGGCGATGGCGGCGGCGGCCCCGGCCTCGTCGGTGATGCGCGCGGCCGAGCCGAACAGGAACAGCACGCTGGGCTGGCTGTAGCCGGTCACCGCCACCGGCCCGGGCAGGCGCCCCTCGACCGGGTGCAGGCCGGTCTCGATCATGGCGGCCTTGAGGCGCGGCGAGACCCACAGGGGCTCCAGATTGCGCATCAGGCCCGCAAGGCTGGCGTGGGCGAGGATGCCGAGGGCCAGCGAGATCAGGACCGCCGCCACCCCCATGCGGTGATACAGCAGGAAGCCGCCGATGGCCGCCGCCGCCAGGGTCAGGCCGATGGTGGGCGTGGCCCAGGCCTGGGACGCCTCGCCGCCGAACTCGGACAGGGCGTAGAGGGCCGCGCCCAGCACATAGACCCCGCCCAGAACCGCCAGCGCCGTGCCGGCCCAGCGCGAGACCCGGCTGAGAGGACGGGTCAGGGACGCGGCCGCCAGCCAGGTCACGGCGCCGTACAGCGGCAAGGTCTGGTGCCACATGGGGTCGGGCGCCAGTTCGAACAGCAGCCAGGCCGGAACCAGCCAGGCCACGGCGAAGCGCACCCCCGGCTCGGCCCGGCGGGTCAGGCCGGTCTCCAGGGCCGCGGGCAGCATCAGGGTCAGGGGGAACAGCAGCAGGGGCGCCAGCAGCAGATGCCGCCCGGGCAGGCCCCAGTCCGCCTCGCCGCGGATGATCCGGGCCAGGATGTTGTCGTTCAGGGCGTGGCGCCAGACCTCGCCGTCTGTGGAGACGGTGGCGGCGATGGCCCAGGGGCCGAGGATGAGCGCCAGCAGGGGCAGGCCGCTCAGCCAGCCCAGCCGTCGCATCCAGGCCCAGCGCCGATCCATCAGGCCAGGGTGACCAGCGCCAGGCCGACCACCAGCGGGGCGGTCAGGCCGCCCACCAGTATCGCGCCGCCCAGCGCGCCCCAGACGACCAGCTTCAGGGGCCGGGGCAGGCGGGGCGGCGGCCCGCCGCTGGCCGAGGCCTCCGCCTCGCCCTCGCGGGCCAGCACATACAGGCGCGCCAAAGCCGCCATCATCAAAGTGATCAGACCGGCCAGCAGGGCGTTGGCCTGGCTACGCCCGCCAGGGTGGACATCAGGAAGGCGCCGCCCAGCAGGGCCCCGGCCAGGAACCCGGCGCGGGCGCCGAACAGCACGGACGCCCCCCAGGCGCAGGCCCAGGCCGCCAGCATCGCTCCCAGCAGGGACGGCAGGCGGTAGGGGCGGATGTCGCGGTCCTGGACGTCGGAGGTCAGGGCGGTGGCGGCGGCCTGAAACCAGTGCAGGCCGACGGCGGTGCGGATGCGGTCCTGGTCGTCGGCGCGGGTGTCGATCCAGTCGCCCCGCTCCAGCATGCGGGCGCTGACCTGGGCCGTGCGCGCCTCGGTGCGGTCCAGCACGGGGGTCATGATCAGGCCCGGCAGACCCGCGATCAGAGCGATCAGGGCCGCCAGCGCCGGGCCGCGCCAGCCGAGGATCAGGCGGTCAAGGTCGGGTCGCTGCATCGTCGTTCCTGTATCACGCCCGCGCCCGCCGTCTCCAGAAATCCTTTCCTCGCGTCACAAGCGAAGCCGTGGCGAAACGGATCGAACGGCGGTATTAACCCTTATGAACGGGCGCCGCCGCGCCTGACCTGAAACGATCCGAGGGGGACGACCATGCTGATCGCCTTGCCGCTGCTGGCCATTCCGGTGCTGCTTTACACCCTGATCGTGATCTTCGGCATGGATGGAGGATTCACCGCCGCCGGCGCCGACGCCGCGCTCAGGGACTCGCTGTTCACCATTCCCATGACCTCGGGCGCCACCTGGACCGTCGGGCCTGGGGATCTGCTGATCCTGTTCTCGCTGATCCTGCTGTTCTTCGAGCTGCTGAAATCCACGTCCAGCCAGAAGATCGCGATCATCAATCACGCCCTGTCGATGATCCTGTTCGTGGTCTGCCTGATCGCGTTCCTGCTGCTGCGCGGATTCGCGACCTCGACCTTCTTCCTGATCACGGTGATGGTGCTGCTGGACGTGCTGGCCGGGTTCATCGTGACCATCATCAGCGCGCGCAAGGACTTCGACATCGGCACGGCTGCGGGCTGATCCCGGCTCAGCCGAAGGCCAGGAAAACCAGGGCCACGGCGAGAACGTCAAAGGCGCGGGCGGCGAGGGCGGTCATGGTCGGCAGTCCCTGAAGGCGGAGGTCTCCGTTCAGGACTGCAAGGACCGGGCCAGACCGGGCGTTGGATCAGATGTCGGTGCGGGTGGTCTTTCCGGGTTTCGGGCGCCGGTCGCCGGACCCAGAATATTCGGTCCCGAGATAGCTGCCGCGCGCGGCGTCCAGCACCGGCGGACCCCCCTTGAGGCCTTTGCGGGCCCCGGTCTGGCCGATCATCTGGGCGGCGAAGACCGAAGGCTGGACCGGGTTCGGCGGCTTTGGCGCGGGCGCGGGCTCGTCGGCGGGCGCGGGTTGGTCATCTGAGGGCACAAGGGCGCGCGCGGGGCGCGGCTCGCCGTCGCGCCGTTCGTCCCCCTGACGGCGGTCGCCGGTGCGGCGCTGGGGGCCGCGCGGCTCAACCGGGCCGACAGGGCGCACCGGACCGGTCATTTCCTGCCGGGCTCCCCGGTCTGGGCCCCGGCCAGACGGTCCAGCTGGGCGCGCATCTCCTCCATCTGGCGTCGCATCTCGTTCAGGGCGGCGTCGCCGGCGGCGGGCGCGGCTTCGGCGGGCTTCTCAGGCTCGACCTTGGGCGCATAGGCCATGGGGGTGAACATCTTCATGGCCCGCTCGAACATGGCGATGTTCTGTTTCACCTGCTCGTCGAACATGCCCACACCCGGCGTCGCCCCGAAGGCGCGCGAGAACTGGGAGCGGAACTGCTCCTGCTGGCGCACGAAATTATCGAGAGACAGCTCCAGATAGCTGGGCAGGACCGACTGCATCTGGCCGCCGTAGAAGCCGATCAGCTGGCGCAGGAACTGGACCGGCAGCAGGGCCTCGCCCCGGCTTTCCTCCTCGAAGATGATCTGGGTCAGGACCTGACGGGTCAGGTCGTCGCTGGTCTTGGCGTCATAGACCACGAAGTCGACGCCCTCGCGGACCATGGCCGCCAGATCCTCGAGCGTCACATAGGCGCTGGTGGCGGTGTTGTAGAGACGCCGGTTGGCGTATTTCTTGATGACGACGGTGTCGCCCCCAGACCTGTCGCCCTTGCCGGTCTGGGCCTTGCTGGATTTCTTGCCGACTTCCGGTTGGGTGTCCGCCACGCTGTCACCGTCTGTTGTTTTTCGAACGGGGCATTATCCCGCAGCGCGGCGCCGGACGCCAGTGCATTGCGAAATGGCTCAGACGGGCGCCAGAACGACACCCACGAGGATCGCGGCCCAGTGGGTTCCGGCCCCGGCCACCACGAAGCCGTGCCAGATGGCGCGGCGGAACTTGACGCGCTGGTTGATGAAGATGAAGACCCCGGCGGTGTAGATCAGCCCGCCCGCCACCAGCAGGGTCAGGGCCACGGGGTGGACGGTCTCGATCATCGGCTTGAGCGCGAACACCGCCAGCCAGCCGAACAGCACATAGACCCCGCTCCAGAAGGCGTCGGAGATGCGCGGCGCAAGCATCTTGGCGAACACCCCGGCCAGGGCGAAACCCCACACCAGGAGCGTGAAGCCGATGGACCAGGCGCCCTCGAACCGCAGGACGGTGAAGGGGGTGTAGCTGCCGGCGATCATCAGGAAGATGGCCGCCTCATCCATGCGCCGCAGCACCGGGCGCGCGGCGCAGGGGTGGGTCAGGTTGTAGACGGTCGAGCAGGTCAGCATGGCGATCAGGCACAGGGCGTAGATCGCCGTGGCCATAGCCGTGCCGACTCCGCCGTAAACCGCCGACAGCACCGCCAGGATGACTCCGCCGACGGCCGCCAGGGCCAGGCCGACGATGTGCACCCACTTGTCCGCCAGCCGCTCGGCGCGCGTGCGGTAATGCTCCGCCATGTCCTGCTCGTCGGGCGTGCGGATGTGCGTGGCGAAGCGGCGGAACAACATGAGCATGACCTTTTCAAGCGGCGAAACGCGCCTATTGTTCCCGCCCAGCATGGCCCTGACATGGTGACGATCCGCTGAATCGACGGCTTTCGGGTGACGAAACGCTCCCGTTGAGGCAGAACCGCCACACTGAAATTCCTCCCGGAGTGAAATCCCATGTCCGACATCGTCATCGTCTCGGCCGCCCGCACCCCCGTCGGCTCCTTCCTCGGCGCACTGTCCTCCCTGCCGGCCCATGAACTGGGCGCCGTGGCCATCAAGGCGGCGCTGGAGCGCGCGGGCGTGAAGCCCGAAGAGGTGGACGAGGTGATCATGGGCCAGGTGCTGCAGGCCGGCGCCGGTCAGGGCCCGGCCCGTCAGGCCGCTGTGGCGGCGGGCGTGCCGGTGGAGTCGCCGGCGTGGAGCCTGAACCAGCTGTGCGGCTCGGGCCTGCGCGCGGTGGCCCTGGGCCTGCAGCAGATCACGGCGGGCGACGCGAAGATCGTGGTGGCCGGCGGGCAGGAGAGCATGAGCCAGGCGCCCCACGCGGCCAATCTGCGCAACGGCCAGAAGATGGGGGACCTGTCGTTCACCGACACCATGATCAAGGACGGTCTGTGGGACGCCTTCAACGGCTATCACATGGGCCAGACCGCCGAGAACATCGCCGACAAGTGGTCCATCGCCCGCGCCGACCAGGACGCCTTCGCCGTGGCCAGCCAGAACAAGGCCGAGGCCGCCCAGAAGGCCGGCAAATTCGACGACGAGATCGCGCCGGTGACGATCTCGACCCGCAAGGGGGACGTGGTGGTCGACAAGGACGAGTACATCCGCCACGGCGCCACCATCGAGGCCATGGAGAAGCTTCGCCCCGCCTTCGCCAAGGACGGGTCGGTGACCGCCGCCAACGCCTCGGGCCTGAACGACGGCGCCGCCGCGGTGGTGCTGATGACGGCGGACGAGGCGGCCAAGCGCGGGCTGAAGCCGCTGGCGCGCATCGCATCGTGGGCCACGGCGGGCGTGGATCCGGCCATCATGGGCACGGGCCCGATCCCGGCGTCGAGGAAGGCGCTGGCCAACGCGGGCTGGTCCGTGGGCGATCTGGACCTGATCGAATCCAACGAAGCCTTCGCCGCCCAGTCCCTGTGCGTGGTGAAGGAGTTGGGCCTGGACACCGCCAGGGTGAACGTGAACGGCGGCGCCATCGCCATCGGCCATCCCATCGGCGCCTCGGGCGCGCGGGTGCTGACCACCCTGCTGCACGAGATGAAGCGGTCCGGCGCGAAGAAGGGCCTGGCCACCCTGTGCATCGGCGGCGGCATGGGCGTGGCCATGTGCGTGGAGGCGGTCTAGCGCCTAGCGGTCGATCGAGGCCCGGAGCACGGGGGCGGCGTCAGGCTCGTCCAGCAGGGCGGGCAGGACGGCGCCGCCCGCGCCGATGACCAGGGCGGCGACGATGAAGGCGGAGACCACGGCCACGCCGGTCAGGCGAAAGCCCTCCCAGACATCGTCGTCATCGTTGTGGTGATCCATGCCGCCTCCGGGCTCGCCCATGGGCGAACGCTGGATTCAGAACAGCATGAGCGCGGGCTGCTTCGCAAGCGCAACCAAAGGAAAAGGCGGCGGTTTCCCGCCGCCTTCGCCATTTTCACGCAACTGTGTTGATCAGTTCGCCGTCAGCGGCCGGATCAGGATCTCGACGCGACGGTTCTGGCTGCGGCCGTCCACGGTGTCATTGGACGCGATCGGATTGCGCGAGCTGGCGCCCGCCACGTACAGGCGCTCGCGCATCACGCCTTCGCTGATCAGGAACTGGGCCACCGATGCCGCGCGCCGTTCCGACAGGGGCTGGTTGATGTGGTCGCCGCCCGTGGAGTCGGTGTGGCCGATGATGTCCACCACCGAGCGGTCATACTCGTTCATGACCCGCGCCACGTCCGCCAGGACGGGATGGAAGCGCTGGTTGATGTCGGCGCTGTTGGTGGGGAAGGTCACGTCGCCGGGCATGCGCAGCACCAGGTTGTCCCCCTGACGCGCCACGCCGACGCCGGAGCCGGACAGTTCAGCCTCCATGGCGCGCTGCTGGCGGTCCATGTACTGGCCGATGGCCGCGCCGCCCAGGGCGCCGACGCCGGCGCCGATCAGGGCGTTCTTGCGGCCCTCTTCGGAATTGTTGGTGTTGGTCAGATAGCCCAGCACGGCGCCGCCCAGCGCGCCGGCGATGGCGCCCGTCGCGGTGTTGTTGCGCGGCGCGTCGGTGCGATAGGGGTCGGTGGTGGTGCAGGCGGCGGCCAGCAGGGCCGCGACGCTGACGCCGGCGATCATCTTGATGTTCATGAGGGTAGTCCTTCCAGGGTTTCTTGAGTGACCCAGCCACTGGAACGCCTGGCGAAAGGCCAAGGTTCCGGTGCGGCCGCTTGAAGCGAAGCCATAACGACCTTTTGCCATCGGGATGATGAACGGCGTAAGACGGCCTTCGTTCACCTCCGCGAGATTTCCCGTGACCGACAGCGCCATCATTCCCGTCTCCATGACCCGCTTCGATGCGGAATTTCAGGCTTTGCCGACGACCTGGGGGCGTCCTTCGCCCGCTACGGCTTCGCGTGGTGGCGGACCACGGGCTGGACGAGGCGGTGATCGGGGCGGCGCTGGACGACGCCAAGGCCTTCTTCGCCCTGCCCGACGGGGTCAAGCGGGCCTATCACCAGCCCGGCACCGGCGGGGCGCGCGGCTACACGCCCTTCGGCGTCGAGGCGGCCAAGGACGCCAAGGCCGTGGACCTGAAGGAATTCTGGCACGCCGGGCGCGAACTGCCTGAAGGGCACCCCTACCGCAAATACATGCGGGACAACGTCTGGCCCGCCGAGGTCCCGACCTTCGAGGCCCACGTCTACGGGATGTTCCAGGCGCTGGACGCCCTGGGCGGCAAGCTGCTGCGGGCCATCGCGCGGTACCTCGAACTTCCCGACGACTTCTTCGCCGACAAGGTGGCGCTGGGCAATTCGGTGCTGCGCCTGCTGCACTATCCGCCGGTGCCAGCCGACGCGCCGGGCGTGCGGGCCGGAGCCCACGAGGACATCAACGTCATCACCCTGTTGCTGGGCGCCGAGGAGGCGGGGCTGCAACTGCTGGACCGGGACGGACGGTGGCTGTCCATCGCGCCGCCGCCGGGCGCCTGGTGGTCAACATCGGCGACATGCTGCAGCGCCTGACCAACCATGTGCTGCCGTCCACCACCCATCGGGTGGTCAATCCGGCGCCGGAGCGGCGCGGCTTCTCGCGCTACTCCACCCCGTTCTTCCTGCATTTCGAGCCGGAATACGAAATCCGCACCCTGGACAGCTGCGTCTCGGCCGACAATCCGGATCGCTATCCGGAAGGGATCACGGCCGAGGACTATCTGCTGCAGCGCCTGCGCGAGATCCGGCTGCTCTAGACCGAAATCGGTTCAGTCGGACGCCTTCCGACCGGGCTCAGATTTCGGTCCCGTTCAAAGGCTCTAGCGGGCGATGCGCAGGTCCGAAATGCTGCGGGCGATGGCGCGGAAGGCCTCGCGCAGGTCGGTGTCGCCGCTGGGCAGATAGACGTGATCCGCGCTGGTGGCGCAGGACTCGATGACCTCACGGGCGGTGTCCACCACATTGGGGGTGTCGTCGTTCGCGTTGGCGACGTCCAGACCCACCGTATAGATGATGATGTCCTCATCCTTCATGGCGTCGCACAGCTCCACCGCCTGCTGGAAGGGGCTGCCGTTCTGGGCGTCACAGCGGTTGTGCCAGTTGGTGTCGCCGCTGCCGGCCCCGGCGTTCTGGGCGATGACGCCGTCGCAGTAGGGCGTGTTGAACTCGCCGTCGGTCATCATCACCACGACCTTGAGCAGGTTGTTGGAGCCGTAAGCTGCGGCGCGGTTCATGGTGCTGGGCCACAGGCTGTTGAAGTTGGGGGAAACCGCGTACCAGCCCCAGGCCAGCCCCACCTGTCCGGCGGTGGAGCCGCCCGCCGTAAGCTGGCCGATCTGCTGGGTCAGATAGGTGCGGTCGCTGGTCAGGGGGACCAGGGCGTTGGACGGGCAGTTGTTGCCGGGAATCGGATAGTTGGCCCCCACACGCGCCTCGGCGGGCGAGCGGTCGGTGTAGGCGTCGGCCCCGGTCCGTTCGCTGACGCAGGTGCTGATCTGGCTGGTCCGCTCCGCGCCCCATCGACCGGTGTAGGTGAAGTACTGGCAGCCATAATCCGCGCACCACGCCGTGCCGCCGGACGAATAGCTCTGGCCGCGCGGGTTCGAGCCGGACAGCACGAAGGTGTTGGCCGTGCGGTCGGCCACGACGTAGGTCGTGTCGTTCAGGGTGTTCAGGCCGTTCACATTGAAGATGCGGACCTGGCCGCCGTTCTGGAACCCGTGGTTGTTCGAGGTGATGGTGACGGCGCAGTCGTTGCGCTGGCACTCCACAACCCGGCCGTTGCCCCAGTAATTTCCGTAGGATAGGGATTGATGTCCTGGCCGGACGCGGTCTGCAGGCGGAAGGTGTTGGTGTTCACGCGCCGGACCCGGAACGCCTGATCATTGATCTGGGTCATGCCGCCCACGTCCCAGACATAGACGAAGTCGCCGGTCTGGAAGCCGTGGCCGTTGGAGGTGACCGTGATGCGGCTGTTGCTCTTCGAGATCGCGGAGATCGTCCGGGTGGATCCGGTGGACCAGGCGGCGCCTGTGATGTTGCGGCTGGACGGCGGTGTTCCGCGCGCGGCGTTGGCCATGGAGCCGAGGTTCACGCCCATGGCATACGGAATGATCGCCGCCTTGGAGTAGTAGGGCGTCTGCTGGGTTTGCACGACCAGCTCCACCAGCTCGGTGGCGGAGTCGCGCAGGGTGGCGATGCGGCTGCCGGCCATGGACCCGGTGATGTCCAGCACCAGGGCCACCTCAAGATTGGTGGACGAACGGAGCACCTCGGATTCCACGCCCACCTGCACCTGATCCTCCAGGACCTGGCCGTAGGGGGGCAGGAAGATGTTGGCCACCAGGGTGTCCACGTCCACCTTGGAGTTCGCGATCACCGCGCCGTCTTCGGTCAGGTGGAAGGTTGTAAGGTCCTCGCGCAGGGCGATCTGGGGATAGGCCTGAAGGTTGGCGCGCAGGGCGGCCATGCCTACGGTCGTGATGCCGGCGTCGTCCATGTGGGATGACCGGGCGGCCGCCAGGGCCGCGGCGTCCAGAGCGTCCTGTAGATTGGCGCGCACGGTGGAGATGCGGTGCACGTCCACGCCCACCAGGGCGGTCATGGCCAGCACCGGCAGGGCCAGGGCGAACATCATCGCCACGCCGCCGTGCCGGGCGCGCGCGAAGCTGCGCATCAAACGCGTGAAACCGCCCAGCCGCGTCGCCATGCGCCGGAACCCCCGCATCCGTGGCGGACCTCATGTCCGCGTCAGACGCCGAGAATGGACGATCCAGGTAAAGAAAAGGCTCAACGGGCTGGGTTAACGCCCGTCACCCATCCCGAAAAAAAGGGTGTCCCGTCCGCCCGGGCGAAGGCGGACGGGATGATCCGTCAGGCCTCCCAGCCGCAGTCCTGGCCGCGGTTCTGTTCGGTCAGCCAGGTGTCCAGCGGGGCGAAATACTGGGCCACCGCCGTGGCGTCGTTCTCGGGCGAGCCGGTGAAGGCTTCCATGGCCCGGGGCCAGGGCTGGGACATGCCCATCTCCATCATGGCGTTGAAGCGCCGACCCACTTCCTCGTTCCCGTAGACCGAGCAGCGGTGCAGCGGCCCGTCCCAGCCGGCGATGTCGCAGGCCGCGCGGTGGAACTGGAACTGGTAGATGTGGGCCAGGAAGTAGCGTGTGTAGGGCACGTTGCCGGGCACATGGTACTTGGCGCCGGGGTCGAAGGCGTTGTCCGGGCGCGGTCCGGGCGGGACCAGGCCCTGATAACGCAGCATATTGGCCGACCAGGCATCGTTGTATTGCGCCGGCGTCGTCGCGCCCGACTGCACGTCCCAGCGCCAGCGATCGACCATCAGGCCGAACGGCATGAAGGCGATCTTGTCCATGGCCATGCGCAGCAGGAAGGTGATGTCCTCCTCCTCGCCGGGGACGGTGTCCAGCAGGTCGATCTGGCTCAGATAGGTGGGCGTGGCCGCCGACAGGGCCGCGAAATCGCCGATCGCCTCGTGGAAGCCGTCGTTGGCGCCGTTGCGGAACAGGAAGGGCTGCTGGTTGTAGGCGCGCTGGTAATAGTTGTGGCCCAGCTCGTGGTGCATGGTCTGGAAGTCTTCGGCGTTGACCCGCGTGCACATCTTGATGCGCAGGTCGTCCACATTGTCCAGGTTCCAGGCCGAGGCGTGGCACACCACCTCGCGCCCCTCGGGTCGCGTGATCTGCGACCGCTCCCAGAAGGTGTCGGGCAACGGGTCCAGGCCGATGGAGGTGTAGAACCGCTCGGATGTGCGGGCGATCTGCTCGGCGTCATAGTCCGCCGCCACCAGCAGCTCGGTCAGGTCGACGGTGGATTCCGGCAGGTTGGCGGGCGCCACCACGTCATAGATGTTGCCCCACTGCTGGGACCACATGTTGCCCAGAAGATCGGCGCGGATCGGGCCTGTGGCGGGCTGGACCTCGTCGCCGTAACGCTCGTTCAGGCGGGCGCGCACATAGCAGTGCAGGTTCTCGTAGAACGGCTGGACCTGGGCCCACAGCCGATCGGTCTCGGCGGCGAAGGCGTCCGGGTCCATGTCATAGCCCGAGCGCCACATGGCGCCGGTGTCGGCGTAGCCCAGCTCGCGCGCGCCCTCATTGGCGACCTCCACCAGCCGGGCGTAGTCCTCGGCCATGCCGGGAGAGATGGTGCGCCAGCCCTCGTACATGGCGCGGGTCACTTCCGGATCGCGGGATTCGGCGATGATCTCCTCGGCCTCGTTCAGGGTCAGCTGGCGGCCCTGGTATTCGAAGCGGCCTGTGGCGTAGGTGGAGTCCAGGCGCGTGGCGATCTCGGCCAGTTCAGCCGCCGCGCCGGGGCGGTTGGGGGCCGGCATGGTCAGGCCCTGGCGCAGGATGTCCAGCTTGCGGCGGGTCTCGGGATCGGCGTCCACATCGTTGAAGTGGGCCGCGGCGTTGGCCAGCTCGACGCCCAGCTCGGTGTATTCGGTGTTGGCCCGGGCCTCCAGCCACATGGTGTCGTGGATGATGTAGGTGTTGCGCACCCAGGCCACGCGCGCGGCGTATTCGGCCACGTCCGTGAGGCGGGCTTCTGCGTCCAGCACGAAGGCGCGCGCGCCCTCCGGCGTGGCGGGGAAGGCGCTGGTCGCGGCGGTCGGGGCGGGCGCCGGGCCTTGCGCCTGGGCCTCCATGCTCGCGCAGGCGACGAGGCCCGTGGTGAGGGCGCAGGCCGCCGTCGCGGCCATCAGCAGGCGTTTCATCTTGATCTCCTTCATGGAGCCCTGAGCCGGCCCCTTTGATGGCGCGCATGGGAAGCGCCGCCGTGCGTCCCGTCAAGCCTCGGCCGTCAGGGTCTCAATCCAGAACGCAGTTCGCCAGACCATCGTTGCGGACGGTGCCCATGGCGGCCTGAATCTGGCTTGCGCGACGACGCACATAGGGGCCGGGACTGGCGGCCTGATAGCGGCGCGGACTGGGCAGGATGGCCGCCAGCCGCGCCGCCTGGGAGGCGCTGAGATCGGCCGCCGAAACGCCGAACCAGTGCCGGGCCGCCGCCTCGGCGCCGTAGACCCCGGGCGCCCACTCGGCCACGTTCAGATAGACCTCCATGATGCGGCGCTTGGGCCAGACCGTCTCGATCAGCACGGTGTAGCCCGCCTCAAGTCCTTTCCGCACCCAGCTGCGCTGGGGCCACAGGAAGACGTTCTTGGCGGTCTGCTGACTGATGGTGGAGCCGCCGCGCACCTGACCGCCGCGCCGGTTGCGCTCCAGCGCCTGTTCGATGGCCTCCATGTCGAAGCCCCGGTGCGAACAGAAGCGCGAATCCTCGGCCGCGATCACCGCCCGCACCAGATGGGGCGAGATGTGGTTCAGGGAGCGCCAGCGATAGTCGACGCCCTCGCCCTCGATCACCCGCGTCAGCATCAGCAGGGTGGTCGGGGGCGGCGCCACGGCGTGCATCAGCACCCCGCCCAGCGGCAGCAGCAGAATGATCAGGGCCAGGATCAGAAGAGGCCGCCCCCGCCGCCCCTCTCGTTCTTTTGTCATGGGGCATTGATACGCGAGCCGCGCCGGGCGGCAAGCGTCAGTCGAACACCCGCGCCGCCTCGTCCGGCGCCAGCAGCCGCCACTGACCCGGCTCAAGATCGTCGGGCAGGGTCAGGCCGCCGACGCGCTCACGGTGCAGGGCCTCCACATGGTTGCCCACGGCGGCGAACATGCGCCGCACCTGATGATAGCGGCCCTCGGTCACCGTCAGCCGCGCTTCGGTGGGTGTGATGATTTCCAGCTCCGCCGGGGCCAGCGGCTTGGCCTCGCCCTCCAGCATCAGTTCGCCCGAGGCGAACAGGGCGCCTTCGGTCCCCGCCAGCGGCCGGGCCAGCGTCGCGCGATAGACCTTGGCCACATGGCGCCGGGGCGAAATCACACGGTGCAGGAAGTCCCCGTCGTCGGTCAGCAGCAGCAGGCCCGAGGTGTCCTTGTCCAGTCGCCCGATGGTGGATATGGCCGGGTCGCGCCGGCGCCAGCGGTCGGGCAGGACGTCGTGGACGAGGGCCCCGTCTTCCTTGTGGGAACAGGTCATGCCCAGCGGCTTGTTCAGCAGCAGCACCAGACCCGGCGGCGGGTCCAGCGGCGCCCCATCGATCTGCATGCGCTGCGACAGGTCAGGGGTCACGGGGATGCGTTTCGACACATCCGCCACGTCCACGCCGTCCAGCACGATGCCGCCCGCCTGCGCCAGCCGCCCGATCTCGGTGCGCGACCCGTAGCCCATGTTGGACAGCAGCTTGTCGATACGGGACGTCTGGGTCTTGCTCACTTCACCGCCTCGAACACCTTGTAGCCGCCCTTGTCCGCCACGGGCCGGACCCTTGCGAAGGCGGCGTTCAGTTCGGCCTCGTAAGGCAGGTGGCGGTTGGCCACCATCCACAGCACGCCGCCCTTTTTCAGCATGGCCGCCGCCTTTCGGATGAAGGCCTGACCCAGCGCCTTGTCCTCGGCCCCGCCGTCGTGGAACGGCGGGTTCATGACCACGAAGTTCAGCTCCGTCAGGTCCATTGTCCGGGCGTCGGCCCAGTGCAGACGTACGCGAGGGTCCTCCACATTGCGCCGCGCGCACTCAACCGCCCGCCGGTCCAGATCGATCATGTCCAGGCTGGTCACGGCGGGCGAGGCCAGCGCCACGGTGGACAGGGCGCCGAAACCGCAGCCCAGGTCCGCACCCGCGCCCTTCAGAGCCGGGAGGCTGGCGGCCAGCAGGGCCGTGCCGCCGTCGATGCGGTCCCATCCGAACACGCCCGGCTGGGACCAGGCGTCCAGCCCGGGCACACGGCGCGCCGCCCCGGCCTCGATGGCGGCGTCCAGCCCGGTGACGTCCCGGGGCCGCACCAGCTCACAGCGCCGGTGGTGGGCCTTGGCGCTCTCGACGGGCTCCAGCCCGAACTCGCGCAGCTCCTTGCCCAGGCGCGACCCGCCCTTGAGCTTGGGCGCCATGACGTCCAGCCGCCCGCCCGGCTTCAGCGCCTGCAGGGCCAGCGCCAGCACATACCGCCGTTCCAGCACGCCGGGGGGCGCGAGGATGGTGGCGGCATCCAGCGATCCGGCCGAAACCTCCGCCAGATCGGCCGAGCCGGGGATCAGGGGCGAGGTCTGGACGGCGTCGGCGGGCGGATCGAACACCGCCGGGGGGCGGCCATAGAGAATGCTGGTCATGGCCGCGCTATAGCCGGTCCGCCGCCGCCTGCGAAGCGATGGGGATGATCCGTCCCGCCGCCGTGACACCCCCGCCCGCATCGGGCACAAGCGCTCCATGCTCGCCGAATCCCCCCCGCCCGCCGCCGCGCCCGACATGGCGCGCGCCCGCGAGACTCTGGAACGGGTCTGGGGCCACGCGGATTTCCGCGGGCTACAGGCCTCCGTGGTGGAGCAGGTTCTGGCCGGGCGCGACGTGCTGGCGGTGCTGCCCACCGGCGGCGGCAAGAGCGTCTGCTATCAGATCCCCGCCATGCTGCGCCCCGGTCTGGGCCTTGTCGTCTCGCCCCTGATCGCCCTGATGACCGATCAGGTGGAGGCGCTGAAGCAGCAGGGCGTGCGCGCCGCGCGACTGGATTCCGGCGTGTCGCTGACGGACCGCTCGGCCATCTGGGATGCGGCGCGGGCGGGCGAGCTGGATCTGCTCTATGTGTCGCCCGAAGGTCTGGCCCAGCCCCACATGATCGATCGGCTGGCCAGCCTGCCGCTGGCCCTGATCGCCATCGACGAGGCGCACTGCGTGTCCCAATGGGGCCATGACTTTCGCCCCGATTACCGGGATCTGGGGCGGCTGGCCGGGATGTTCCCCGGCGTGCCCCGCATCGCAGTCACCGCCACCGCCGATGCGCGGACCCGCGACGACATCCTGGCCTCCCTGCGCCTGTCCGACGCCGCCGTTTTCGTGGACAGTTTCGACCGGCCCAATCTGCAGCTGATCGCCGAGCGCAAGGTCAACGGCTCGCGGGCCCGCACCGACGCGCGGGTGGTGGAGCTGGTGGGCGAGCGAAGCGGCAAGTCGGGGGTGGTCTATTGCGGCTCGCGCGACGGCTGCGAGCGGCTGGCGGACCAGCTGAGACAGACGGGCGTGCACGCCATCGCCTATCACGCGGGCATGGCGCCGGCCGAGCGCGACAAACGGCTGGAGCGGTTCCTGGCCGAGGACGGGGCGGTGATGGTGGCCACCATCGCCTCGGCATGGGGGTGGACAAGCCGGACGTGCGCTTCGTCATCCACGCCGATCCGCCGGGCAGCCTCGAGGCCTACTGGCAGGAGATCGGCCGGGCGGGCCGCGACGGCGAACCGGCCGAGGGCGTCACCCTGTACGGCCCCTCCGACATCGCCTGGGCCCTGCGCCGCCTCGACGGCCGGCCCATGGACGAGACGGTCAAGCAGGTGCAGGTGCGCAAGGTGCGCCAGCTGTTCGCCATGCTGGACGGCGCCGCCTGCCGGCCCCAGGCGGTGCGCCGCTACTTCGGCGAGACCGACGCGAAACCCTGCGGCCAGTGCGACGTCTGCCTCGATCCGCCCCAGACCCATGACGCCACCGTGCAGGCGCAAAAGGCCCTGGCGGCGGTCCAGCGGCTGGACCAGCGCTTCGGCCGGGGCCGGGTCATCGACCATCTGACCGGCCGCACCAAGGATGTGCAGGGCTGGGAGACCGCCCTGTCCACCTGGGGCGTGGGCGCCGACATCTCGCCGAACGGCTGGCGCGAGGTGATCGACCATCTGCTGTTCGAGGGCCTGCTGGAGGAAGATCCCAACGAGGGCAAGCCGCTCCTGCGGCTGGGCGATCCCGAGGCGGTGCGCGGGGTGTATCGGGGCGAGCGCACGGTGGAGGTGGCCCGCGTGCCCCTGCGCCACGATCCCACCACCCGTTCGGGCAATCCGCGCCAGAGGGGTGCGGGGGGTGGCCGTCAGAGCCGCGCTGCGGTGCTGGAGACCCTGCCGGCCGATGTGCGCGAGCGGTTCGAGGTGCTGCGCGCCTGGCGCCGCGACCGGGCCGCGGAACAGCACGTGCCGCCCTATGTCATCTTTCAGGACCGCACCCTGCTGGAGATCGCCATGACCGAGCCCGGCTCGCTGGACGCCCTGTCGCGGGTGTCCGGGGTGGGGCAGGGCAAGCTGGACCGCTACGGGCGGGCGGTGCTGGACGTGCTGGCCGCAGGCTGAGCAAGGAACCGCTCCACCGCCGCCATGAACTGTCGGGGGCGGTCGATCATGACCATGTGCTGGGCGCCCTCTATGCGCACGAAGCGGGCGGCGCGCCGCAGACGCAGGAAGCCCTGACGAAAGCCCTGGTCCACCTGATGGCGCGGGCTGTCGGTGGCGTCGCTCCAGCCATAGACCACGGTGACCGGAGCGATGACGCGGGCCAGGTCGGCGCGCAGATCGGTGGTCATGACCTCATAGATGCCCTGGGCCAGCACGCGCCGGTCGCCGCCCTGCCAGCCCATGGCGTGCACCACCGCGTCGGTCGCCCCGCCCAGACGCTCGCCCACCGCGCCAGCCTGTTGCCGTAACACCTGGTCGCCCAGGAACAGCACGGCGGTGCGCGCCACCTCGGCGATGGGCGCCACATCGGCTGCGGTGGCCCGGGCGTTGATCAGGGAGGGGAAGAAGGGCGAAGCGTCGACCACCATCACCCGGCCCACGCGGCCGGGCGCGTCGGCGGCCATCTTCAGGGCGATCTGGCCGCCCATGGAGTGGCCGATGACAGCGGGGCGCTCCAGCTCCTGCTCGGCCATGTAGCGGCGCAGCTCATCGGCGATGGCGGCGGTCAGCGGGCCGCGGGCATTGGCGCCCGGCGCGGTGTCGCCGAAACCGTTCACCGCCACCACATGCACCCGGTAGCGGTTCTGCAGCGCCCGCGCGGTGTCATCCCAGACGGCGGGGGTGGAGGCCAGGCCGGGGATCAGGATGACGTCGGGACCGGCGCCCCTTGCGGTCACGGCGATGCGCTCGGACTGGAAGGCCTGGGCGGAGGCGGGCGCGGCGAAGGCGAGGATCAGAAGGGTCAGGATGAGACGGGCCATGACCGTCCCTAACGTCCGATCACGGCGAACGGGTGACGAAGCGGTGTCAGGCCAAGAACCGCAGCACCAGCGGCAGGCCCATAAGCAGGGCCACCAGCAGGACGATGGCCAGGGGCGCGAAGCGGCGGCGCACCGAGACGCTGCGCCGGGCGCCCAGCATGCCCGCCGCCGCCCAGGGTGCGGCCAGCACGCCCAGCGCCAGTCCCAGGTCCCGCGCCGGGAGGTCGCCGGTCCCGGGAAGATCGTCGGGCTCGCCTGAGATGAACTCGCCCGACTGAACCCTGGCCAGAATGGCGCGGGCGTCCAAGCTTCGTCCTCGGGCGCCATGACGCGAAGACCGCCGACAGCGCGCTGCATGAGCGGGTCCATGCCGATCAGGTGATGATCCGCCACCTCGGCCCGGATGCCGGCCGAGCGCAGCAGGCCCGCGGCCAGTTCGGCCTCGTGCAGATCATGGAAGCGGCCGACCTCGATGGACATGGCCTCAGGATAGCACACCCATCCACCACAGGCCCACGGCCAGAACCGCAAGGGCGGCGTAGAACCCCACCACGATGATGGCCCCGTCGCGGTTCCTGACGTCCTCCGGGTGGCTGGCCGGATAGAACCGCTCGGACCACAGGCAGAATGCGCCCTGTTCGATCACCACCATCACGGCGATCAGCGCACCCCAACGGTTGGAAAGAACCAGGCCCAGCGCCGCAGTGGCCAGCAGCAGGGCGTCCAGATGCAGCCAGGCGCTCACGACACGCTCGATGCGCGGAACGGGTTTGAGGGTGATGCCCGCCAGGGCCCGGTCCATCAGGGCGTTCATGCGCGCGCGTCGCCAGCCGGCCAAACCGGCCAGTCCATAGACCGCCCCCAGCATCCACGCCGCCCACTGCATGGGGCGACGCTAGGTGGGCGGGCTCAGCGCGGCGACTGACGGAATCTGTCGGGGATCAGAGGTCCAGCAGGAAGCGCTGGGGATCCTCGAGGTTTTCCCTGATGCGCACCAGGAAGGTCACGGCTTCCTTGCCGTCCACGATGCGGTGATCGTAGCTGAGGGCGAGGTACATCATCGGGCGGATCTTCACCTCGCCGTTCACCGCCACCGGGCGCTGGACGATGTTGTGCATGCCCAGGATGCCGGACTGGGGCATGTTCAGGATCGGCGTCGACATCAGCGAGCCGTAGATGCCGCCGTTGGTGATGGTGAAGGTGCCGCCCTGCAGCTGGTCCAGGGTCAGGTCGCCGTCGCGGGCGGCCTTGCCCAGGCCGGCGATGCCCTTTTCAATTTCAGCCAGGGAGAGCTGGTCGACGTCGCGCAGCACAGGCACCACGAGGCCCTTCTCGGTGCCCACGGCCACGCCGATGTCATAGTGGTTCTTGTAGATGATGTCCGTGCCGTCGATCTCGGCGTTGACCGCCGGGATTTCCTTCAGGGCCGCGACCACGGCCTTGGCGAACAGGCTCATGAAGCCGAGCTTGACGCCGTGACGCTTCTCGAAGCTGTCCTTGTAGGCGCTGCGCAGGGCCATGACCGCGCTCATGTCCACCTCGTTGAAGGTGGTCAGCTGGGCGGCGGTGTTCTGGGATTCCTTCAGGCGCCGGGCGATCGTCTGGCGCAGGCGGGTCATCTTGACCCGCTCCTCGCGCGGGCCCGTGGCGCGGGGCGCGGACGGGGCGGCGGGGGCCGGAGCAGCAGCAGCGGGCGCGGCTTTCGGGGCGTCGGCGGCGGCCAGGGCGTCGCCCTTGAGGATCCGGCCGTCCTTGCCCGACCCATCGATGGCCTTGGGATCCAGATTCTTCTCGGTCACGATGCGCTGCACCGAGGGCGACAGGTGGGGGGCGTCCCCGCCCTTGTCGGTCACCTGGGCGCTGCCGGCGTTGGCGGCGGGCGCCGAGGGGGCAGCGGCAGCGCCTTCGCCGGCGGCCACCTTGCCGATCACCTGACCGGGGGTGACGGTGGCGCCCTGTTCGGCGGTGATCTCGGCCAGCACGCCGTCGGCGGGGGAGGAGACCTCCACGGCCACCTTGTCGGTCTCGATCTCGACCAGGACCTCGTCCTTCTTCACCGCGTCGCCGGCCTTCTTGAGCCAGGCGCCCATGGTTCCTTCGGCCACGCTCTCGCCCATGGTGGGGGTGGTCAGGTCGATGGTTTCGGTCTTGCCGGCGGCCTTGGCAGGCTTGGCCTCAGCTTTGGCTTCCGCCTTGGGGGCGTCTTTGGCGGGCGCGTCCTTGGCAGGTGCAACCGCGCCGCCCTCGGTGACCTTGCCCAGCACGGCGCCAGCGGTGACCGTGTCGCCTTCACCGGCGGTGATTTCGGCCAGCACGCCGTCGGCGGGGGCCACGACCTCCAGCGAGACCTTGTCGGTCTCCAGCTCCACCAGCAGTTCATCCTTCTTCACCGCGTCGCCGGCCTTCTTGGTCCACTTGGCGACGGTCGCCTCGGAGACGGATTCGCCGAGGGTGGGGGTGAGGATGTCGGCCATGGGAAGGTCCAGTATCTTTCGTGATCAGTCGGGCGAGGTCGGGCGGGCGAAATGGGTCGGGCAGGCGAAGTCGGGCGGGCGGTTCAGGCGAGGGCTTCGGAGAGGAAGGTCTCCAGCTCCTTGAGGTGTCGGCTCATCAGCCTGCGGCGGTGGAGGCCGAGGCGGGACGGCCCACATATCGGGCGCGCCGGGCCTTGATGTCCAGCTTGTCGAGGGTCAGCTCCAGCCACGGATCGACGAAAGTCCAGCCGCCCATGTTCTTGGGCTCTTCCTGGCACCACACCAGTTCGGCGTCGGGGAAGCGGGCCAGCTCGGTCATCAGCGACTTCATGGGCCACGGATAGAACTGCTCCAGACGCATCAGATAGATGTCGTCGACGCCCTTGCCATCCTTTGCCGCCGTCTCGCGGGCTTCCAGCAGGTCGTAATAGACCTTGCCCGAGCACAGCACCACGCGGCGGATGTCCTTGTCGGCCTTGAGCTTGACGTCCGTCGTTTCGGGCCGGGTCTGGGCATCGTCGTGCAGCACCCGGTGGAAGGTCGAGCCCTCGGCCAGTTCGTGCAGGGGCGACACCGCCTTCTTGTGACGCAGCAGCGACTTGGGCGTCATGATGATCAGCGGCTTGCGGAACGGCCGGTGCATCTGGCGGCGCAGGATGTGGAAATAGTTGGCCGGGGTGGTGCAGTTGGCCACCTGGATGTTGTCCTCGGCGCAGGCCTGAAGGAACCGCTCCAGACGGGCGGAGGAGTGCTCGGGTCCCTGGCCTTCGTAGCCGTGGGGCAGCAGCATGGTCAGGCCGCACATGCGCAGCCATTTGCGCTCGCCGGAGGTGATGAACTGGTCGATCACCACCTGGGCGCCGTTCACGAAGTCGCCGAACTGGGCCTCCCAGAGGACCAGGGTATTGGGGTCCGACAGGGCGTAGCCGTACTCGAAGCCCAGCACCGCTTCCTCGGACAGGGCCGAGTCGATGACCTCGAACTGGGCCTGGCCTTCGCGCAGGTTGTTGAGGGGGACGTAGCGTTCCTCGGTGGTCTGGTCGATGACGCCCGAGTGACGCTGGCTGAAGGTGCCGCGCACCGAGTCCTGGCCGGACAGGCGCACCGGGAAGCCCTCGTCCAGCAGACCGGCGAAGGCCAGGCTTTCGGCCGTGGACCAGTCGATGTTCTCGCCGGACTCGATCATCTGGCGGCGGCCGTCCATGACGCGCTTCAGCGTCTTGTGGATGTCCACATCGTTGGGAACGGTGGTCAGGCGGTGGCCATACTCGCGCAGTTTCTCAGCGGGGATGCCGGTTTCGCCGCGCCGCTCGTCGCCCTCGGGCAGGCCCAGGCCCTTCCACTGGCCGTCCAGCCAGTCGGCCTTGGAGGCCTTGTAGTCCTTGCCGGCCTCGAACTGCTCATCGAGGAATTTCTCGAAGGCGGCGATCTCGGCGTCCACGTCTTCCTGGGTCAGCACACCCTCGTCGATCAGGCGCTGGGCGTAGATTTCGCGCGTCGACGGCTGGGCCCTGATCTTCGAATACATCAGGGGCTGGGTGAAGGTGGGATCGTCGCCCTCGTTGTGGCCGAAGCGGCGGTAGCAGAACATGTCCACCACCACGTCCTTCTTGAAGATCTGGCGGAACTCCGCGGCCACCTTGGCGGCGAAGACCACGGCCTCGGGATCGTCCCCGTTGACGTGGAAGATCGGCGCCTGGACCATCAGGGCCACGTCCGAGGGATAGGGCGAGGAGCGGCTGTTCCGCGGGCTGGTGGTGAAGCCGATCTGGTTGTTGATGATGAAGTGGATGGTGCCGCCGGTGCGGTAGCCCTTCAGCCCCATCAGGGCGAAGCATTCGGCCACCACGCCCTGGCCGGCGAAGGCCGCATCGCCGTGGATCAGCAGGGGCATGACCTTGGAACGGTCCAGCGCCCATTCGGCCTCGGCCTTGCCGGCGTTGGCCTCGCGGATGTCGTGGGCCTGCTTGGCGCGCGCCTTGCCCAGCACCACCGGATTGACGATCTCCAGGTGCGACGGGTTGGCGGTCAGCGACAGGTGCACGGTGTTGCCGTCGAACTCGCGGTCCGACGAGGCGCCCATGTGGTATTTGACGTCGCCCGAGCCCTCGATGTCGGACGGCATGGAGCTGCCGCCCTGGAACTCGTGGAATATGACTTCGTAGGGCTTGCCCATGACGGCGGCCAGCACGTTCAGACGGCCCCGGTGGGCCATGCCCAGCACGATTTCATCGACGCCCATGGCGCCGCCGCGCTTGATGACCTGCTCCAGCGCCGGGACCATGGCCTCGCCGCCGTCCAGGCCGAAGCGCTTGGTGCCGGGGAAGCGCTTGTGCAGGAAGCGCTCGAAGGTCTCGGCCTCGATCAGCTTGGACAGGATGGCGCGCTTGCCGTTGGCGGTGAAGGTGATCTCGCGATCATTGCCTTCCTTGTCGCGGCCCTCGATGCGCTCCTGCAGCCAGGCCTTCTCCTCCGGCTCGGCGATGTGCATGTACTGGATGCCGAGATTGCCGCAGTAGGTCCGGCGCAGGATGGCGATGATCTCGCGCAGGGTGGCGTTCTCCATCCCCAGCACATTGGCGATGAAGATCGGCCGGTCCATGTCGGCCTCGGTGAAGCCCCAGAACTCGGGCGTCAGCTCGGGGTTCTGGATCGGCGGCTCGATGCCCAGCGGGTCCAGATTGGCCTGAAGGTGGCCGCGGATGCGGTAGGCCCGGATCAGCATCAGGGCGCGGATGGAGTCGTGGGCGGCGGCGCGGATTTCGTCGCCGGTGACCGAAGGGGCGGTGGCGGAGGGGGCGGCGGCCTTGGCTGCGGGCGTCTTCGGATCCGCCTTGGGCGCGGGCCAGCGGCCGTCCATGGCGCCCAGTTCGTCGGTGGGCTCGGTCACGGGCTTGCGGCCCCACGACCCGGCCCCGGCGGCTTCCTTCACCAGATCGGCGCGATCGCGCAGCTGATCGAAGAAGGCGCGCCATTCGCCCGAGACCGAAGCGGGATTGTCGGCCCACTTCGCATGAAGTTCTTCAATGAACCCGGCGTTGGCGCCGTAAAGGAAGGAGGTCTCGGCAAAGACCTGGTTCAGCCGACCCGCATCGTCCGCCATCGTATCGCTTCTCGTCCCTTCGGACGCATCCCTTCAAGGCCCGGATCGCACGTCTGCGCATGGGGAGGGGCGTCGGGGGTCATATAACCGCTGTTTCCTTACGGGTCATGACCGCAAGGTGGCGAGACGCGGATATTTTTCGTTTTGCCGGACAAAAACGCCCCCGGCTTGCGGCCGGGGGCGTCCTAGGGCGGAGTCCCGCAAGGAAATCAGCCCTTGAGGACTTCCATCAGGGTCGAGCCGAGGCGGGCCGGGGAGGGGGAGACGCGGATGCCCGCCGCCTCCATGGCCGAAATCTTGGACCCGGCGTCGCCCTTGCCGCCCGACACGACCGCGCCGGCGTGGCCCATGGTGCGGCCCTCCGGGGCGGTGCGTCCGGCGATGAAGCCGACCATGGGCTTCTTGCGGCCCTTCCTGGCTTCGTCGATCAGGAACTGGGCGGCGTCCTCTTCCGCGGCGCCGCCGATTTCGCCGATCATGACGATGGACTTGGTCTCGTCGTCGGCCAGGAACATCTCCAGCACGTCGATGAACTCGGTGCCCTTGACCGGGTCGCCGCCGATGCCGACGGCCGTGGTCTGGCCCAGACCCTCGTTGGTGGTCTGGAACACCGCCTCATAGGTCAGGGTGCCCGAGCGCGAGACGATGCCCACATTGCCCTTCTGGAAGATCTGGCCCGGCATGATGCCGATCTTGCATTCCTCGGGGGTCAGCACGCCGGGGCAGTTGGGGCCCAGCAGGCGGGACTTCGACTTTTCCAGCCGCGCCTTGACCCGCACCATGTCCAGCACCGGGATGCCCTCGGTGATGCAGGTGATGAAGGGGATTTCGGCCTCAATGGCCTCGATGATGGCGTCCGCCGCGCCCGCCGGGGGCACATAGATCACGCTGGCGTCGGCGCCGGTGCGCTCCTTCGCCTCGGCCACGCTGGCGTAGATGGGCAGGGTCTCCTCCTCGGAGCCGTGCCAGGTCTCGCCGCCCTTCTTGGGATGCACCCCGGCGACCATTTTCGTGCCGTAGTAGCGCAGCGCCTGTTCCGTATGGAAGGTGCCGGTCTTGCCGGTCAGGCCCTGGACGATGACCTTGGTGTTCTTGTCGACGAGGATGGACATTGGGGAGCGGTCTCTGAAATGGGGGTCAGTCGGCGGACGATTACGGAGAGGGGCTAGCCCACCGCCGCGACGATCTTCTGGGCGGCGTCGTCCAGGTCGTCGGCGGCGGTGATGGCCAGGCCGGATTCGTTCAGGATTGTCTTGCCCAGCTCAACATTGGTGCCTTCCAGACGCACCACCAGCGGCACCTTCAGACCGACTTCCTTCACCGCGGCGACCACGCCCTCGGCGATGACGTCGCAGCGCATGATGCCGCCGAAGATGTTGACCAGGATGCCCTTCACATTGGGATCGGCGGTGATGATCTTGAAGGCCGCGGTGACCTTTTCCTTGGAGGCGCCGC
>NZ_BATC01000044.1 GCF_000466985.1 Brevundimonas abyssalis TAR-001
GCCTAGCCGGCACGCGAATCTCCTGCGTTCTTAGGTCGGGCACCCCAAGAATCTGGCACCCGCTTCATTTATGCCCTCAGCTCTCGTTGTAATATCTGCCGAGCTGCTCAGGCTGGCAGGGCAGAGGAGAGAGCCCTCTCCCAATCCAGTGCCGTGCGAATGATCGTGCGGAGATCTGCGTACTGCGGTCGCCAACCGAAGTCGCGCCGAATTGCCGAACTCTCTGCGACCACCACCGGGGGATCCCCAGCCCTCCGATCACCCATTCTTACCGGCAATGGCGTGCCGACCGTCTTTTCCATACAGGCGAGCACTTCCAGCACAGATGCTCCCACGCCGTAGCCACAGTTGTAGATCTTCTGTTGCGCCCCAATGTCTTGTCGGATGTCCAGTAAAGCGAGGTAATGGGCATCAATGAGATCGGTCACATGGATATAGTCTCTCACACATGTGCCATCCGGGGTCGGGTAATCATTCCCGAAAACGGTCAAGAACTCTTTCTTACCCGTTGCCACTTGGCTCATCGCTTTTATGAGATGTGTTGCGTTTGAGGAACTTTGGCCTGAACGCCCGTCGGGGTCGGCGCCGGCCACATTGAAATATCTCAGACATACCGATCGCAGGCCATTCGAGCTACCAATGTCTCTCAACATGGCTTCTGTCATGAGCTTAGAGCGGCCATAGGGAGAAACTGGATTGAGCGGATGAGCCTCGCCCACTGGAGCGTTGGAGGAATCACCGTAGACGGCGGCCGTGGATGAAAAGATGATCCGAGGGACGTTGGCGGCGAGACACGCTTCGGCCAGCCGCAAAGACGTAAGAGTGTTTTTCTCATAGTACAGCGCCGGATTGGACACCGATTCCGGCACAACGACGTAGCCCGCGAAATGAACGACGGAGTCCACGCCCTCATCCCGGAGGATTCGGGTCATAGCTGCCTTGTCGCCCACGTCCTGTTGATAGAAGCGCACACCCTTAGGAACGAGCGATAGGTTGCCTCGGCTGAGATCGTCGCAGACGACGACCTTTTCGCCGCGATCCAGCAGTCCGAGAGCCATATGGCTTCCGATGTATCCGGCACCGCCTGTCACCAGAACACTCATTGGGTGGACCCTCTCCTATCCGCACGCGCGCTGCGGTCACGTATCCCGTGAGACCAGGACTTGATGGAATGCGCAACGCGCCAGGCCGCAAGGCCATCCCAAAGCGGTATGGACTGGGCCACGGCTCGGCGGCCCAATGTGATCGACGAAATCACCGGCTCAAGGGTGTCGAAGTCAACGAGGTGGTTGGTTCCGAGGGTGAGCGTGATCGGTCGCTCGGTCGTGTCGCGGAGGGTTAGGCACGGCACGCCCAGATAGCTCGTTTCTTCCTGGATGCCCCCGGAATCCGTCACCATTACAGCGGAGCCCGCCATCAGATTCACGAAATCAGTGTAGCCGACCGGCTCCAGCAACTTGATCGCCTGCCCCTCGAGCTTGTCGATCAAGCCGGTTTTGACCAGATTTGCCCGGGTTCTCGGGTGGACAGGAAAGATCACAGGAATGCGCTTCGCCAACTTCTTCAGGGCGTTGATGATCCGCTCCAGATTTTCCGGATGATCGACATTGGACGGGCGATGGAAGGTCGCAATGGCATACTCGCCGCCACGGAGTTCGTGCGCTGTGGTTACCCGTTCGATGGCGGCGTCGCTGACCACTCGAGTCAGCGAATCGATCATCACATTGCCGACGAACTCCACGCTGGCGTGCGGATGGCCTTCATGGAAGATCAGGTTCTGGGTCGCTGCTTCCGACGGGGCGAGCAGCAGGTCAGAAATTGAATCAATGATGATGCGGTTGATTTCCTCGGGCATACGCCGATCATGCGACCGCAAGCCGGCCTCAAGGTGAATAACGGGAAGTCCGGCTCTCTTGGCGGCGAGGGCGCCCCCTACGGCGACATCCACATCACCCGGGACGAGGACCGCGTCAGGCGTCGATTCAGCGATCAGTTTCGAGTACTCGCTGACGATACTTCCTAGGCGATCGCCAAAATTCTCAGTCGAGATATTAAGAACCGTGAAATCGACAATTCCAAATTCGCCAAGCAAGTCGTGAGACATGTGCCGGTGATCATGCTGCTTGATGAATACAAGCCGTGGCTGGCACCACTTTAAGGACCGGAGCGCAATATAGACCGGCGCAATTTTCATCACGTTCGGCCTCGTTCCGGCGATCAAGTCAATCTTCATCGGGAGCCTCGCTTTGGGAATTCGTGAACAGCAACCTATAGTGATCGCCAGGCCTCATAAAGGCGCCGACCCACCTCGTCGGGGTGGTGAAGTTCAAGGCGTTTGACCATAAAGTCTGCGATTAGCTGCCGGAACGGGCCGCCGCCGGTGACCAGCTCGTGAAGCTTTAGAGCCGCTTCCCAGCGGTCCCGGTAGAACAGCGGGTAGTCCTCACCCAGTTGCTCAAGCCTCACGGGGTTGAGTTTGGCGAGGACCGGCGTTCCCACCGCCATGGCATCAATGATCTTTCCCGAGCCGAGGAAATCCGCGTCCTTTTCCTCGTTGCCCACCACGGCGGTGCAGGCAGCGATCGCCGCCGGCATATCATCATAGGCGATAGGAGGAACTTGAAGACCAATCTGGTTCGTCACGGGCTTGCGAACGAAGCCTCCGTAGATGAACTGCAGCTGAGGGAAAAAGCGGGCGACATCCATCACGCCCGTCATTGCGATTGTGGGCATAGTTGCGGGGGCGATGCGCCCGAAATAGCCGATCGCATCCCCATTGGTGAACGCATGGCGGAATCGCAGCGTGCGTCGGGGCATCGGCTGGCGGAAACCGGGGTCGCAGGCTTGACCGACATAAAAGACCGGTTTGCGGATCAGGTCGGGTCCATCTCCGTACCAGTCCTTGAGGATGGCACGCGCCTCATCGTCCTCGTCGCGCTTAACCAACAGGTCGCGCCACGTCTGCGTGGTGGCTATGAGTCCATCGACCCTGTCGAACACCTCCGCATCGTACGGAACCGCCATGGTCACGCACGGAGCCCCACACTGAAGCAGTATTTCTTTATTATTCCTCACATAATAGAGGTCATATTCTTGAGAGGGCGGCGATACGTCGATTTCGGGATGTCCAAATGTCTCACATCCGTTAACATAGAGGATGTTGTTGTAATATACGTCAAAGTAAGCCGATGCTGATCGAAGGAATCGTGCTTCATTGATCTTGTCACCGCCTGTGGGCTCAAGGGTCCTGTTTGTACCAAGGAGGCAGTAGAGTTTTGGTTTCTTCACGGAAGTCTCAATGCTTCTTTGAGTGCTGCCTTGGTGCGCTCGATCCCGTAGGCCGCGTTCGCTCGGCGATGGAGGTCGGCGGCCCGGCGTAGCGTCCAGGGGGTAGCCCTGATCTTTTCGGCAGCCTCTTCCGGCGTCGAGACGATGAACTCTTCGAAGTCGGCGAACTGACCACGCGCGCCGCCGTACTGCGCGACCATCGGCCAGTTGCGGATAATCGGCACACAGCCGACAGACAGCCCTTCGACCACCGCCTCGTGAGTCCCCTCCCGATGACTGCAAGAGAGGACATACCCTACCTCCGACAAGGCTGCATGAGGTTGGTCCGTATGGGGCAGAATATCGATGGCGCCGGCCAGGGCAGGATCGGCAAGAAGGGCGTTGAACCGAACCCTGTATTCGGCCTCGAAGTCGGCGGCCGTCTCCCGCCAGCTCCCTCCCACCAGTTGCAGGCGCCAATCACCATCTGACCTGAGAATTTTCAGGATTTGCAGCGCGAAGATGGGGTCCTTGTTCGCGGTGGCCCAGCCCAGCATACAGAGGGTTCGCTTTCCCTCAGGATTTCTCTTGGCAACAGGAGCGGAGAAATCATGTCGGTTCGCGACAATCCCGGACTGAAGACCGGATACTCGCCCCAGCCGGTTCTGGGCCAGGAACAGCTGACGGATGTGATCAGCCACAAAGAGCGCCTTGTCCACGCGAGCCCAGTTTACGAAATAGTGCCAGTTGGCAAACGCCTCGTAGCTATGCAGCCGTACAATAAGCCGCTTGTGGGCCGGAAGGACGCTGGAAAAAAACACGGCCGGTTGATTTGCCCATTCTACAAATATGACGTCCGCCCAGTCCACCAGGCGCGCGGCGTCAGGCGCGGCCTTCCTGACGGCCTTCCACACCTGGGCCGCTGCGACCTCGGAAAAGAAGAACAGGCCCTCCGGCTTGGCGCTCTTCTCCGCGAAGGTGAGGCTTTGGAAATCCAGCGTCCGAAAGACGAACTCGGAGGCTTCGGTGTGTTCCATGGACTCGATCAGGGGCGAGACGAAATTCCAGTTGCTTGAGACGACAAGAACGCGCGTTCTCTGGTCTCGCCTGAACGAGGAAGGCACGCCGCCCTGCGGGGCACACAACGTCGCGGCGCGTGTGGCCGAGGTCAGGTTCTGCGCGAAAGGCCAGCTGCTCCAGATTGCCTCCTCTTCCTGCGCGATCCGCGGCTCGTAGCCGGCGAAGACCGCCTCATCGAGCAGGGGGGCCACCAGATCCATTCGGGTTCCGGCACTGTGCCGATGACGCAGATAACGGTCCATGACCAGACCGAATATGGCCGCCGTCCCCCGGGTGACAGGGTGACGCTCGACGTAATCCGCCATCGCGTCAAAGGCGGCGGCGTACCCGTTGCGGATGCCGAGGAGCCGGATATAGGTTAGTTCGAAACTGGCCCCGGATTCACCGGTCTTCCGCGCCTCGCGCAAGCCTGCCTCGATCCGTTCCAACTGCCGGCTGGCCCAAGCGGAGGAGGGCGCGTCATCCTGGACCGCGACATCGCCGGCAGCAGGCTCCGCCCGGCCCGCCCAGGCGGCCAGCGAAGAGATGATGGACGCAATGCTCGAAACGGCTCCCACGCCGTTTCTATCGATCAGGCTGTTCCGGAGTAGCGTGAGTGTCAGTCTCATGGCGGCGGCGTCGCCTGGCGCTCGGGCGAGGCGGACTAGCATCCATTCCGACACGCTGGACACTATCGAGGACTGATCACCTTCCAAGAGGTGTTTGCAGGACTGCTCCGCCTCGACGAACTGGCCCGCTTCCATGCACACCAGCATGCGTTCACGGGTCGCCTGGACATCTTCGCCTGTCGCCGCCAAGATGTCCGCATACGCGAGGGCCAGTTCGAACTCATCATCGTCTCTCAAGCGTCGGATAACGATGACGAGGTTGTTCCGGACTAGCGCAGGCGCGACGCCGTGCTTGTTCGCCCTGAATGCCCGCTGGACACGTTCCGGATCCAGGCGACGGCAAGTTTCGCTGAGCCTCGCGGCACCTTTGGCAGCTTGGGACGGCATCGCCAGCACGCCGAAAAGACGCTGGATCGCCTCGGCTTCGCGACGCAAATCCGGCTCAATGGTCGAACGGCGACGTTCAAGCCAGGCCGACGCCTCCTCGATCTCGCGAAGGCGTGCCTCAGACTCGCGGCGGCGGCCATCAGGCGCTGATGCGAGCTTGGGCTGAAAGGCCGATGCGACGCTTTTTCTCATCGGCCGCGTCAAGCGTGCGATGCTGCGTTTCAGTCCTTTCACGCGTCCCTCGCTGCCCCTCGGTCATTGACCACCGCACCCCCTTCCGCTGACGTCTCCGCCAATCGGTGCCGTTCTAACGTGGAAGAGCGACGCGTGATGCGCCGGGTCGGATAGCTCACGCTGACAGCCAAGTCGATGCCAATCTGGATCCCTCTTCGCCAACCTTGGTATGCCGTACTGTGAGGGACTGGATTGGAGACTCCAATCTTCAGGCGACCGCCGGCGAGCTGCCGCAAGTTCACAACCTGTGCGCTGTGGTGGACCGGGACGTGCGAAACGTTCGCTACTGAACCAGAAAGTCCATCGCGAACGGCGCGCGCGGGTCCGTCGTACCCAACATTCTACATGGATCGGAAACGAGGAACTGCCCATCCTTGGAGTGGCGGTTGCCAATTGCGCCCTGCGCTACCAAGCCGACCCAGCTGGCGGCTAACAGCTGGCAGGTTCTCTGCCCGCGCGCGAGGGGGGGACATATACCGTCAGCCAATGCACCGGGGATATCGACGCCCGCAGTCAGGATTGCTAGGGGACTCTTCAGATTGGGAGGGCGCATGAGAATTCTGGTGCTTGCAGACGCTGGATCTGCGCACACGCAGGGGCTGATCCGAGCGCTCGTCAATGCTGGCGTCGATTGCAAAATCATATCGTTCAGGCCCGCCGCTTGCGACGTCGAAGTCATCAGCCTTGAGCCTGGTTCAGATCAGTCAGACCGCAACCACCAGCGACTGGCGGACCTGGCGCAGACTGTGATCAATGAGTGGAAACCCGATTTCATCAACAGTCATTATGTCACCGTCTATGGGGCTTTGGCCCTGCGGCTTTCAGGTGCGCCCCATATCGCATCGGTTTGGGGGTCCGACATCCTGGTGCGCCCGGCACGTTCCATTGCTGCGGCTGCGATTGTCCGCGAGGTGTTGTCGAAAGCCATCGCCATCTTTGCCACGTCTCGGGTGTTGGCTACGGCGGCTCGCGGTTATTCGGACGCGCCAATTTTTGTGACTCCATTTGGAGCCGATAATGCGACGGCCCAAACGGATCGAACGCCGATTGAAGGCGCCGGCATCACCCACCCGCTCATCATCTCGTGCGCCAAAGGGCTACGAGGCTACTATGGTCTCGACACTGCGATAAGGGTCATCGGACTCCTAAAAACGCGGGGCAGGCAGGTCCGTTTCAATATCGCTGGCGATGGCCCGCTTAAAGCGTCGCTCGACACGCTGGTTGCAGAACTCGGGCTGGAAGATGAGGTGCGGTTCCTGGGTCACCTCGAACGCGACGCGGTCGCCCAGCTCCACGCCGCGTCACACATCGCGCTTTATCCATCTCGCAATGAATCGTATGGCGTTTCGCTGTTGGAAGCGCTGCACGCTGGCACGCCCGTTGTTTCGACGAGGATCGGCGGCATCCCCGATGTTCTGTGGGAGGAAACCTATTGCGCAACTGCGGCAGTCGATGACGTCGTCGGGCTCGCGAATGCGGTTGAGAGGTTGGCGGCACCGAAGCGCTGGAAACCGTCATCGGATTTGGCGCGAGCGCATGCCAGCCGGTTCGAATGGTCAAAGACGATTAAGTATTTTACGGCCGCCCTAAGGATACTGAGCGAAAGCCAACCTGAGCAGTTGGCCAACCTCACCGGACCGACGATCCAGGATGTGGAGCAGGCCAAAACCCATGGACTGTATGTCGTCCACTACCCTTTCGGAACGAGGGCACGGGCCGTGTCGGCTAGGCCGTTGCGGGTCAAGGCGATGATTGCCGCGCTCCAAAGGGCGGCCGTGGTGATCACCGCTACAGGCTCGGGACGAAAAGAGCACGTCTTCGCTCTAATCCAACTTTACCAACGGCTTGGCGTGCCGCTTCTCGCGAGCTACGCGGAAGGCCATTCGGTGCCCTATCTGTCCTTCAACCGACTAACGGACTTTGATTGGCGATTTTACGAGTACCGGTTCCTCCGGAGATTGGCGAAACGGGCGCCGCTGATTTGGTTCATCAGGGACGCTCACCCGTTATTTGCCTTCCATCGGAAAGTGGTCGGAGTGGCGGAGCATTGGAAGCGACGCATATTATTCCAACTGGACTTGGCGGTGATCGGCAGTATCGCCACAAGGGTCGCCGTGCCATCGACCCGGTTCGCCGAGTTGCTGCCCAAATCCCTGTTCGAGAAGGCGCTTACGCTGCCTCCAGGGACCGACGAGACGGCCGGCGGATACCGCCTGACTGATCGCTTGGCGGCGCTTCGAAATCGGCAACTGAATATCCTATACGCTGGAGGCCTCGGGCCGACTTACAACTGCCTACCCCTACTTGCGGCATGCTGTTTGGTTCGAAGCCTCGGCTATGACGTCCGCGTCGGCCTCTTTGTCCGCCCCGAGGAATATCAACGCTATAAGGAGGCATTGAGCCTGTTCTGGCTCCGACAAGCCTTCACCACCTACCATGTCGATTATGAGCGCCTCAAGACGGTGGCCAAGGACTACAATCTCGCGGCCATTGCGCTTCGGACCACGACCTATCAGGCGTACGCTTACCCAGTTAAAACCTTCGATTACATGTCGTTCGGCTTGCCGCAGGTAATTACGCGGGGGATTGGAGCCGCCGCCTTTGTTGAACGAGAGGGGATAGGCTGGGCGTGCGGCGATTCAGTAGCCGAGATCGCGCAGACCTTGCTTGGCGTCCTGCAGTCGCACGACGCCTACACGACCGCTAGTCTCCGAGTGCATGAGCGACGTGCCGCTCACACTTGGGCGATCCGTGCCCAACGCGCTGTCAGCGTGGACGCTCCATTCGACTTCCCCTCGGCATTGGGCGAAACCATATCGCTCGACCGATCAATCCCGGCGGAATACGATGCCCAATTCTGGCAGTACGCGCGAATCCTGCAGGAACAAGTGGACGAGGCGTCCGCCACGCATTTTGATCAGAAAGCAGCTTGAATGACCCGCCGCAACTGCACCGAGTTCGACAAGATCAGTCGGGCTCTGTTCAACCTTGGACACCAAGATATCACTGATTTCGAGAACGAGATCGTCAGTCGGCCGCGCGGTCGAAAGGGCTCGATCAAGGTCGCCGAGCAGGCCTTTATGAAGGTGGTGACGGGATTGTCTCTGTCAAACCTGCTTGAGGTTGGAGGAAATGACGGCCGTCACTCACGCCGCTTTCTGGAGGAGACATCAACTACTGTGCACACGTTCGAGCCAAACGTGTTCGCGATCCCCTTTTTTGCAGAGATCGTTTCGAATGAACGTTTTCGCTTCAATCCGTTCGGCCTTTCGGACCGGGCTGGATTGGAAACGTTCAACATCCTCACTGGTCTACAGGGACGTGATTTCGAGCCTGTCAACGGTTGCAGCTCCTTCGCTGGACTGGATCGGCCCGATGCCAACTATCGGCAGGTGGCAGCCATCATGCAACGAGGCGATACCTATGTGAGCAAGCTTAGTATTGAGGGAGCGTTTGGTCTATGGGTCGATGTCGAGGGCTACGCGAAGTTCGTGTTGGAAGGTTTCGGCGATCGCCTTGCCAACGCCGCCGTCGTTCTATGCGAGACCGAAGTTCTCGATCTTTACTCCACCGGAGCCAACGCGGACGATGTCGTTCGCTCTCTCCAGGCGGCTGGCCACGAGATTGTTTTCCGTGATTTTCAGAACTTCGGTCAGTTCAACATTTTGTCAGTACATCAGAGCGTTGCGGCAGAAGCTAGGGCGCTAGTTCGACCGATCCTCCAGCCCTTTGTGGACGGCCTGAAGATTCAGCCCGACTAGATCTCCTAAAGGTTGCGGTTCCATCTAAGCACGCTCACGGGTGCTGTCAGTCTCACGCGATACGTCTCTGCTGTTATGACAAGTGTTCATGCGGGCAGGGGGCTTGTGATCATTGCCGGGCGATTTGGCTCTAATACTGCTTCAGCCTGAGCTTACGAGACCCAAAACAGACTCGGGTAGGCTTGGCATTGTCGTTTCGTACTAAGTTATTCGGGCATCGCCGATTAACTTAGACCCGCAGATCGCGAGAAACCTCCAGTGTCGGCGGCCAGTGCTTTCCCGGCAGGCTCCCTCCCCAAAATGGTCAGCAAGCGAATGTACATCCGGCGCGGGGTCGGTCTGTCAGCCGATCCAAAAGCGGCAAAGGCGGCCACCAGGTGAGCCGAACAGAGCGAGCTCTCGGCCGTAGGGCGGGGTTAAGTTGACGGCCTCCTCAAGCCTAACCCTCAGCTTGATGGACCTTCGGTAGCTACTGGTTGTCAGCGACAACATTATAAACTCGCGTGAGCTCACGGCATTGGGCCTGCCAAGACGCAGCACTTCGGAAGTGCTCGTCCTTGAATGCGGCCTCATAGGTGGAACCGGAATTCAGCACATGGATGGCTGCCCGAGCCAGGTCGAGCGAGTCACCTGGAGCACATAACGCGCCAATCGGCCATTCGGCCAAGAACCGGGCCATTTCCGCGGTAGTTGTGCTCACAACAGGCAGGTTCGCGGCGATATATACGAACAGCTTGTTGGGCAGTGAAACCTCGGCGTTGCCATAGGTATCCATAGATACTACGCCGATATCTGCCTGTCTTGAGAGCGAGATCAGGAAACGGCTGTCAACGTGGCCGTGCAAGTGAAAGCGGCTCTCGACGCCCGCTTCCGTCGCTAACTCATTGAGAGCCTTAAGATAGTCTGGCTTTCCGGACCCCACGCAGACCAAATGGGCCGTGGGGAGATGCCTCAGGGCTAGGAGGACCGTCTCAATCCCCCTTCCGGGGCGAACACTGCCCACGTGAAGCAGAAAGGCTGCCTCCGGGCCAATTCCGTGAATGGACCGGAGGCAGTGATTGTAGGGTTCGGCACAGGTGTCGTCGATCGTATTGAGGATGACGTGGGGGGCTGTGGATAAGCCGTATAGGGCTGAGAGTTTTTGGCCCAGAAGCGGGCTTACCGTTATGACTGCATCCGCACTCGTCAGATGAGCTTTCTCCCATGTGAGCCCCGCTTGGATCAGGTCCCGTTTGACGTCAATCACGGCGTCGTACCCTGCGGCATACTCGTGCACGTCATGAACCCATCCGCCGCCGGCCGCGACCGCAGTCGGACCAGCTATGGCGCCAACGATGACGCCGTCCATATCGTGGGTATGCAAAACGAGTTGAGGCGCACCGACCTCTTTGATGAGGCGGTCCAAATCGCGCCCGGTCGCGGCCAACGCCAATTCCCGCCACGCGGCGCGATTTCGTGAAATACCTGCCAGTCGCAGGCGACGCCCAATTTGCTCTCGGTGATCGGGCAGCAGGATTAAAGCAGGTGTCGTGCTGAGCACAGAAGCGCCGCCCGCTTTGCGACCAACTCCTAAAGCTCGCCCAGCGGGGCTGTCGGCGCATTGAAGAGCTCGCATGACCCGCGGATCGTCCGTGACGCTGTTGCTCACAAACACCACTCTATCGAACCTACTACGGACTAAATCTGCCCTCAGCTCGAATCCGGGAAGTCGTTCGAGGATCGCCTCCAAGCCCCGGCTAAGCCTGAGCGCTCCGCAGGATGCCACAGCCTGGATTCTCTGGCGGCGCTTGGAAAAGGCAAGCCAGCCAACATGGCTTTGCGTCCCAGGCTTGCGCGGGCACCAGCCAAGGAAATCCAACGCGGTGAACGCTTTGGGCCGCGCCTCCATGCCGTCGGACCTGACGTCAAACAGGCGCGTCTGCATCTCGACCAGATTCTTCGGCAGCCTGATGCGCAGGTGCGGTTCCAAGTGGCTTGGCAGCGCGCCATGAATGAAAAGGCGCCCGCCCGGCTTTAGGAGCGAGATCGCGATCCAGTCGGCTTCCAAGAGGGACGGGCCTGCATCTTGCAAGGGAGAAGCGCAAGTCACCACGTCGTATCGATCGCGGTGCCACGTCAGATCTTCGGCGCTGCGAATCGCGAGGGTCGCGTCGGTCTGTTCGTAGAGCCACTGTCGCGCACCTTCGGTGGCTGGAACAGCTACGATATGGGCATCTTTCAGATTACGTAACGCCGATAGTAGCCGATCCTCCATTTCGACGCCGGTGCAAAGAATTTTCGGTGCACTCGCTCGAACCACGGATCGAATGGCCGCCTCGATGTCGTTGAACCCCCGGCTTCGTCGAACCCGATGCAGGAGCATCACTAATGGTCAGATCGAATTTGCCGCAGATTGGAGAGAAAGACTTGATGAGGCAGGGCGAAATTACCCGTGACAACCTGGCCTTCCTCGACACTGCGGGTCACCACAGCGCCCATTGTCACTTTGGCCCCTTGTCCCACAGTCGCACCGTTAATGATCACCGATCCTGGCCCAATATAGGCGCGATCACCAATCAGGGCGCGGCCCATGATGGCGGCATGACCGCAAATTGTTGCTAGGTTACCGACTTGTACGTCATGGGCGATGTAGGCGTGGTGATCGATGGCTACCTCGGAGCCGATAACGGTTTCTCCACCGAACATGGCGGCGTCAATAGAGACACCTCCTGCAATATCAGCGCCGCGACGAATCCTCACACCCCCGAATGCCGGGAGAATGCGACGCCGCCTCCGGCGGTCCCCAAATTGAAGGCGGCATCGCCCAAGGTGCAATTTGCTCGGATGTGTACGTCTTCTTCGATGACCACACCGGCGTGCACGACCGTAAACGGACCAACAACAGCGCCCGCCTCGATTGTCACCCCGAAAGGAGAAACGCTAGCCCGTTCGTCTATGGAAGCCGTGGGATGAATGACCGTCGGAATGCTTTGGAGGCGACGTTGATGGGAGGCACCGCATTCCAAGTGTATCTCAGCATGGGCGCGATCGGGATCATCACAAACCGCAACGGCCAGCCGTTCGTCCAACTGCGAGGCCAATGCGGGCGAGGTCAGAACGGCTGTAACGTTTGAGGCACCATTGGTCTGTTGTACGTATCGTTCCGACCTCAGGGGCACGAGACGTCCAGGCAGGGGCGTAGAGAGCTTTCCCGTTCCCTCAAATTCACCGTCACGGATGACGGTGAGGCCATACTTTCCGTCAAAAATCTTCAGGCGCATTGTCACCCCCAGGTTGTGGCTTTGGACGCTTCTGTTAGCAGGCGTAGCACGGGAATGGCCTCCTCAGGGCCAGTCACGCAATCGGGCTGGCCTCTGGTTGCGGAGACAAAAGCTTCCATTTCCGCGCGTAGTGGTTCCTTCGGGTCGAAGGGAAGGGACTCGCCGTCCGTCTTCCTGAATGCCGGCTGCGCGCCAGTGCGATCCACAAAGTCTTTGTAGAGCATCAAGCGACGCGACGGATCTGCCGCATGATCATCGAGGATCAGCGCCCCCTTTTCGCCGAGCACCGTCAAACGATGCTCCTTATAGGGTGAGAGCCAGGAAACATCGGCCGTCGCCGTAACCGAATTCGCAAATTTCATGGATGTGACAAAGCGGTCTGGCAGTCCGGGGGTTACGATCTCGATCGCAAGTGAGCTGACGGCCTCGGGGTAAGACCCTGCAAGGCCCAGGATCATCGAAAAGTCGTGCGGAGCCAGACTCCACAGCGCGTTCTCTTCTGAACGGATTGCGCCCGGGTTGAGGCGGTTGGACGCAATGTGGCGCACCATTCCAATCTCGCCTGCTCGTACCCCCTGCTTCAAACGCAGGAAGCCAGGGTGGTACTGGAGGAGGTGACCCACCATCAAGGTCAGAGCCCTTTCCCGTGCCAATGCGGCGATTTCCTCAGCGTCATCGACCGTCATCGCTAGCGGCTTCTCGACAAAGACATGTTTTCCCGCGAGCAGCGCTTTCTTCGCGAGTTGTGCATGGTCAACCGCTGGTGCGGCGATCACGACCCCCGCGATTGAATCGGACTCAAGCGCAGCGGACAAATGACGCTCGATCGGAGCCGACACGCCGTCAGGCAGCTGTGACTCCGATAGGAACGGGTCCACAATCATTCGGAGCTCGCCGAGAGCCATCAAATTGCGAGCCAGATTTCGCCCCCATCGACCGCATCCAACCAGTGCAATACCCATACGTCTTGTCCTCTTTTCGTCTGCGCCCTCTCTTCGACCGCTGCCCTTGCAGGGTCAAGCCGTACGAGTCCAGATATCTCCCACGGGCGAATGGAAGCCGCTAGGGTTACATTTTCGGCGGGTTGGTCCTATTGAACCGCTCCCCCATCCGGGGGCTAAAAGAAGGGCAACTTCGTGCTATGCGGGTAGCAACGATATTTGGAACGCGGCCAGAAGCGATCAAGATGGCGCCCGTTGTCGCTGAATTGCGGGCGACTGCCGGCGTTGATTGCATGGTGTGGTCAACCGGTCAGCATCGCCAGATGCTCGATCAGGTGCTAGGGCTGTTTGATCTGCAGGCTGATGCGGATCTCGGCTTGATGAAGCCAGGACAGACTCTCAATGGGCTGTTTGCAGCTGCGGTGGCCGGAGTGGACCGCATGCTTGAGGGGGAGCCCCCCGATGTCGTTCTCGTTCACGGCGATACCTCAACTGCCGCCGCCGCCGCCACGGCCGCGTTCCATCGACGTATTCCAGTCGCACACGTGGAGGCGGGCCTGCGTAGCAGGCGCCTGGACCAGCCGTGGCCCGAAGAGTTTAATAGGCGGCTTGTGGATATGGTCAGTTCATTGCTTTTCGCCCCCACGGAAGGCGCCCGCGAGAATTTGCTTAACGAGGGTTCTGACCCTTCCAAGGTCTTCGTAACGGGAAACACCGTTATCGACGCCCTGTTGGCCATGATTGCGAGAATGGAGTCAGAGCCTTCCATTCGTACTCGTTTGGACGAGACGTATCAGTTCCTGTCCTCCGCTAAGAAGCTTGTACTGGTGACGGGGCACCGGCGTGAGAGTTTTGGTGGAGGATTCGAGAATATCTGCGAGGCCCTGAGACGGCTTGGCGAGGACCCCGAAGTGGAGATCATTTACCCCGTCCACTTGAATCCGAACGTCAAAGAGCCGGTGCAGCGGTTGCTGGGTGGCTCGGATCGCGTGCACTTGGTCGAACCGGCCGACTATGAGGCCTTTGTCTACCTTATGGACCGGTGTGACGTGATCCTCACGGATTCGGGCGGCGTTCAGGAGGAAGCGCCGTCACTGGGAAAACCGGTCTTGGTGATGCGGGACGTCACCGAGCGGCCCGAGGCGATTGATGCTGGAGTGTCACGTTTGGTGGGTACCGATCCCGACAGGATCGTTGCAGGGGTGAACGCCGCGCTGGAACAGGGTATGCAGCGTGGAATTACAAATCCATACGGCGACGGCCAAGCCAGCCGGCGCATTGTGCAGGAAATTTTGAATGCCGCTGACGATCTACGCTGATTTCCAGGCTGGAGCCCACGAGCGCGTCGTTATCGGGGTAATCGGTCTCGGCTACATCGGCCTTCCGACCGCTGCAGCTTTGGCCGCGGCTGGCCATCGTGTGATTGGTTGTGACGTCAAGCCCGATGTGATTGCAGCCATCGGGAAGGGCGAGAGCCATATTGTCGAGCCTGGTCTTGATGACATGTTGCGCGCCGTCGTGGACCGGGGCGACCTAACGGCTCAGATCGAGGCGCCCGAGGCCGACGTTTATCTGATCGCAGTGCCGACCCCTACCGGCGATGATGAATATCGGACGCCCGACCTCAGCTATGTGTTCGCTGCTGCAGAGGCGATCGCCCCGAAACTGCGCGTGGGTGCGCTTGTTGTTCTGGAATCTACCTCGCCTGTCGGCGCTACGCGTCAGATGATCGCTCGGATGGCTGCGGCCAGGCCGGATCTTCGGTTCCCCGAGACGGGCCGTCCCGAAGATGAGATCGATGTGGATGTGGTCTATTCGCCTGAGCGGGTCATTCCGGGACGGACCATGGAGGAGCTCACTTCGAACGCCCGGGTCGTGGGTGGCGCCACGCCGCGCGCCGCCCTTCGGGCCGCCGCCATCTACCGCACACTCACAAAGGGCGAACTGCTGCTGACGGACGACCGTGCCGCCGAGTTCGTCAAGCTTGCCGAAAACGCCTTCCGAGACGTGAACATTGCCTTCGCCAACGAACTATCGCTGATTTGCGACGAGCTCGATCTGAATGTCTGGGAAATCATCCAGCTGGCCAATCACCACCCGCGCGTGAACATGCTACAGCCCGGGCCCGGGGTGGGTGGGCACTGCATCGCGGTGGACCCCTGGTTCATCGTGGCCCAGGCGCCGAAGACGGCGCGCCTCATTCGAACCGCCCGCGAGGTTAATGACGGCAAACCCCAGTTTGTCATCGATAAGGTCTGCGCTCTGATGGACGCTGACCCGGACCTGAAGCTCGCCTGTCTCGGACTTGCCTTCAAGGCGGATGTGGACGACTTCCGTGAAAGCCCCTCGTTCAATATCGCACGGGCCCTCACGGCGCTCTTTCCCGGACGGGTCGTCTGCGCCGAGCCTTTTGCGGACGCGTTGAGGCCTGACCACGGCCTCACGATTGTAGAGCCGACCGAAGCCTTCGCAGCGCCTCTGGTAGTCGCCCTGGTCCCCCATACGGCGTTCAAGTCCATGATGCGCCCGGATGGCAGGTGATCGACGCCTGCGGGCTCTGGCGTTAAGCGCGCAATCGACGGCCCCTCCGATTGAGCTGCCGTCATTCACTGACGGATCAGACAGACCATGTGCGGAATTATAGGCGTGACCGGGACGTCCCAGGCGGCCCCTTTGATGATCGACAGCCTCAAGCGTCTGGAATACCGGGGCTATGATTCCGCCGGGGTCGCCGCCCTGGTGGACGGCCGTATCGAGCGGCGCCGGGCCAAGGGCAAGATCCGGGAGCTGGAGGCGGTTCTCGCTGACCAGCCCCTCACCTCCGTCGTCGGCATCGGCCACACACGCTGGGCCACCCACGGCCCGCCCACCGAGCCCAACGCTCACCCCCACAAGGCGGGGCGCGTGGCGGTGGTGCACAACGGCATCATCGAGAATTTCGCCGAGCTGAAGGCCGAGCTTGAGGCCGCGGGGCGCGTCTTCGAAAGCCAGACGGACACCGAAGTGGTGGCCCATCTGATTGACGCGCGGCTGGACGCCGGCGACGAGCCCATGACGGCCTTCAAGACCGTGCTGGACCGCTTGAGCGGCGCCTATGCGCTGGGCGTGCTGATCGAGGGCCATGACGACCTCATTCTGGGCGCGCGCAAGGGCAGTCCGCTGGTGGTCGGCTGGGGCGACGGCGAGATGTATCTGGGCTCCGACGCCCTGGCCGTCGGCCCGTTCACCCAGCAAATCAGCTACCTGGAGGAAGGCGACTATGTCGCCCTGACCCGCGACGGCGCCGACATCCGGGATAACCAGGGCCGGAAGGCCAACCGCCCCGTGGTGGTGGTCTCGGCCTCAGCCGCCATGGTCGAGAAGGGCGAGTACCGCCACTTCATGGAGAAGGAGATTCACGAACAGCCCGACAGCGTGCAGCACACTCTGTCGGCCTATCTGGATCTGGTCGCCCAGAAGGTGAAACCGCAGGACGCCATCGACCTGACCAAGGTCAGCCGCATCCAGATCGTGGCCTGCGGCACGGCCTTCTACGCCGGCGAGATCGCGCGCTACGCCTTCGAACGGCTGGCCGGCGTGCCCTGCGATGTGGAGATCGCGTCCGAGTTCCGTTACCGCAGCCCGGCCCTGACGCCCGGCACCCTGGTCGTCGCCGTCAGCCAGTCCGGCGAGACCGCCGACACCCTGGCCAGCCTGACATGGTGCAAGGCGCAGGGCTTCGACACCGCGGCGGTGGTCAACGTCCACACCTCGTCCATGGCGCGCGAGGCGGCGGCCATGTGGCCCACCTGGGCCGGGCCGGAGATCGGCGTCGCCTCGACGAAGGCCTTCACCGCCCAGGTGGCGGCGCTGCTGTCGCTGGCCCTCGCGGCCGGCGTGGCGCGGGGCCGGGTGGCGCCGGACGAGGAAGCGCGGCTGGTGAAGGCCCTGTTCGAGGCGCCGCGCCTGATCGCCGAGACGCTTCAGGCCGACGACGATCTCAAGGCTGTCGCCCATGACCTGTCAAAGGCGTCGGACGTTCTGTTCCTGGGCCGGGGCGTCATGTACCCCCTGGCCATGGAGGGAGCGCTGAAGCTGAAGGAGATCAGCTACATCCACGCCGAGGGCTACGCCGCCGGCGAGTTGAAGCACGGCCCCATAGCCCTGGTGGACGAGGAGACGCCCGTCATCGCCCTGGCGCCCATGGACGAGGTGTTCGAAAAGACCGCCTCGAACCTGCAGGAAGTGGCCGCGCGCGGCGGCCCGGTGGTGATGATCACGGCAAAAGGCGCGCCGTCCCCCCACGGCGCGGCCGTGAGGCGGGTCGAGATTCCGGCCTGCGACCCCTTCATCGCGCCGCTGGTCTATGCCGTGCCGGTTCAGCTGCTGGCCTATTACACGGCCGTTGAGAAGGGCACGGACGTGGATCAGCCGCGCAATCTGGCCAAGTCCGTCACGGTCGAATAGGCGGCCCTACGCTCCGGCTGGGCGGTTTAATCGGCGAACTATGGCGCTCGCGTCCAGCATCAAAGGCTACGACAGGGCGTCACCGAGCCGAACCATAGCCGTTCATCCCATTATGCGACGAAACCAGATACCTATTAGATCTGTTGCACGCGCCTTTTGCATATCGGGGAGAGATTGAGCTTCTCTAGAATTCCAAAAGGGTGAATCCGGCCTCTGTAAGGACTGATCCTAAAAACGCACATCCAGACAGTAGTACGGCGACAAACGGAGCGCGTTCTCTCGATCACCCTTGGCCACCTTATTCCAATGAGCCATCCCCTCAGCATCGTCCATGATGAATGGGTTCCATAGCGGTGCTGGAAGCATCTCAATAGATTTGGATAGCGCGTTGAGTACTGGGCTATCTGTATAAACCTCGAAGGGTACGGTGTGTTCGGCCCAATTCCCATTACGCGGATCGGCAGTATTGTTCTCTGCCGGGCAGTAGCGGACTAAATGTCCGCTAGAGAGATATATATCGACAGCCCTTTCGATGTCTTCTCTCCGCCAGCCGCGCGTGGCAATGGCCAGGTCGCGCACTTCCGCCGGAAGCAAACTTGGTGCATATTCACGAACGATCTGAGCCCGCACGTTGGCATAGGCACTGGGGTTTCCGTCGCCCAATTCACCTTCGGATTGCGCGTGCAAATTGTGGAACGTCTGACGCTCGCTCTCCAAATAGAAGTTTGCTCCCGACCCCATGAACCAACGCCCTCCGGACTTGGTAGCGGCATGTAGGTCTATGAAATACTGGCGCAGATTGTAGACGTGTTCGAGCACATCGTAATTTACGATAACATCGGCCTTCAATTTCGCCGCGTCCATTTCCCGCCGGAAGTCGTGTGTGTCGCCCAAGAAAAACGGCCCGGGCTTAGCCCCCACAGCCCGCACAAGGATTTGAGCATCCTGGGAACTGGTCGGAAAAATCTCGCTGTGGACGACTGTGCCCACGCCGATTTTTCGTGCGATCAGCGACAGCACCCCGTGACCGCCTCCATAGTCCACAACCGTTAGTTCAGAGAGTTGCGCTGGATGGTAAGACTCGAGTGCGTGAGAGAGAATATGGGAGTATTTGGTCAGGTTATAGTGGCGGCGGAACGGCCGGCCGAAAACCACATCCATGTAGCGCTGACTGTAGGGTGACATGCCCAAATCGCTTAAACGAGGAGCGATTTTCCTAAGCGACTCTTCCAAGTTTGTGCAAGCAACGGCCAGAAGTTTGTTTAACGAAACATTGCAGCCAAAGTAGGGTAAATCTTCAAATGGGAATTTGTATTCAGGCATTTATATTCCGATAGCGCGAAAAGAACGATAATTGGTGATCCATATTTCTGATGGATCAGCCGAGAGCTATGAGCGGTAGCGCTAGTGATAACCGAAGACCTAGATCGCCGTCGTCATCACATACTGCCTTGTACTGCCTATCTTGAATGGCTGATCTATTTCTTAAGGTGTGAATTGAAACGGGAGAGCTGCAGATTGACGCGTTGCCTTGCACAGGTTGGAATGTTCTAAAACATCCACGCAGTGTGGTCTTCGTGGTTTCCACTAAGCAGGATCCTCATGTCGGCCACACCGTCCCCGTTGATGTCCATCAGGACGGTTGTAGTCGTGGTGTCGGCGGCATAGCTGAGCGTCATCTGGCCAGCAGCCCCGGTGAACTCGTCAACGAGAGCGAAGGCCTGATCTCCGTTGATCGTCGAGTTCGCGTCAATGGCGGAAAGATCAATGAATTCATTGAACCGTAAGTCCAGGATGCGGTCTGGTGAGTCGACTGTGGAGTCCGTCGCGGCCAAATAGAGAAATGTGTCTACGCCGTCGCCGCCCTTCAACTCGTCACCTAGAGCTCCGCCGTACAGGGTATTATTCCCATCGTTGCCAATGATGATGTTGGCTTTGGCGTTGCCCCCGCCGTACAAATTCGAGGACCCGATCAAGGTCAAGTGCTCGAGATTAGTGTGAAGCGTCCAGCTTTGGGAGGAGCGGACGGTATCTATCCCCTCGTTGCGAAACTCGACGATTTTGTCGTTTCGGCTGTCTACGAGATAACTGTCGTCGCCGAGTCCGCCTTCCATCCGGTCATCGCCCGCCCCCCCCCTGGATTTCATTGTTTCCGCTATTGCCAACCAACCTGTTGTTCAAATCATTGCCGCCAGCAAAAATGCTTCCGGTGCCAGCAAGAAACAGATTTTCTACGTTCTCGTGCAGGCTGATCGAAGCTGTGGATCGAACTGTATCGATGCCTCCATCAACCTCCTCCACAGCCCGGTCGCCTCGATCATCGAAGACATAATAGTCATTGCCAGCGCCGCCGACCATCCGGTCTGCCCCGCCACGACCGTCCAAGACGTCGTTGCCATCTCCGCCGAACAGCCGATCTTCGCCGAGATTTCCTGTCAGCGTATCGTCGCCCATTCCTCCCTCGAGCGTTGATCCCATGATGTACCCGTCTGGTATTTGTGCCCCACTTAGGGAGACATTAAGCGTATATGACGCTCCTACAGGGACCGGTGCATAATCCACAAAACCATCGGACCCAGGTCCTGCATAGGTGCCCACGACGATGTAATAGACGCCGCCCGCCGGAACGGTGAAGCTGAGGAAGGAGTCCTGCCTGACGCTGCTGCCGACATCGATGGGCCCGTCGTCGTTTTGCGCCAGGGGGTTGCCGGCCGCGTCATAGATCCGGACCACCGTGTCGATCCCGGACGTGCCGTCGATATCGATAGTGACTGTCTCGCCTTCACCCGCGGTGAAGCGGTACCACTCGTGGGTTCCGCTCCCCGTCGCCTGACCCGTGGCATGCGGAATGGTCGTGGAGGAGATGATCCCTGCATCGAACTGAAGCCCGAAGCCGCCGTCCAGCGAGAAGGCTGTTCCTCGGGTGTTGATCACCTGCCCCTGCGCCTTGACCAGATCGGCCACGGCCACGGCGATGGGCGTCGCCGCCGCATACATGATGTCGTTGCCCGACCCGCCGGTGGCGCGCTCGACCACCGCGCCATGGGCGATGGCGACATTGCCGGTCAGGCCGCCAACGTTGGAAAAGTGGCCCTGACGCAGGTCGATCAACTGGTTCTGGGAATAGCCCGAGAAATCCAGGGTGTCATAGCCGCCCGCGTCCCAGACCGCGAAAATCAGGGCGTCACCGCTGTCGTCGGCGGAGTAGAAATCCCGGTCCGTGTTCGAGTTGAACCCGTAGATCGTGTCTCCGGTCCGGGTGCTCATATTGGCGCCGTAGATCAACTGGATCGCGGCGATGTCGTCCAGCAGGGGCGCGGCCGGGTGGTTGCCCTGGAACGCGGCGCCCGTGATGCTCTCGGACCAGTAGCTCATCACACTGAACTGGCGGGTGTCCTCCCGGTAGTCGGCGTCGGCATAGGTGGGATTGCCTTCGCTGGCGTCATAGTCGCCCGGATGCAGAAGGCCGAGCGCGTGGCCGATCTCGTGGGTCAGGGTGTGCCGACCGTAGTTCATGTAGGCGGGCGAAGCGTTGTACCAGAGCGAGTTGTTGACCCAGACGTCGCCGTTGGCGGCGCTCGCGGCGCTGTTTCCCGGCAGCGAAGCGAAGGCTGCGGCCCCCTCGGCGCCGGAGGCATAATTGCTGAACAGTATGGCGGCGTCGTTGGAATAGCCCGAGCCGCCCACCCGGTCGAAAGTGATGTTTGCCAGGTCCGACCAGCTCTGGAGCGCCAGCAGGGTCTGGGCGATCTGGGTCTCGTTGAAGCGCGAGAAACCCGAGGTTTCGTTGGGCATGGTCGCCGGGCCCGTGTCGCGGAAAGCGAAGGTGACCACCGCGCCGGGGCCGTTGCCCCAGATCAGGCCTGCGCGCGCCAGGGCGCCCGCTGCGCCCTCTACGGTGTAGGAGGGCTTGCCCCCGAACGGCCCGCCACCCCGGTCCTCTGCATTGATGCGGAAAGGTTCCTCGACCTGAGGCCAGTCCTGCTCATGGCGCACGAAATAACCCAGACCGCAGATGCCGCACATGGCGCATTTCCTCCATTCACCCTATGCTGGACATTAGACACGAGGGTGAGCACCACAACCCTCTTTGTTCGACCCCAACAAGTTGTGATGGCCCAGGCAGCACAACGCGAGCGCCCGGGCCCCGAGCCCGGCCAGCCATCCGCCTGACGCGAGAGCTATCCGGCGGCTGGCGTCATCACCAGAGGTCGAGGAAGTTGTCGAAGTCGCCGTACGGCATGATCCGTATGTCGGACGCCAGCAGGATGTCGTCCGCCGACGGCAGCCAGGTCAGGGTCGCCTGACCCGCCTCGCCGGTCAGTTCGTCCACGGGGCTTAATGACGGTTCGCCTGCGACGTTGGCGTCGAGGCGCCCAGATCGATGAAGTCATCGGCGTCGTCTCCGGCGGCAGCCTCCGCCACCAGGGGCATCTTGTCGTCGAAGCGACCGCCGCCGACATTGATCTGTTCAGGCATGAAGACGTCGCATGACCAACCGGGCACGAGGGGCCTGAACGCCTCGGGATCCATCAGTCCGGTGAATCGCGCCTGGGGCGTATACTGGCCGTAAATGTCCGTGGTCGAAGAGAAGCGGGTCGGCGCCACGAAATCATTCGGGCCCGACTCTGTGTCGAGAAGGACCAGGCCAAGACCGGAATTGAGATAGGCGTACATGGACGTGGCCTCCAATCAGGACGTCTGCGACCTTAACGGGCAAACGCCGGCTATCAACATACTTATGTCCAGTTTCCCCGTTTCGTGTAGGAAAATGGACACGCATCCGACCCTGCCCGGACTTATCGCCGCGCTCCTCGTGGCCGGTTCCGGTTGGGCGCAGCTTCGGAGACCCGCGCCATGACCATCGGCATCCCGGCGCTTCAGCCGGCGGAGCATTTCGCCGGAAGCTGGCGCATGAGCGGAGGGAGCGCGTCCTGCGTCATCACGCTTCGCGCTGATCCAACGCCCGTGCCCCGCCCGGCGGCGCCGAGCTTCGCCCTGGACGTCGAGGGAACCTGCCCCGGCGGACTGGAGCAGGACGCATTCGGGGCCTGGCGGCCCGCCTCGGACGGGATCGACCTGACGGATGAGCAGGGCCGGACACGTCTGTTCCTCTCGCGCACCGCCCCCGGCGTCTACGAAGCCACCCTGCCCTCGGGCGAGGCGATCCGTCTGACGCGCGGCTGATCCCGCTGCCGAGCGTCAGCCTTCGATGCCGAGGAATTCTCGAAGTCCTCGTTGCCGTACATCACGATCCGTATGTCAGCCACGCCGTCGCCGTCGCTGTCGCCATCGACATCGGGACGGAGAAGGGTGAAGCCCGCCGACGGCAGCCCGGTCAGGGCCAGCTGGCCCGCCTAACCGGTCAGTTCGTCCATCTGGGTGAAGGACTGGTTGCCCGCGACGTTGACGTTCGCATCGATATTCCGCAGGACGTCCGCCCTCAGGCCGCATGTTGCGGTCGTAGTCCGGGAAGCTGGAATCAGAGACTACATTGTAGTGAAGGTGTCTGCGCCATCGCCGCCTGATCTGACCGATATCTGCCAGTCTGGAGGCAGGGGCCTGTGGGGCTTGCGTGCCAGAGGTCGTTCAGGTGCACCGTCGACGAGCCGTCAGCTCACCACAAAGCCGCTGATGCACCACAGCGCAAGGCACCGACGATCGTAAAGATTTCCAGCATCCGTCACTCTGAAAGGAGCCGCGTCGCGGACGGTGTCTGTAGGCTGGCCACGAAGGTCAACGCGGCCGTCAAGCTGCCGGTCGGGACGTCACTGCGGCCGCTTCCATTCCCGCCGAGCCTGTCTCCATGCCCGGGCGGCGACTCGCCGTAAGCGCGCCATGCGGCCTAATCCTGCGGGAGGCCTGTATGTGAG
>NZ_BATC01000043.1 GCF_000466985.1 Brevundimonas abyssalis TAR-001
CCTCATCCCCCGCGCCAGAACCGGATCGCTGCGCGGTCCGGTGCGCGGGGTCCCCTTCTCCCATCGAGAGAAGGGATCAGTCGTCCTGGCCTTCCTCGGGCTCAGGGGCGCCCAGCATCTCCTCGGCGATCTGGCCCGAATGGGCGCGGACGGCCTTTTCGATGGAGGCGGCGATGTCGGGGTTCTGCTTCAGGAACTCGCGCACGTTCTCGCGGCCCTGACCGATGCGCTGGCTGTCATAGCTGAACCATGAGCCGGACTTCTCGATCACCTCGGCCTTGACGCCCAGATCGATGATCTCGCCGATCTTGGAGATGCCCTCGCCGTACATGATGTCGAAGATCACCTCGCGGAACGGCGGGGCCACCTTGTTCTTGACCACCTTCACGCGGGTGGTGTTGCCCACCACCTCGTCGCGGTTCTTGATGGCGCCGGTGCGGCGGATATCCAGACGCACCGAGGCGTAGAACTTCAGGGCGTTGCCGCCGGTGGTGGTTTCGGGCGAGCCGTACATCACCCCGATCTTGTGCCGGATCTGGTTGATGAAGATGACGATGCAGTTGGTGCGCGAGATGGAGGCGGTCAGCTTGCGCAGCGCCTGGCTCATGAGGCGCGCCTGAAGGCCCGGCAGGCTGTCGCCCATCTCGCCCTCGATCTCGGCGCGCGGCGTCAGGGCGGCGACGGAGTCCACCACCACGATGTCCACGGCGCCCGAACGCACCAGGGTGTCGGTGATCTCCAGCGCCTGCTCGCCGTTGTCCGGCTGGCTGACCAGCAGGTCGTCCAGGTTGACGCCCAGCTTCTGGGCGTAGCTGGGGTCCAGGGCGTGCTCGGCGTCCACGAAGGCCGCGGTGCCGCCCGCCTTCTGGATCTCGGCCACGGTGTGCAGGGCCAGGGTCGTCTTGCCCGAGGATTCCGGGCCGAAGATCTCGATCACCCGTCCATAGGGCAGGCCGCCGATGCCCAGGGCCATGTCCAGGCCCAGCGAGCCGGTCGAGACGCTGGCGATCTCCGCCACAACCCCGCCCTTGCCGAGCTTCATCACCGAGCCCTTGCCGAACGCCCGGTCAATCTGAGCCAGCGCCGCTTCCAGCGCCTTGGCCTTGTCGCCGTCTTCCTTGCCCACGAGTTTCAATGCCGCCTGCGCCATTACTTTCGGTCCTTTTGCCACGATTCCCCGCCTGTCGTTCCGGAAGAGGCCCGCTACCGACCCGCCCCTGCGACTGACGCCATATGTGCATGGTTTGTTCTCGTTCGCAATATGTTCTTTTTTGCAGGTACGTCCGATTTTGACAGAGATGGAGCAGGCCGTTCAAACCGCCTGGGTTTGTCTCGCCTCGTCGTATCCGGCCAGGGCTTCACCCATGGCCTCGAACAGGCCCGCGAAGGTGATGGGCTTGGCCAGGTGGCCGTCGGCGCCCGCCTCGCGCCCGGCCTGGACATGCTCGTCCAGGGCGTTGGCGGTCAGCATCAGGATCGGCGTGCGCGGGCGGGCGCGCTCGATCTCCAGGGTGCGGATTTCGCGGGTGGCGGTCAGGCCGTCCATGACCGGCATCTGCATGTCCATCAGCACCAGGTCCCAGTCGGCCTCGCCATAGGCCCGCACCGCCTCGGCGCCGTCCGCCACCGCCGTCAGGTCCATGGCCGTCTGGGACAGCATCACCTCGATCACCTTGCGGTTGGCGGGATGGTCGTCGGCCAGCAGCACCCTCAGCGGCATGGCCGTCAGGTCGGCGCGGTCCACCGGGGCGGCGGCCGGGACCGTTTCAGCCTCGGCGGCCGGCAGGGGAATCGCGAACCAGAAGGTGGAGCCTGCGCCCGGCGTGCTGTCGCAGTCCAGTGTCCCGCCCATCAGCCGGGCCAGATCGCGGGAGATGGCCAGGCCCAGGCCGGTGCCGCCGAAGCGACGGGTGATGGAGCCGTCAGCCTGCTGGAAGCGGCCGAAGATGCGCGCCTTCTGTTCCGCGTCGAAGCCGATGCCGGTGTCCCTGACCGAGAACCGCACACAGTCGCCTTCGCCGGGCTCCACCGTCAGGGTGATCTGGCCCTGGCTGGTGAACTTCAGGGCGTTGGAGACCAGATTGGCCAGGATCTGGCGCACCCGCACCGCGTCGCCGTTCACCACCCGGTCCACGGCTGGATCGATGTGGGCGGTCAGCAGCACGTCCTTCTCCTCGGCGCGCAGCCCCCACAGGGTGGTGATGTCGTGCACCGCCTCGCCCAGATGGAACGGCGCCCGCTCCACGGTGATCTGGCCGGACTCGATCTTGGCGCTGTCCAGGATGTCGGACAGCAGGCGCTCCAGGGTCTTGCCGGAGGAGCGGATGACCTCGGCCATTTCGTGCTCGCGCGGGGTCAGGTCCGCCCGCGCCAGGGCGTCGGCCATGGCCACGACCCCGTTCAGCGGCGTCCTGATCTCGTGGCTCATATTGGCCAGGAAGGCGGACTTGGCGTCGTTGGCCTGGTGGGCCCTGAGGCGGGACTCGCGCAAATGCCGGCTCTGGCGCAGCTGCCAGATGAGGACGCCCGTCGCGCACAGCAGGAACACGATGGCGATGCCGACGATCCAGCGCTGGGACTGGATCACGTCCTGCTGGAGCCCGGCGTTGGTCTGGGTCATCTCGAGCTGGCGGCGGCGCTCCTCCAGCTGGGCCTGCATGTCGCCGGTGACCTGATTGATGCCGGCGCTGAAGCGGCGCGCGGTGGCCACCTCATTGTCCACGAAATGGTCGCGCAGCACGCGGTAGGCTTCGGCGTTGCGGCCCTGGGCGAACAGCAGCTCGGCCCGGGCCAGGGGCACGCGGGAGACGCCCTCCTCGCGGAACTCGCCGGCCGCCTGCAAGGCCTCGATGCGCGCCATGTCCCGCGCCGCCGCCTCGGCCATGCCCAGCCGCGCCCGGGCGATGGCCCGACGCGGCAGCATCTGGGGCGCCAGGAAATCGGCCGCGCCCAGGTTTTCGCCATAGGGTTCGAGGCACGCCAGCACATCGCGCCAGGCCCGCCGCGCCTCGGCCGTCATGGCGCAGAGATTGGCGTCATAGACGATCAGGCTCTCCAGCCCGGTGCGCTGCGCCAGGCGGCGATGGGCCAGAAAGAGGGCGTGGGCCGTCTCCGTGTCGCCGATCTGGGTCGACAGGCGCGCCAGGTTGTAGAGGCTGTCGAAATCGGGACGGGGGTACTCGGGCTTGTTGTAGTCGATCTCGTACCGGCCGAAGGCGGCGGTGGCCCCGGCCACGTCGTTCAGCTTCATCAGTCCGATGCCGGTCATCTCCCACAGGCCGGCGTGGGCCGTGCGGGAATAGGGACGATCATCGGGAATGCGGCTGTCCATCTCGGCCAGACGCTCCAGCCCCTCGCCGATCCGGTCCTGATCCATCAGGGCCAGGGCGTGGATGCGCACCGCGTGGGCCCGGACGAACCAGTCGTCCGTGGTGTCCGCGATGCGCGCCATCTCGGCGGCCGCGGTGGTGTCGCCCTGATCATAGAGGATGGTCAGATCGTTCAGAGCGGCGATGGCGATGTAGCGGTCGTCGCCCTGCCGCGCCGCCGCCTCGGCCAGCCGCCCGTTCCACAGCCGCGCCTGCTCGAACTCGCCCTGGTTCAGGCTGATCCACGCGACATGATAGAGCCGGTTCAGCCCTTCGCGGTCATCGCGCGTCAGGGCCTCGCGGCCGAAGGCGTAGAGATCGGCGAAACTGGTCGCCCCCGCCCGGGCCTCGACAGCCTCGGCCAGCTCCATGGCCGTGCGATGCGGCGTCTCGGCCCTGGCCGGGGATGCGCCCGTGACGATCAGGATGAGGGCCGCGAGAAACGCGGCGCGTACGACATGCATGCTACTAACCGTCGAGGGACGGCCGTCATGGTGAACGTCAATCCTTGATCAAGCCTTAGCGGACTTGGCTTTTACGCGCCGAACGCCTCTTCCAGCGCCTTGAACATGGGCTTGGGGCGGCCCAGCCAGTCGAACATCAGGGGCTCGTCGCGGCCGTCGTCCCAGTCGCCGCGCCGCAGCACGCTGTCCCGGTCGCGCAGACCCCACACCGTAAAGGCGAAGCGCTGACGCTCGGGCAGGGCCATGAAGGCGTCAGCGATCTCGCGCACCCGCTCGGTCTGCAGTTCGCGACGGCGCGGGGTGCGGGTCAGGTCGGTGCGTGAGCGGCCCATGGACATGTCCAGTTCCGAGACATGGATGGGCAGGCCGAACTGGGCCATCTCGTTGATGAAGGCCGCCGTGCGCCCGGGCTCGATGTCATAGTCGATGTGCGACTGGGTCCCCAGCCCGCCGATGGGCGCCCCCTGCCCCAGCAGCCGCTCCACCATGCGCAGGAAGGTCGCGCCCTTCCGGGGATTATGCTCCAGATTGTAGTCGTTGATGAACAGCACCGCGTCCGGGTCCGCCTCGGCCGCCACCTCGAGGCCCGGCGGATGTAGCCGTCCTGTCCGAAGCGCGCGGACCAGTGACAGTCGCGCAGGCCGTTGCCGTCTTCGGCCACGGCTTCGTTGACCACGTCCCAGCCGGTCACCCGGCCCCGGTAGCGGCCCATGACCTCGCGGATGTAGCGGTCGTGCTCGGCGGCGAAGCGGGTCTCGTCCAGACCCTCGAAATAGGCCCGGCCCTGCGAGTACCAGATCAGGGCGTGGCCGAAGAGGCTCATGCCGTGCTGGGCAGCGAAGTCGGCGATGGCGTCCGGCGCGGCGAAGCGGAGGCGTCCGCCCGGCCCCAGGATGTACTCCATCTTCATCTCCCACTCGGGCGTGAGCTGGGAGAAGTGAGTGGACGCCAGCTCGACCCACTGGGGATCGCGGAAATGGTCGGTCATGGCGGCCACCCCGACGGGGAAGGACGCCACGTCCCGCAGCGGCCGGATCGGTCCCTCGACCACTTGGGACGCCGCAGGCCGTCCGTCACAGGCGGCCAGCGCCAGGGTGGAGGCCAGAAGCGCGCGACGGCTGAACAGGGGCTGGGTCATGGGACGGGCGGTGCAAGGAGGGCGCCAGCTTCTCCTCCCCAAAGCGAAGCGCATGGGGGGAGAAGGATCAGCTCGCCCGTTTCCGCAGTCCCAGCTCGTCGAAGGCCGCCGTTTCGCGCCTGGCGGCGGCGATCAGGCGGTTGAGGCGGGTGGTCTCGGCCACCTGTTCGAACTTCTTCAGCTCCTCGAAGGCGGAGGTCAGGGCGTCGCGGGCGCCGGCTTCCTCGGCGTCCAGTTCGGCCAGATCGGTTTCAGCAGCGGCCTTGCGGGCCTTCCAGCCGGCCAGATAGGCGCTCAGCATCATGCCGGCCTGGGTGTCGTGGCGGCTGCGTTCGCGCTCTACCTCGGCCTCGGCGTCCAGCACCGCCAGCCGCATCTCGGTGGACGCCCGCCGCGCGGTGATCTCGGCGAGGCGCTTCTGCAGCGTCTCCACCTCATAGTTGGAGATGCGGATCAACGAGTGAGCCCAGCTGGTCATTGGCTATCCTCCGGAGGGATCATGCCCTGGTTCAGGATGGTTTGAAGACGATCGAATGAGTCGGCCATGCGCGTCACCTCGTCCTTGTCCTGGCCCAGAAACGCTTCAAGCGCGGGGTTCAGGGCGATGGCGCGGTCGACGATGGGGTCGGCCCCGGCGCGGTAGGCGCCGATGCGGATCAGCTCCTCCATGTCCGAATAGGCGCTCAGGCACTGGCGGGCCCTGCGGTTCAGGTCGCGCTCGGGCAGGGTCTGGCAGTCCGGCAGGGTCCGGCTGACCGACTTCAGCACGTCGATGGCGGGGAAGCGTCCGCGCTCGGCGATCTTGCGGTCCATGACGATGTGGCCGTCCAGAATGCCGCGCACGGCGTCCGCGATGGGCTCGTCATGGTCGCCGCCGTCCACCAGCACGGTGAACATGGCGGTGATGGGCGCAGCCTGGGTGCCGTCCGGCCGGATCGGTCCCGGCCCGGCGCGTTCCAGAAGCTTGGGCAGTTCGGAGAAGACCGTGGGGGTGTAGCCCTTGGTGGTCGGCGGCTCGCCAGCGGCCAGGCCGATCTCGCGCTGGGCCATGGCGAAGCGGGTGACGGAGTCCATCAGGCACAGGACCTCCAGATCCTGGTCCCGGAAATATTCGGCCATGGCCATGGTCATATAGGCGGCCTGACGGCGCTTGAGGGCCGGCTCGTCGCTGGTGGCGACCACCACCACGGCGCGCTTCAGCCCCTCCTCGCCCAGGGTCTCCTCGATGAACTCGCGGACCTCCCGACCCCGTTCGCCGATCAGACCCACCACCACCACGTCGCAGGTGGCCTGCCGCGCCAGCATGGACAGCAGCACCGACTTGCCCACGCCCGAGCCGGCGAAGATGCCCAGACGCTGGCCGCGGCAGGTGGTGGTGAACACGTCCATGGAGCGCACGCCCAGGTCCAGCCGCTCGCCCACCCGGCCGCGCGAATGGGCAGGCGGGGGCGCGGCGCGCAGAGGATAGGGGGCGGGTCCGGGCGGCAGCGGCCCCTTGCCGTCGATGGGATCGCCGAAGGCGTCGATGATGCGGCCCAGCCAGGCCGTGGTCGGCCGCACGCTGGCGGCCACGTCGAGAATGCGGATGTCGGCGCCGGGCGCCACGCCCTCCACCGGGCCATAGGGCATCAGCAGGGCCTTGGAGTCGCGGAAGCCCACCACCTCCGCGGGCAGGCCCTGATGGCCCCGGCGCACGATCTCGGCCCGCGCGCCCACGGCCAGCCGGCTCATGCCGCCCCGCGCCTCGATCAGCAGGCCGGACACGCCCGCGACCTTCCCGGTCACGACCAGCGGATCCACAGCCTCAACAGCGGCGACGAGATTGCGCAAGAATGCCCCTCAGCGGAGACAGCCCCCAAGGCCGTCTTCCCGTTAAGAATTGCTGCGAAACGGTTAAGCGGGGGTGAAGGAAACCTTGACCGCGCCACGCTCTTTGAGCCGCTCTGGCGGGCCGCCGCAGCATTTCTGACTTTGCCACGGCGTGAGAAGGCCTATCTATCCCCTACGCCACGACGACAGACAGGAGCCTTTCCATGACCGACACCCCCTACGACGCCTCGCGGCACGCCAAGACCGGACGGGGCAAGGTCTATGACTCCATCGTCGACACCATCGGCGACACGCCGCTGATCCGGCTGCCGCGCCTGTCGGCGGAGATGAAGCCCAAGGCCACCATCCTGGCCAAGCTGGAGTTCTTCAACCCCATCGCCTCGGTCAAGGACCGCATCGGGGTGGCCATGATCGAGGCGCTGGAGCAGGCCGGAAAGCTGAAGCCCGGCGACATCATCATCGAGCCCACCAGCGGCAACACCGGCATCGCCCTGGCCTTCGTGGCCGCCGCCAAGGGCTACAAGCTGATCCTGGTCATGCCCGAGAGCATGTCCATCGAGCGCCGCAAGATGCTGGCCCTGCTGGGCGCCGAGCTGGTGCTGACCCCGGCCGAGAAGGGCATGAAGGGCGCCATCGCCACGGCTAACGAGCTGCTCGCCGCCACCCCCGGCGCGGTGCAGCCGCAGCAGTTCGACAACCTGGCCAATCCCGCCATCCACCGCGCCACCACGGCCGAGGAAATCTGGAACGACACGGCGGGGGCCGTGGACATCGTCATCGCGGGCGTGGGCACCGGCGGCACCATCACCGGCGTGGGCCAGGTGCTGAAGGCGCGCAAACCCTCGGTGCGCATGATCGCGGTGGAGCCCACCGCCTCGCCGGTGCTGTCCGGCGGCGCGCCCGGCCCGCACAAGATCCAGGGCATCGGGGCGGGCTTCATTCCCTCCATCGTCGACCCGTCCATGATCGACGGGGTCGAGCAGGTCTCCAACGAGGACGCCTTCGACATGGCGCGCCGCGCCGCCCGCGTCGAGGGCCTGCCGGTGGGCATCTCCTCCGGCGCCGCCCTGACCGCCGCCTTCCGCCAGGGGGCCCTGGACGAGAACGCCGACAAGACCATTGTGGCCATCATTCCCAGCTTCGCCGAGCGCTATCTGTCCACGGCCCTGTTCGAGGGGCTGTAGGGCGGGCTTCATCACCCCTGATTAACCGCTTCGGGTCTAAGCTCGCGCCGACATGTCCGAGCCTGCGGCCACATCCGCCGACGGCGCGCCCTCGCCGGGGCCGCGCGCGCGCCATGCGCTGCTGAAGCGCCTGGCCGATGTGGTGTCGTTGCCCGCCAGCCGGGTGAACGCCTTCGAGCGCTCCGTGGTGGGCGACCTGCTGGTGGAGATGCTGCGCCTGGCAGCACCCGAAGATCGCCGCCGGGTCGCCGTGCGCCTGGCGCCCCTGGGCGAAGTCCCCGACAGCCTGGCGCGCCTGCTGCTGCGCGACGAGCCCGAGATCGCGGGCGTGCTGATCGAACAGTGCGCCGCCCTGTCGGATTCCGATCTGGTGGCCTGCGCCGCCGAGGCCGGCCTGGAGCACCGCTTCCTGCTGGCCGCGCGCCGCAACCTGTCCGAGGTGGTGACCGACGCCCTGCTGGCCCACCACGAACCGGCGGTGATCGAGGCGGTGCTGCGCAACACCACCGCTCGCCTGTCGCAACCGGGCATCGAGGCCATGGTCAGCCTCAGCCGCACCCATCCCCAGCTGTGCGAACACCTGCTGCGCCGCCCCGAGATGCGGCCGTCGGGCGCCTATGTGATGTTCTGGTGGTGCGGCCCGGACGAGCGGCGCACCATCCTTCAGCGCTTCGCCGTCTCGCGCGAGGTGATGCAGGAGGTGGTGGAGGACATCTTCGCCATGGCGGCCCAGGAGGGCTGGCAGGACCCGGTCTCGCGCAAGGCCCTGCAGTTCATCGAGCGGCGCCAGCGCAACCGCGCGGCCATCGAGAAGAGTCCCTACGACAGCCTTGAACATGCCGTGGCCGTCGCCGCCTCGGGAGGGCTGAACCGCGAACTGGCCGCCGAGATATCCTATCTGTCAGGCATCAAACCCCTGACCGGGGCCAAGATCCTGGGCGACGAGGGCGGCGAGCCCCTGGCCATCCTGTGCAAGGCCACCGGCCTGTCCAAGAACAATCTTCAGGGTCTTTGGCGCTCCATGCGCCGGCCGGAGACCACGCCGGACGGGAACGGGCACCCGGTCTGGGAGCGGGTGATGATCACCTATGACATGTTCGCCGTGGACCGGGCCCAGACGGTGCTGCGCTACTGGAACTGGTCCCTGTCCTCGGCCCTGACGCCGCAACTGATGCAGGCGATCCGAGAAGGCGACGAAGAGGCGCTGGATGAATACTCGGCCCCCGAACGCGCCGCCATGCTGGCCCTGGCTGAAAACTTCGGACGATGAACTGATCTGCAACTCTAAAGATAAGGCTGCCGATTAGAGTCGCTTCGGCCCCGGTTCCTGTTGATAAACCGCCGAAACAACTTTATTGCCGACTCCCATGGGGAGCGGCGATCCGCTTCTGACCCGTAAAGTCAACAGAACTCCGGAAGCGTGATCATGGACGAAACGTCTGAACTTCTCGAAATGACCGCCGATATCGTGTCGGCCTATGTGAGCAACAACAACGTCGACGCCGAGGCCCTGCCGGGCGTCATCCAGAGCGTCCATTCCGCCCTGGTGGTGGTCAAGGCGGGCGGCGCCCAGCCCGAGCCCGAGCCGCAGGAGCCGGCGGTTTCGGTGCGCAAGTCCATCACTCCGGACTTCCTGATCTGCCTCGAGGACGGCCGCAAGTTCAAGTCGCTGAAGCGCCATCTGCGCACCAAGTACGACATGAGCCCGGAAGAGTATCGGGCCAAGTGGGGCCTGCCCAAGGACTATCCCATGGTCGCCCCGAACTACGCCAAGGCGCGTTCGGAACTGGCCAAGCAGATGGGCCTGGGCCAGGGCGGCCGCAAACCCGCCCGCCGCGCTCGCGCCGCCAAGTAAGACGTCCTGCCTGTCAGGATCTGAAACGCCCGCCCCGGTCGCCGGGGCGGGCGTTTTTACGTGGCTCGCCCATCCTCCCCCGCGAGCGAAGCGACACGGGGGAGGATTGGAACAGAGTTCAGGCTACAGGTTCGTCTGTGACGGGCGGGGCCAGCTCCACCACCGGCATGCGCACGGTGAAGGCCGAGCCTTCGCCCAGGGTGCTGTCCACCATCAGCCGCCCCCCGTGCAGTTCGGTCAGGGACCGCACGAGCGCCAGGCCCAGGCCGGTGCCCATCTTCTTCTGGCCCGCGTCGCCCGCCTGTTCGAAGGGGCGGCCCAGCCGGCCCAGATCCTCGGCGGCGATGCCCACCCCGGTGTCAGCCACCACGATCTCCAGATAGGGCCCGACCCCGTCGGCGGTCAGGGTCACCGAGCCCCCGGCCGGGGTGAACTTCACCGCATTGGCCAGCAGGTTCAGGGTGATCTGCTTCAGGGCGCGGCGGTCGGCCATGATCGTCAGGGCCTCGGGCGGCAGGACGCTGTTCAGAACCACGCCCTTCTCGTCAGCGTTCAGCCGGACCATGGCCACGGCCTCCGACACGGCGTCGCGTGCGTCGAACCGCTCCAGCGCCAGCTCGTACCGGTCCGCCTCGATCTTGGACACATCCAGCACGTCGTTGATAACCGCCAGCAGGTGCCCGCCCGCCTCATGGATGGAGACGGCGTAGTCCGCGTATTTCGGGGGCAGCGGCCCGAACAGGGCCTGGCGCATGATGTCCGAGAAGCCGACCACGGCGTTCAGGGGCGTGCGCAGTTCATGGCTCATGGAGGCCAGGAAGCGGGTCTTGCCCTTGTCGCGGGCCTCGGCCTCGCCCCGGGCGGCGTCGAGGGCGGCCTCGCGCGCATACTGGGCGGTGGCGTCGTGCATCTGGCCGATCAGACGGCCGTCCTCCAGCCCTTTCAGCGCCAGCATGACCCGGCGGTCCAGCGCCTCGCGCGGGGCGAAGCGGGTCTGGGCGTCCAGGCCGTTCAGGGCCTTGTCCAGACCCGACAGGACGGCGGGCCGGTCCGGGCCATGGACGGCGGCGATCAGACCCTGGTCGAACAGGATTTCGGCGGTCAGCCCCGGCGGCGACGCGCCATAGGCCGCCAGCACCCGGCCCGACGGCGCCAGCACCAGAGTCAGGCCCGGCTGGCCGGTCAGGATGGCCTCGCTGCGCGCCATGGCCGCCTCGGCCCGGTGCAGCCGCGTCTGTCGGGCGGCGAAGGACAGTCTCAGCGCAAGGGATGCGGCCAGGGCGCTCATCACCCCGGTCAGGGCCGCCAGCACGGCGTTGTCGACGGCGGGGGCGCCGATCAGGGCCGCGGCCAGACCGCCCGCCGCCGCCAGTCCCGTCCCCAGCGTCCCCATCTGGGCCAGACGCACCCCGCCCAGGGCCAGACCCGCGATCATGGGCATGAAGACGAAGGCCGCCAGCGGGCCGTTCAGCCCGCCGCTGAGCACCGCCGCCAGAATGGCCGCCGCGCTCCAGCCGGTCAGCAGGGCCAGACGCGGACGAAAGCCGTCGCGGCGCAGCAGCAGCAGCCCGCCCAGCCCCGGCGCCACCATGGCCATCAGGGCCAGGGCGGCTGGCCCCTCGACCCCCGCCCCCACGAACCGTCCGCCCAGCGCCAGCACCGCGCAGGCGGTGGCCCACCCCGCGTGCCACATGGCCAGCGGCGGCGGCGCCCCGGTCACGGCGGCGCCGGCGTCAGGCTCGGACGAAGAGGCGGCGGAGGAGGTCAAGCGCGGCGGGGTCCGTTGCGATTTCGAGTCGGCGCGGCGTTCGGCGCGACAGACCAGACTAAAGGCCCGGACGGAACCCGGCGAGATCGCTCGCGCCACAGGCGACCAGATTCCGGTGGACCATCCTTGCGGGGTTGGGGACGGGCATGGTTGTGGCCCGCCGCCGGGGCGTCTATCTGCGGCCCATGACCGACGCCGCCCTGACCCCGCCCGACCAGAGCATCGACGAGACCCTGGCCGAACTGGCCGAGGAGTTCGACCTGCTGGGCGACTGGGAGCCGCGCATCGAATACGTCATCGAACTGGGCAAGGGCCTGGCCCCCCTGCCCGACCATGCGCGGGTCGAGGCCAACAAGGTGCCCGGCTGCGCGGCCCAGGTGTGGCTGCACGTGATCCGCGACGGGGGACGGCTGTATTTCCTGGCCGATTCCGACAGCCATCTGTCCAAGGGCAACATCGCCTTGCTGCTGCGCCTGTATTCCGGCCGCGAGCCCGACCAGATCCTGGCCTTCGACGCCCGCGCCGCCATGGACCGCCTGGGCCTGCCCCAGGCCCTCACCATGCAGCGCGCCAACGGCCTGAACGCCATGATCGGGCGGATCCGTCAGGAAGCGGCGGCGGGCGCCTGAACACGCGCCGTTGCACGGTGCAATCAGTGCAATTGGTGCAATTCGACGCCGGTCGATGACCCGTCGGGTCTAGCGCTTCAAGGGAGAGCGCTCGACGCGGACGCGGAGAATCTTCAGGCCCCGCACATCCTCGGCGATGAAGCGGACGCCCTTGAAGTTCAGGATGTCTCCGCGCTTGGGCAGCACCCCGGTCTTGGCGAGAAACAGGCCGGCGACCGTCGAGACTTCGGGGTGGGACACGTCCAGATCGTGGTCCTCTTCCAGCTCGGCCAGGGTCACCTCGCCGTCGAGCAGCATCGCGCCGTCGGGAAGGACGGTGATCCAGTCCGACCCGGCGCCCTCCTCCTCGTCGATAAGGTCCGTCACCAGATCGTCCATGGTGACGAAGCCCAGGGTGCCGCCGAACTCGTCGACCACCAGGGCGCCGTGAACGCGCTGCTTCTTGAACAGGGCCATCAGGTCATAGGCGGACATGCCCGCGGCCACGCGCGGCGCGGGGCGCACCAGGGTCTTCAGGTCGATCTCGGCGTGGACCACCCGGGCGCGGATGAAATCCTTGACGTGCAGCACGCCCACCACCTCGTCCAGGGAGGCGCCGAACACCGGATAGCGGGCCAGCTTCTGACTGGAGATGGTGGTGGCGACCTCGTCCACGCTGGCGGACACGGGGATGGCCGCCATGCGGGCGCGGGAGGTCATCAGCTCCTGGGCCGTGCGATCCTCCATCTCGAAGATGTTCTCGATCAGCTTGGCCTGGGCGGCGTTCATCTGGCCGCCGGACATCATCTCTTCCGTGGCGATTTCCAGCTCCTGATAGCTGTAGAGCATGGCCCCCTTGCCCGGGTCGGGAATGCCCAGCAGACGCATCAGGCCGAAGGCGATCTTGTTCAGCAGCATGACCATGGGCCGGAACAGGATCGCGAACAGGCGCATCACCGGATTGAGGGAGATGCTGACCTTCTCGGGCGACTGCAGCGCCAGCGCCTTGGGGATCATTTCCCCGAACACCACGTGCAGGAAGGTGATCCCGCTCAGGGCGATGACGAAGCCCACGGCGTGGGACTGGTCATAGCTGAGCCCGAGGGTTTCGAGCGGGCCGTAGAGCCAGCGGGCGACCGCGGGCTCGCCGTACATGCCCAGGCCGATGCTGGCCAGGGTGATGCCCAGCTGGGCGATGGCGATATAGGAATCCTTTCCGGCCTCGCGGTCAAAAATGCGCAGCAGCCATTGGGCCGCGCGGTTGCCGTCCTGCGCCAGGGTCTCGAAGCGGCTGCGCCGGGCGCCCACGAGGGCGAACTCGGCCGCGACGAACACGCCGTTGACGATCACGAGGGCCAGGATGGCGGCGATGGGAAGCAGGACGTCGATCATCCCTCGGCCTCCGTTCCGCGCTGGATGCGGACGCGGCGCACCGCGTGGCCCTCCATGGCCTCGACCACCAGCCGGACGGAGGAGTCCTCCACCACCACGAGGTCGCCGACCACGGGCAGCCGGCCGAGCTCGTGCCAGACCAGGCCGCTGATGGTGTCGGCCCGATCCTCGGGCAGGACGACGCCGTGGCGATCGGCCAGCATGGTCAGACGGACGTCGCCGCGCACGCTCAGGTCCGGGCCGTTGGCGACGAACAGCTCGTCCTCGTTGTCGAACTCGTCCTGAACCTCGCCGAAGACCTCCTCCAGAGCGTCTTCGAGGGTCACCAGGCCGGTGAAGCTGCCGTACTCATTGATGACCATGGCGCTGCGACGGCCGCGCTCGCGCAGGGTCTGCCACAGGCTGGGCACACTCATCACGTCGGCGACGATCAGGGGGTCGCGCTTGATGGAGCCGACCAGGGCGTCGGGGGTCTTTTCAAAGGTGGCGAACAGGGTCCGCAAGTGGATGATGCCCACCACGTCGTCGGTGGTGTCGCCGGTGACGGGAAAGCGCGAATAGGGCGTCTCGGCGACGCGCTTCAGCGCCTCTTCGACCGTTTCCTTCGCGTTGACCCGCACCATGCGGGTGCGCGGCGTCATGATCTCGCGCACCAGCCGCCCGTGGACGCTCAGCGCGCCGGACAGCATGTCCCGCTCGTCCGCGTCGATCAGGCCACCGGCGGCGCTGGCCTTGAACAGGCCCTCCAGTTCATCGGGAGAGTGCACATGGGTGTGGCTGTGATCGGCGCTGAGCCGGAACAGCCGCATGATGGCGAAGGCGGTTCCGTTGAAGATGAAGATCAGCGGCCGGAACAGCAGCAGGCTGACGCGCATGGGCGCCAGGGTGGCCATGGACAGCCGCTCGGGATAGCGCAGGGCGATGGTCTTGGGCAGCAGCTCACCCAGCACCACCTGAACCATGGTGACGGCCAGCAGGACGATGATGATCGCCGTCACCTGTCCGCCCACGGCGCCCAGAACCGGGGCCAGCAAGGGAGTCAGCTGGGCCTGGCCATAGGCGCCCGCCACCAGGCTGGAGATGGTGATGCCGACCTGGCAGCCCGCCACATAGTCGTCGAGCTTCGCCGGGTCGCGCAGGATGCCGAGCAGCTTGCCCGCAGGACGACTGCCCGCCTCGGCGCTCTCCTGCACCCGCGACTTGCGCGCGCCGACGGTGGCGAACTCCGCCGCCACGTACAGCGCGTTGGCCGCGACCATGAGGAGGATGACGCCTAGGGGGATCAGGAAGCTGAGAATGGTGTGGGCGCCTTGAGGGTGGGATCACCGGGCCATACCAGCGCGTTGGGGGAACAACAATCGCAAGGGCGGGACCGGACGACGAATGCGCCTTGAACGCAAAACGCCCGTCATCCGATCCCGTAATGGGCCGCCAGATCGGTCAGGGCCTGTTTCAGGACCGTCTTGCCCTGACGACGGCGCAGGCCCAGCCCCTGTTCCGCCAGCTGCAGCGACGAGCCGTGGATGCAGATGCGCTCCAGCATGACGCGGCGCCCGGGCGCGACGGCGTCCAGGGCGGCCTGAACCCGCCGGCGGGCCAGCAGCGTGCGCTCGCCGGGCCCCGAGGGCGTCCCCTGCCCGGCCCCGGCGCGCGGCAGGGCGTCCCAGCGCATGGTCAGGGACGGGCCCAGACTGGCCAGCTCGGCGTCTGTGCGCAGCCTTTCGCCCGCCGCCACCTCGGCGGGGGACAGCCAGGGACGGCCGCTGGGATCCTTGCGCCGCGCCAGCCAGAGAATGGGCGACTCCCCCAGATTGACGGCGCGGGGCTTCACCGTCCCGTCCGGGGTCGTCACCGGCCGCGTCCCCGCCATGAAGCCGGGACGGCCGCCATCGGAGAGACGGGGCGGGACCGCGCCCGCCCGCGCCCGCCACCCGCCGCCCTCGCGCACCGCCAGGCCGGGCTCGCGCGCCAGCTCCCGGAACGCCGCCTCGTCCAGGGTCAGGGCCGGGCGACGGCGGCGGTCGGGGCTGAGCCTCAGCCGATAGCGGCCGGACTCATCGGCCGCCTCGATCCAGGCGCCCGGACGGGCCAGCAGGGTGCGCAGGCGTTCGCTCATGCCGCCTCCGCTTGGCCGGTGATCTCGGCAAGCCCGCGCCCGACCCGGTCCAGCAGACCGTCCAGGGCGGGATCGTCGCGCATGTCCTCCACCTCGCGGCACGCCTTGGCCACGGTGGTGCGGTCGCGGTCGAAGGCGGCCCCCACCCGATACAGCGGCCAGCCGTATTCCGTGTGGCTGAGGTACCAGGCCAGCGAGCGCGCCCGCCGCACCTCGCGGTTCAGCAGGCGGCGCGACTGCATGGCCGCGGCGGGCACCCCCGTCACGCTGGCCACCGCCTGCATGGCCAGCAGGCGCGGGCGCGGTCCGCGCGGACCCGCTCCACCCTGTGCTCCAGTGTTTCGTCGTGTTCGAACATCTCCCTCTCCGGTTCCGGCGTCCCAGCGACGCGACGCCATGCTGGACCCGCCCGGAAGCAGTGAGGATTATATTCCTATTTTATGCGCCATTTCCGGACGTATCCCGTTAAGGAGTGCGGCATTGGTGAGGCGGAGATGCGGGATTAAGGAACGTTGGCGGCGCCGTCGGCAGGGCTGCGGGGACCGGACCGAAGGGCCCGCGATCCCAAGGCGGGCAAAGAAATTTCGAATCGTTGACTCGTTCCACTGGACGCCGATTCGCAAATCAGACTATCGATTCGGCATTAACCGTTCTTAAGGTTTTTGCGGCCTTAACTGGTCGGAAAGGTTACCCGCTCCTGTGCGAGCGGCCTTATGGTCAAGGTTCGCCTGGAGGGGCATCAATGCGTGTTCTGCTGATTGAAGACGACAGCGCGACCGCGCAGAGCATCGAGTTGATGCTCAAGTCGGAAGGCTTCAACGTCTATACGACGGATCTGGGAGAGGAAGGCGTCGATCTGGGCAAGATCTACGACTACGACCTCATTCTTCTGGACCTGAACCTGCCCGACATGAACGGCCTTGAGGTCCTGCGCCAGCTGCGCGTGGGCAAGATCAACACCCCCGTCATGATCCTGTCGGGCTCCACCGAGGTGGAGACCAAGGTCAAGACCTTCGGCGGCGGCGCCGACGACTATCTGACCAAGCCGTTCCACAAGGACGAGCTGGTGGCGCGCGTCCACGCCGTGGTGCGCCGCTCCAAGGGTCACGCCCAGGCCATCATCACCACCGGCGAGATCGCGGTGAACCTGGACGCCAAGACGGTGGAGGTGGACGGCCACCGGGTCCACCTGACCGGCAAGGAATACCAGATGCTGGAGCTGCTCTCGCTCCGCAAGGGCACCACCCTGACCAAGGAAATGTTCCTGAACCACCTGTACGGCGGCATGGACGAGCCCGAGCTGAAGATCATCGACGTCTTCATCTGCAAGCTGCGCAAGAAGCTGGCTACGGCCGCCGGCGGCAAGCACTACATCGAGACCGTCTGGGGCCGGGGCTATGTGCTGCGCGACCCGCACGAGAACGCCACGGCCAACGCCGCCTGATCCTCTCGATCATCGAATGAAGAAAGGCCCGCCGGATCGCTCCGGCGGGCCTTTTGCCGTTTGGCGGCGCCTAGCGAGCCGTCCAGATCGCCTCGCCCGCCTTGTGCACGGCGGTGACCGGCAGCGGCTGGGTCATGGCGGCCAGCGGATCGGCCGACAGCACCACGAAGTTCGCCTCGTATCCCGGATCCAGCCGGCCGATCATGCGGTCCGGGAAGATCGAGACGCGCGGCGTGTCGATCCACAGGCGCAGCAGCTCGGGGCCGGTGAAGGCGCCGATATCCAGCAGGTTCTGGGCCTCCAACGCCGCCGTGGCCTGGTAGTTGTCCGAGCCGATGGCGATGGAGACGCCCGCGTCATGCAGGCGGCGCAGGTTCTCCACCTGCAGAGTCTGGACCGCCTGGAGCGCGTCCGGACTGCGGGCGAAGCCGTTGGCCACAACTGTGGTGGTGACCACCACGACCCCCGCCTCGGCCGCCGCGCGGGCGTCGGCCTCGGTCAGGCGATAGGTCTCGGCCGTGGCGCCGGTCTCCCACATGTAGCCGGGCAGGTGGTTGATCTCGTCCACCCCGGCGGCGACCGCGGCGCGGAAGTCGGCGGCGGTCTCCACATGGACGCTGACCCGCAGGTCGCGGGCATGGGCCTCGCGCACGAAGGCGGGCGCCAGGGCCGGATCGACCCCGCGCATGCCGTAATAGACCGGATCCTCCGCCCGCTCGTGATGGTGTTCGGACCCCAGCAGATACAGCTTCACGAAGTCCGCGCCCTCCGCCTTCAGCCGGTCCAGCACCGGGGCGATGTCGCCCTCGGCCGTCACCAGATGAAAGGCGTCGCCCTCGAAGGCCTCGCCCTCGCGGACCTCGCCGTAGAAGCGGGACAGGAAGCCGTACAGCCGCACCGGGTGGCCTCCGGGCGCCGTGACGCCGCCCAGGGAGAAGACCGCGTCCACCGTGTCCGGCTGATTGACCACGGCGCGGGTCGCTTCGGTCCATTCCAGACGCGAGTTGGGGTTCTTCACATAAAGAATGCCCGCCGAGAGGTAGGTGGTGCTCATGGCGCGGGCCATGACCGGATTGTCCAGATTGTGGTTGTGCGCCTCGCCCAGGGCTGGAATGACCCAGGCGCCGCCCAGGTCGATGCGCGCGGCGTCCGGTGTCGCGGCGGCGAAGCGCCCCTGGGCCACGCAGCGCTCGCCGCTGATGAAACCCTCCGGCGTCCACCATTGAGCGCCGCCGTAACAGGTGGTCTGGGCCGTCGCGGCCCCGGCCGAAAGGACCAGGGCCGCCGCGCCGAGAAGCGCGCTCCTCATTGGGCGGGCCGCATGTAGAACATGGTCTCGGTCAGGGTCGCCCCGTCCTCGCCCACGGTGAATTTGTGCACCTCGAAGGTTGGCATGCCCTGCATGGCCCCGCCGTTGGAGAAGGTGAAGCCCTCGTCCGGCATGCCCATGGGCGACATGTCGAACTGACCGTTGCCGTTCTCGTCATGCATCACCATCAGGGCGTAGTCCCCCGGCGCCACGTCCTCGAACGTCAGGGTGATGGTCCCCGCCTCGTCGCCGGAGGCGATGACGCCATATTCGCCCTCTCCCCGCATGAAGGTGGCCTCGGTGTTCAGGGAGGCGAGAATCTCTCCGCCCCGGGCCTCCACGCCGTTCAGGGTGACAACGACATCGCCGGCCACGGCGGGCGCGGCGATCAGGCAGGCGAGAGCAGCGGTGACGAACAGTTTCATGGCAACCTCCAGTGCTGATGAAGTACTTTGTATATCAAAGTGAATGGTCAGGCAAGAGCGATGAGCGAACGTCGCTCAATAAGGATACCCATCTGAAATCAAATAGCTTTTAGGTGTTATCCGCCCAGGGCCACGAAGCCGGGGTTGAGATAGTTCGGCTTGGCGTAGGACAGGGGCTGGCCCTGCTCCAGGGTGATGACCCGGCCGCCGGCGGCCTCAAGGATCGCCTGGCCCGCGCCGGTGTCCCACTCGCAGGTGGGGCCGGTGCGCGGATAGACGTCATAGCGGCCCTCGGCGATCAGGCAGAACTTGACCGACGAATCCAGCGCCTGCCATTCGGCGCAGCCGAAGCGGCTGGCGATGCGCTCGGCCTCGTCCTCGCCCAGGGAATGGCTGATCAGGGCGAAACCGCGATCGGGCTTCTGGCGCACCCGCACCTGACGCCAGGCCGTCTCGCCGAAGCGGCGGCTGAAGGCGCCGGCCTTGTCGCCGCTTCCCCCCGTGCGCCAGGTCTGGGCCATGGCCGGGGCCGAGATGACGCCCGCCAGCACACGCTCGCCGTGGGCCAGGGCGATGTTGACGGTGAAGGCCTCGCGCTCGCCCACAAAGGCCTTGGTGCCGTCCAGCGGGTCGATCAGGAAGAAGGCGTTCTCCGCGTCGGGCGTTCCGTCCGCGGCGCAGGCTTCCTCGGCCACGGTCTGGACGCCGGGATAGAGGGCTGTCAGGCGCTCGAGGATCAGGGCCTCGGCCTTCTGATCGGCTTCGGTCACCGGGCTGTCGTCAGCCTTTGTGGTGACGGCGGCGCCCGCGCGCCAGTAGGGCAGGATCAGGGCGGAGGCCTCTTCGGCGATCTCGGCCAGCTGTTCGGTCAGGCGGCCTGATTCCAGGTCGCGGCTCAGGGATTCGGGAAGGGCACTCATCAGGGGGCGGTCCTTAGACCATGCGGGGCGTTTGAAGAACCGGCAAATCAGGGCAGCTTGTCGCGGCTTTGACAAATGTGGGCTGCGGGACACGATGACCACCGACTCTGACGCCATGATGGACGGCGCCGACCTGGCCACCTTCCTGACCGGCAAGCTTTGCCATGACTTCATCAGCCCGGCGGGCGCCATCGCCTCGGGCCTGGACCTGATGAAGGACCCCTCCGCGCAGGACATGCGCGACGAAGCCATGGGCCTGATCGAGGCCAGTTCGGAAAAACTGATCGCCCTGATCAATTTCGCCCGCGTGGCCTACGGCGCCGCCACGACCGCCGAACGGTTCCGGTCCGACGACCTCAAGCCGCTGGCCGAAAGCGTGTTCAAGGGCGCGCGGGCGTCGCTGGACTGGCGGGTTGATCCACAGGAATTCTCCAAGCCCCAGGCCCGGGCGTTCCTGAACCTGGTGCAGCTGACCGGCGCGGCCCTGCCCGGCGGCGGCGTGGCCGCGGTGACCGCGCGCGAGGACGACGGCTGGCTGACCCTGCGCGGCGAGGCCGACGGCCCGCGCGCCCGGCTCAAGCCCGAGGCGGCCACGGGCCTGGCCGGCGAGCGCCTGACCGAGGGTCTGGCGGGCCAGTGGATCCAGTCCTACTGGCTGTGGCGCACCGTGAATGACCACGGCGGCACGCTGGGCTTCACCGTCGGCGAGGACCGCGTCACCCTGACCGCGCGCATGCCGGTGTGAGATCGTGCTGAACGCCGCTTAAGGGTGTCCGCCAACAGCTCGTTAACCGCAAAGGACCATAAGACGTAGGGGCGCAGTTCTGCGCCCGAAGCGTCCGGATTTCACACCGTGCACCCCCCTGTCGAGGCCAGAACCTGTCTGATCGTCGATGACAGCCGCATCATCCGCAAGGTGGCGCGCCGCATCGTCGAGGAGCTGGGATTCGAGGTGGATGAGGCGGGCGACGGGGCCGAGGCCCTGGCCTACTGCGCCACCGCCATGCCGGAGGTGATCCTGCTGGACTGGAACATGCCGGTGATGGACGGCCTGACCTTCCTTCGCCGTCTGCGGAGCCAGCCCGGCGGCGACCAGCCCAAGGTGCTGTTCTGCACCATCGAGACCGAGGTGGACCGCATCAAGGAAGCGCTGGACGCCGGCGCCGACGAATACGTCATGAAGCCCTTCGACGGCGAGATCCTGGAATCCAAGCTGGCCGAGGCGGGGGTGGTCTGACCCTCATGACGCCCGAGAACCTGCACCATCTGCAATCCCTGCTGGTCAGCCGCACCGGCTTCCTGCTGGCCGCGGACCGGGCGCATCTGGCTGAACACCGGCTGGCGCCGGTGGCCCGCCGCGAGGGCTATGCCGGGGTCGACGCCCTGATGGACGCCGTGCGCGCCGAGCCGCCCGCCGCCCTGGCCTGGAGCGCCATGGAGGCCGTGCTGAACCCGGAGACCTGGTTCCGCCGCGACCGCGCACCCTTCACCACCTTCGCAAGCGAGGTCCTGCCCGCCATCGCCGGCGTGCGGCCGGAAGGCCGGGTGCGCATCTGGTCGGCCGGCTGTGCGGCGGGACAGGAAGCCTATTCCCTGGCCATGCCGGCGCTGGAGGACCAGACCAATGTGGAGATCGTCGCCACCGACCTGTCCCAGCGCGCGCTGGAGAAGGCCCGGACCGGCATCTTCACCCAGTTCGAAGTGCAGCGCGGCCTGTCGGCCCGGCGGCTGCTGAACTGGTTCGACCAGAGCGAGGACATGTGGGAGGCCAAGCCCCGCCTGCGCTCCGCCATCACCTTCTCGCGCGCCAACCTGCTGGATGAGCCCCCTCCGGGCGGCCGGTTCGACGTGATCTTCTGCCGCTATGTGCTGAGCGACATGGCGCCCGAGCGCCGCGCCCGCGCCCTGGATGTGCTGGAACAGGCCCTGGCCGACGACGGCTGCCTGTTCCTGGGCCTCGACGAGACGGCGGGCGAGCGGCCCGACTCCTTCCGCCCCGTCCCCGGCCGCCCCGGCGTCTTCGTCAAGTCGCCCGCCGCCCTGAGACGCGCGGCCTGATCCTCCCCGCTCGACGCCCGCCGTTCGGGCGCCTACTAATGGCCCCATGACACCCGGGGCTTTCATGAATCGCATCGTGCTGCTGGTGGCGGCGCTTGGACTGGCGCTGGCGGTGGCGGTGGCGGCGTCGCACACGCCCGATCCCGCGCCGGACACCGCGCCCGACACCGCCTTCTCGGCCGCCCGGGCGATGGTGGACATCGAAGAGATCGCGCAGGCGCCCCACCCCACGGGATCGGAAGAGAACGGGCGGGTGCGCGCCTATCTGACCGGCCGCATGGCGGAACTGGGCCTGAACCCGTCCGAGCAAGCCGGCGCCCTGTCCGAAAGATCGGTCGAGCGCCTCGCTCGCTGGGGCGACGAACAAGCTGCGGAACGCCAGATCACCAATCTGATCGGCGTCCTGCCCGGCCGCGACCGGGACGGGCCGGCGGTGCTGCTGATGGCCCACCACGACACGGTGTGGGATTCGCCCGGCGCGGCGGACGACTCCACCGGGGTGGCCGCGATCCTCGAAGCCGTGCGCGCCATCCAAGCGCGGGGTCCGGCCGAACGGGACCTGATCGTCCTGTTCACCGACGCCGAGGAGCTGGGTCTGGACGGCATGCGCCTGTTTCTGGATGAGCATCCGCTGGCGCAGCGGGTCGGCATGGTGGTGAACCTTGAGGCCCGCGGCGGCGGCGGCCGGGCGTCCATGTTCGAGACCGGACCCGGCAACGCCCAGACCGTGCGCGCCTTCACCCGCGCCATGGACCGGGTCGAGGGCGGCGCCAACAGCAACTCCCTGGCGGTGCTCGTCTACGAGAACATGCCCAACGGCACCGACTACACCCTGGCCCGCGAGCGCGGCATCGCCGGGGTCAATCTGGCCTTCATCGGACGGGCCCATCAGTACCACGACCCCGCCTCCACCCCCGAGGCCCTGGACCGGGGCAGCGTCCAGCACATCGGTGAAAAGGCGCTGGAGGCCGCAGACCATTTCATCCGCGCCGACGCCCTGCCCGCGGCCACGAACAATGCGGTCTATTCGGACCTGCTGGGCCTGGTCTTCATCCAGTATGCGCCCTGGGTCGGCTGGCTGGTGCTGGCGGCTGCGGCCGGGCTGCTGATCGTCGCGGTGTGGCGCGGCCGCAAGGTCGGGGCCGTGACCTTTGCGGGCATGGGGCTGGGCGCGCTGGGCGGGCTGTGGCTGGCCATCTCGGGCGTGGTGCTGGCCACCGCCATGCGTGGGCTGGCGGGCCCGTCCATGAGCCGCGCCGGATCGCCCGAGCTCTACTACGCCATGCTGCGCCGCCTGCCCTGGCTCGAGGCCGGGGTGGTGCTGAGCCTGCTGGCGGCGGCCCTGATCCTGTTCGGTTCGGCCCAGGGCCGGCGGCGGCTGGTGGCGGGCGCCTGATCCTGGCCACCATCGCCGTCCTGACGCTCTATGAATTCAGCTGGGTCATCCTCGTCCTCGGCCTGGTCGCCGTGGGCGGCGCCCTCTACAGCGGCTGGATGAAGGCCGCGCGCTTCTCGGCCTGGACCGGACTGATCGCCCTGATGCTGGTGCTGGGCGTGGTCGTTCAGATTCTGGCGCCCACCGCCGCCTTCCTGATCGCCTGGCCGGTGCTGGGCGCCGCGCTGGCCGCCGCCGTCGGCGGGCTGATCGACCCGCGGCTGGAGCGGCACGTCTCCCTGTGGCCCGCGGTCATCGTCACCGCCGTGCTGGGCGGCTGGCTGTTCGCCCTGGGGCACTGGACCTTCCTGGGCGTGGGCATGGATCTGCCGGGCGTGCTGGCCCTGATCGCCTGATGGCCGCCATGCTGGCCCGGCCGCTGGCGCCCACCTCGCGGCGCGGGCTGGAGATACTGGCCGTTCTGGCCGCCGTCGCCCTCATCGCCGGGGCCGGTCTGGCGCTGGGCGCCCGCATCATCGAACCCGTCCCGACAGAAGGACACGCCACATGAGCGTCACCGTCTTCCACAATCCGAAATGCGGCACCTCGCGCAAGCTGCTGGCCATGCTTGCCGAGCGGGGCATCGAGCCCACGGTGGTGGAGTATCTGAAGGCCGGCTGGACCGAGGATCAGCTGACGGCCCTGCTGGCCAAGATGGGCGGGGCGAAGCCGAGGGACATCCTGCGCCGCCGCGAGACCCTGGCCCAGGACATGGGCCTGCTGCCCGAGGACACGCCCGACGACCTGATCCTGCACGCCATGGTCCAGCACCCCATACTGGTGGAGCGTCCGATCCTGGAGACGGACAAGGCCGCCGTGGTGGCCCGGCCCATCACCCGGGCCGATCCGCTTCTCTAGGTCTTAGGTGCTAGGTACTAGGTTCTAGGGGAAGCCCCGCGTCGAACGCCTTCTTCCCCTAATCCCTGAAACCTAGAACCTGAAACCTAGAGCGGGCCGAGAGACAGGAAGGCGCGGGCGGCGGCGAAGTCGCCGGCCTCGAAATGCACCCGCATGACGCTGTCGTCGCGGAACAGAAATTCCACCGTGAACCGCTCGCGCGGGTCCAGTCCGGCGATGGCGTCGCCCGCCGCCTCCGGGAAGCGCCAGATCTCGCCCTGACGACGGTCTTCAAGCAGCAGATCCTCGGGCGCGGCGGCGCTGGACGAGGCCCAGAAGGCGCGGCGTGTATTGGCGGGCGGCAGCGGACCCAGGCTGGCCTGAACAATCCACGGACGCTGGGCCCGCGCCGGATCACGCATCACGATGCGGGCGCCGTAGGGACGCGGACGTCCCGGGAAGGACACAACCGCCGCCAGACCCTCTTCGCCGCCCGCGTCCGTCACCCGGCCGAAGGTCACCGGCGCCGACCGGAACCGTCCGGTCTGGGACAGGCGCCAGGCGTCGCGGCCGTAGCGGGTGCGGTCCGCACTCCAGTCCTGACGCTCGCCGGGGAAGGTCATGCGCGCGGTGCGGCGCCAGCCCGCGAAGCCATCACGCACGCGG
>NZ_BATC01000042.1 GCF_000466985.1 Brevundimonas abyssalis TAR-001
GCGCGGCCAGGGCGGCGGCCCCGAGGGCCCGGACGATGGCGCGGCCCGCGCCATCGCCGCCCGCGCGAACGATGCGGGGGCGGGCGTGGGCGGCCTCGAGGCTCTGGACGAAGCGGCCGGAGGCGTCGCGGTCGAACGGGGCGCCCAGCTCGAACAGGCGCTGGATGGTTTCGGGCGCCGCGCGGGTCAGGGCCAGGGTGGCGTCGGCGTCGTTCAGGCCCGCCCCGGCGGCGACGGTGTCGGCGGCGTGCAGCTCGGCGCTGTCGTCGGGATACAGGGCGGCGGCGACACCGCCCTGCGCCCAGGCGGAGGCGGCGGCCTGGCCCACGGGCGCGGGGGTCGCCACCAGCAACCGGGCGCGGCGCGGCGGTCAGGGCGGCGGACAGGCCCGCCAGCCCCGCGCCCACGATCAGGGGGCCGTGGTGATGGCGGCGCTGGACGGTCATGACGCCAGTCCGAAGAAGCGGCCCGAGGCGGTCAGGGCGGCGGCCAGACCGTCGCCGGTGTAGAGCGCCATGGCGGTGAGGCCGACGGCAGCGCAGGCGGCGCCGGTGACGAGAAACAGGCCCAGCGACGCACCCGCCTGAGTCCAGCTGAGCGGGGCGGTGTCGGGTCGCCAGGCGCCCCGCCGCAGGTGGCTGAACACGCCGAGCGCGAGGAAGACGGCGAGGATGTAGGCGCCGCGCTCAAGGCCCCACAGGACGATCAGGACGCCGACGCCCAGAAGGGCGGCCTTCTCCAGCAGCGGGTGAACGCGGGCCAGCACCGGACCCAGCGCCCTGGAGCCGTCCAGCGGCGGGGCGGGGGCGAGGTTGAGCAGATTGATGAGGGCCACGAACCACGCACCCTGCAGCCACACCGGGTCGCCTGTGACCGCCCAGACGGCGAAGAAGGGAATGGCGGCGATCAGGCCGAAGGCGGGACCGGCCAGCGAGACCAGCACGCCGATCCATTCGCTGGCGGCGCCGCGCGCGCCTTTCGCCGCGCCGCCCAGGAACGGGATGATGTAGATGCGCGCCGGACCCATGCCGAGGCGGTTCATGGCCAGCACGTGGCCGTACTCATGGACCAGCAGGCCGACGATGCCCGCCAGCGCATAGACCCAGCCCATCAGCCACCACAGCAGCCCGGCCAGCAGGGCGGTGGAGACCAGCGCCCAGACCGGGTTCTGACCGGGGTTCTCGTCTCCGTCGACGCGGCGTGCTGGCGTGCTGGCTCGCGCTGCGGAGGGGGCCGGGTCGCCCACGGCGCCCCAGGGCCCGACCTTGGCCGGGTTTGTCGGGCCGGGACGCAGGTCGCTCATCAGATCATCTCGACCGCGACCTGATGGCCGCGGGCGCGGACCAGATCATAGCGGGCGGGCTTTTCGGGCGGGGGCAGGTCGACCATGCGCTGGACCGCGAGGCGGGCGCGCTCGGCCATGTCCTCGGGCACGGTGACCTCGAAGGTCATGTCGCGCAGGGAGTCGCGGATCTTCTCCAGGGTGATGCGCTTCATGTACGGGCACATGTTGCACGGGCCGATGAACTTCACCTCCGGGGCCGCGCCGGCGATGTTGGAGGCCATGGAGCATTCGGTGATCAGCACCACCTGGGCGGGGCGGTTCTTCATCACATAGTCGTTCATGGCTCCGGTGGAGCCCGCGAAGTCGGCGGCGTTCAGCACGTCCTCGGGGCACTCGGGGTGAGCCAGGACCACCGCGCCGGGCCAGGCGTCGCGCATGTCGGCGATGTCGGCGGCGGTGAAGCGCTCGTGGACCTCGCAGGCGCCCTTCCAGGCGATGATCTTGACGTCGGTCTGGGCGGCCACGTTGCGGGCCAGGTATTCGTCGGGGATCAGGATGACGCGGTCCACGCCCCATGCCTTCGCCGCCCACTCCACCACCTGAACGGCGTTGGCGGAGGTGCAGCAGATGTCGGTCTCGGCCTTAACATCGGCGGTGGTGTTCACATAGGTGACCACCGGCAGGCCCGGATAGCGCTGCTTGATCAGGCGCACGTCGGCGCCGGTGATGGACGAGGCCAGCGAACAGCCCGCCAGCGGGTCGGGGATCAGGACGGTCTTGTCCGGGGACAGGATCTTGGAGGTCTCGGCCATGAAGTGCACGCCGGCCTGGACGATCACCTTCGCGTCCGAGCGCGCGGCTTCCTTGGCCAGGGCGAGGCTGTCGCCCACGAAATCGCCCACGCCGTGGAAGATCTCGGGCGTCATGTAGTTGTGGGCGAGAATGACCGCGTCGCGCTGGATCTTCAGGGCGTTGATCTCGGCGATCAGGGGGGCGTGCAGCGCCCATTCGGCAGGGGTGACGTGGTCCTTGACCTTGTTCCACACCGGGTCGTTGTCCCGGTCCAGGTCCGGCGCGAAAAGCATTTGTCCGTCCGCCATGGTCGCCTCCAGTTTTGCTCGATTTGAGCAAATCCAGGTTCCTAAAAACGCCGGCCCGGAAGGGGTCGAGACCGGCGACTTATGCTGATAGTGAGTATAAGTGGGCTTAATGTAGGACTACATGGCCCCGATGCAAGGGAAATCGGTCAGTCGAGGGACAGGATCTCGCCCAGGCGACGCTGCAGCTGTTCGGTGGCGTAGGGTTTGGGCAGCAGGGGCCAGGGCGCGTCCTTGAGGGCCTTGTCCACGTCATCGCCCGCATAGCCCGAGGTCAGGACTATGTGCATGTCCGGCCAGCGTTCCGCCGCCGCGCGCGCCAGATCGATGCCGCTCATGCCGCCGGGCATGACGATGTCGGTCAGCATCAGGTCGAAGACGCTGGCCTCCAGCGCGGTGAGGGCCTGATCGGCGTTCTCGACCGAGACCACCTCCAGGCCGAAGCTCATCAGCAGGTCCATGGCCACCGCCGAGACGGCCTGATCGTCCTCGACCAGCAGCACCCGGCGGCCGGTGACGGAGGCGGGGGCCACGTCCTCGGTCATGACGATGTCGCCCATGTCCTCGCGGCTCAGGGAGGGCAGGTAGAGCCGGACCCGGGTTCCCTTGCCGGGCGCGCTTTCGATCCGCACGTCGCCGCCGCTCTGGCGCGCGAACCCGTAGACCTGACTCAGCCCAAGGCCGGTGCCCTTGCCCACGGCCTTGGTGGTGAAGAAGGGTTCGAAGACCCGGTCCCGCACCTCGTCGCTCATGCCCTCGCCGGAATCCTTGACCGTGACGCAGATGTGGGGGGCGTTGGCCGGGCCGCCGGGGAGATCGCAGCTTTCGGTGGTGACGCGCAGGCTACCCTGTTCGCCCATGGCGTCGCGGGCGTTGACCACGAGATTGAGCAGGGCGGCCTCGAACTGGGCGGCGTCCACGCGGGCGAAGGCGCCCCCGCGCTTCAGCCGCGTCCGGAAGTCGATGGCCTCGCCCAGGGCGCGGCGCAGCAGGGGCTCGCTCTCGCGGATCAGGGCGTTGAGATCGCAGGGTTCCGGCCGCAGGGCCTGCCGGCGCGAGAAGGCCAGCAGCTGATGTGTCAGGCGTTCGCCGCGCCGGGCGGCGGCCAGGGCGGCCTCACCCATCTTCTGGCGCCGGGCGGCGTCGTCGGGCGACTTGAGGATCATGTCCAGGGCGCCGATGACCACGGTCAGCAGATTGTTGAAGTCGTGGGCCACGCCGCCGGTGAGGCGGCCGACGGCCTCCATGCGCTGGGCGTGCATCAGGTCCTGCTCGGCCCGGGCTTTCTCCTCCAGGGCTTCGGTGACCTTTTCGGCCAGCAGTTCATTGATGCGCTTGAGGTCCTGTTCGGCCCGCTTGGCCTCGTTGACATCGAAGGCCACGCCCACGAAGCCGATGACCTCGCCATGGGCGTCCAGTCGGGGGCGGGAGAACGAGCGCAGCCAGCGATATTCCCCTGAGTTGTGGAGATAGCGCCCCTCGAGGGAGAATGGCTTGCCGGTGGCTTCGCCAGCCAGGGATTCGGCGAGAATCCGCTCGTGGTCGTCGGGGTGCAGATACTCGCGCCAGTCGGCGAGGCGCACGGTCTCGTAGTCCGCGCCCATGTATTCCACATAGGCCTGGTTGACGAAGGACCGGACCCGGTCGGCGCGAGTGACCCAGATCAGAACGGGCGCGGTGTCCGCGATGTCGCGGAAGCGGCTTTCGCTCTCACGGAGGTGGACTTCGGCGCGCGCGCGCTCCAGCTCGGCCCAGGTCCGGTCGGCGACTTCCTCGATCAGTTCGACCTCGGCGTCGGTCCACTCACGAGGATGGGCGTCGTGGACGTAGAGGAAGGCGCGCAGCCGCCCGCCGCGCACCAGCGGCGCGCGCATGAGGGCGCGGGTGTCGATGGAGTCGAAGGCCGCCGCAGCATCCCGGGTGCGGGCATCCTCGCGCACATCGCTGATCCGCACGATCGCGCCCGCAGCCAGCTCCTGCATCACCGCCGCGCCGAAGGCGTCCAGGGCCCAGTCGCCCTCGGCGCTGGCCACTGCGTCGGTCCAGTCGCGGCCGAAGGTGACCACGCCATGGTCATCGTCGATCTCGCCATAGCCCACGCGCTGGACCTGGAGCGCCTCGCCCAGGGCGCTTTCGACGGCGAGCATGATCTCGTTGGGCTCGTCCAGGTCACGCAGCCTGTCGGTCAGGCCCAGCAGGAAGGTCTGGCGCCGCTCGTCCCGGGCCATGCGGTCCAGGGCCTGGCGGGTTTCCGTGACGTCGAAGGACATCCCCACATAGCCGCGGAAGGCGCCGTCCGCGTCGAAGCGCGGCTTGACGCTGACGCGCATCCAGCGCCAGTCGTTCGATGCATTGCGGAAGCGCGCCTCGAACCCGTAGGGCCGCCGGGCGGACCGGGCGTCCGCCTGGGTTTCCGCGACGACGCCGCGGTCGTCAGGATGGAGGGTGTCCTTCCAGATATGGCCGCGCAGCTCCTCCGCCGGACGGCCGTAGAACTCCACCAGGGCCTCGTTGACGAACTCGACCTCGCCCTCTTCGTTGGTCAGCCAGACGGGGGCGGGGGCGGTGTCCGCCAGCAGACGGAAACGGGACTCGCTTTCCCGCAGCGCGGCCTCGGCGGCCTTGCTGTCGGTGATGTCGGTGACCACGGCCATCAGCCAGGGTTCGGCGTCGGGGCCCTGGCGGCCGATGCGCACGGAGGTCAGAGCCCAGAAATCCGCGCCGTCCTTGCGGCGGTACCGCTTTTCGATCTTCACGCCGTCGGCCTGTTCGCCCGCTGTTCTGAGCGCCGTCCCGGTCTGGTCGATGTGGTCGGGATGAGTGATGTCGGCGGTGGCCATGCCGACGATCTCGTCACGCGAATAGCCCAGCATTTCGCAGAAACGATCGTTGACCTTGAGGATTCTGCCGTTGAGGTCGGCCTTGACGATGCCGGCGGCGGCCTGTTCGACCATGGCGGTCAGTTCGGCCTCGTTGTCGCGCAGCGCGTCCTCGACCATGCGGGTGTCGGTGACGTCCAGATTGACGCCGATCATGCCGAAGAAGCGGCCTTCGGAGTCCAGGCGCGGACGGGCGTTGGTGTGCACGATGCGCCAGTGGCCGTCATTCCGGCGATAGCGGGCCTCCACCTCGAATCCCTGTCCCGCCATGGCGGCGTCCATAGCGACCTGATGCACATCCGGCGCATCTTCAGGATGCAGGGTGGCGGTCCAGTCGAACTGGCTGAGGTCGTCAGGGGCGCCCCAGAACTCGCGCAGAGCCTTGTTGAGGTAGACGCAGTCGCCCTGCTCGTCGCTCATCCACAACATGACCGGCGCGTCCTCGCTGACCAGCCGGAACCGGGCCTCGCCCTCGTCCACTGCAGAGGTGGAGGCCTGCAGCGCCGCGTTGGATTCGACCAGGGATTGCAGGGTGCGGCGCAACGAGGAGGCCAGAATGATGCCGAACACGCTCGTCAGTGAGAATGTCGCGGTGTTGACCAACCCCTGCGCCGTATCGAGCACGAAAAGGCCCGGCAGGGTTGTGAAGGCCCACGCCGAGGTGACCGCCAGCACCAGGGCGGTGAAGCCCGCCAGCCGTCCGGCCCAGAGTGCGGCCATGAGAATGCCCGGCAGATAAAGCATCAGGCCGGGCGAACTGCCGTAAACGCCTTGAAGGCTTAGTCGAACCAGCACCCCGACAGCGGCGCCGGCAATGCCGATCAGCAGCGCATGGCCAAGGCCACGCTCACGCGAAAGCGCGACGATGCGAAAGATTCGATCCGCCTGCTGCTCGTGCCCTGCGCTCGTCCCTGAGGACATGGCTCCCCCGATGCCGCTTTCCTTTGCTCCGTCCGCTCACGGAGATGCCGCGGTAGTGCTTGGCAACGCTTTGAGGCCAAACGCGTTCCGGCGCCGCAAGAACGGTCGGCCGGGCCCGCGAAGCCCTTGCGTCCAGCTGCACTGTTCCTACCTCAAGATCATCCCGAGTCGACTCCAAGGAGCAACTATGACCGCCAAGATGGACACCGGCCTGAAGAAGGCTGACCGCACCGACATCGCTGTCGAACTGAAGAAGGTGCTGGCGGACAGCTTCGCGCTGTATCTCAAGACTCACGGCTACCACTGGAACGTGCGCGGGCCGCAGTTCTTCGGCCTGCACAACATGCTGGAAGAGCAATACCGCGAGCAGTGGGCCGCGCTGGACGAGATCGCCGAACGCATCCGTTCTCTGGATGAAACCGCGCCCCAGGGCTTCGGCACCTTCGGCAACCAGACCAGCATCAAGGACGGCGACCCTGAAAAGACGGCCCAGGCCATGATCGAGGAACTGGTGGGCGACCATGGCACGGTCATCGCCACCCTGCGCAAGGCCATCGAGACGGCCGACGAAGCCGGGGACGAGGCGACGGCCGACCTGCTGACCCAGCGTCTGGCGGCGCATGAGAAGACCGCCTGGATGCTGCGCGCCACCACCCAGTGAGGTGAACCGGTCGTAAGATCGGGAACAAGAAACCGCCGGAAAATGCGGGTATGAGAGTGTGAGCGCGCGACGTCGCGCCAGAACCCGGAGCGCCGATGCGGACCCATGACGTCAGACAGGCCCTGAAGCGGACGTGGCGCATCGTCACGGCCGCGCCTGTCGTCGTGGGCGCCTGGCCCTGGCGATGTCGGCCAGTTCGACGGTGCGCCCGGAGTCCGACCGGACGGCCGAGGGACTGGCGCGGCTGACGCAGGGACAGCTGAACGAGGCGGGTCTGCTGGCCGTATCCGGTCGACTGGACCCGGCGACCCTGGCCCTGGCGCAGCGGCATGATCCCGCGTTCGGCCGGCCCGGCATCTCCGGTCTCACGCCGGGCTGGGAGAGCCTGACCCTGAACGGCCGTCCGCGCCTGGACGGCACGGCCTCGGGCGCCGATGCGCGGCGGCTGAACGCCGCCATGGCGGCGGAGGCGGGGGCCCTGCGTCCCGCCCGGCCATTCGTATTCAATGCGGCCACGGCCGAGGACCGGCGGCGCGCCCAGCGCTGCCTGACCCAGGCGGTCTATTACGAGGCGGCGCTGGAGAGCACCCTGGGGCAGGAGGCGGTGGCCCAGGTGGTCCTGAACCGCGTGCGCGATCCTAACTATCCCAACACAGTCTGCGGCGTGGTGTTCGAGGGCGCCGAGCGCACCACCGGATGCCAATTCAGCTTCACCTGCGACGGCTCTCTGGCCCAGGGGCCGGTGGGTTGGGCCTGGCGTCGGGCCGAGGCGGTGGCGCAGCGCGCCCTGGCCGGTCACGTGGCGGCGGAGGTCGGCACCGCGACCCACTATCACGCCGACTATGTCTACCCCTGGTGGGCGCCGACGGTGACCAAGATCCGCCAGATCGGCGCGCACATCTTCTATCGCTGGAACGGCGCCCTGGGCGACACGGCCGCCTTCATCCAGGCCCACGCCGGACGCGAGCCGGTGATCGACGAAGCCCGCTTCTCCCGTCCCCGCTTCCAGACCGCCGCGGCCGGCGAGAGCCTGGAAAGCCTGGCCGAGGCTTCGGGCGCTGCGCCCCGCACCGTGGAGATCAACGGCGCCACCCGCGTGGTGGGGGTGATCAGCCTGGGCGGACGGCGCCAGCCCACCGCCGAGGAGGTCGCGGCCATCAACGCCCGTCTGGCCGACTTCGAAGACGCCCGAGCAGCCCCTGCGGAGGATCGCGCCCCACCGCCCGGCGTGACGGTTCTGGATGTCGAGGAAGTGGGCCGTCCCGGCGCCTGACGTCTGCGCAAACCCATGTGCTGCAACGATACTGCGGCTTTTGCATTACGTTAGGCCCGCGCGAATGTCGCGCCGGGATCGCCGCCGGAGCGCCCGTGAACGACCGCGTGACCATCGAGACTGACGACGCCGGTGATTTGCGCAAGGCCCAGGAGGCCCTGGCCGCCAGCGAGGCCCGGTTCCGGGTGCTGGCCGACAGCATGCCCCAGATGGTGTGGTCCACACGGCCAGACGGATTCCACGACTACTTCAACGCGCGCTGGTATGAATTCACCGGCGTGCCCGACGGCTCCACCGACGGTGAGGGCTGGAACGGCATGTTCCACCCGGAGGATCAGGACCGGGCCCGGAAACGCTGGGTGCACTCTCTCGAGACCGGCGAACCTTACGAGATTGAGTACCGGTTGAGGCACCGATCCGGCGTCTATCGCTGGACCCTGGGTCGGGCCGTGCCGCTCAAGGACGGCGATGGGCGTGTCACACGCTGGTTCGGCACCTGCACCGACATCGACGACCTGAAGCGCATGGAGCAGCACAAGGAGGTGCTGAGCCAGGAGCTGAGCCACCGGATCAAGAACATCTTCGCGGTGGTGTCGTCCCTGATCGCCCTGTCGGCGCGCAAGCACCCGGAGGCCGCCCCCTTCGCCCGCGATCTGAGAACCCGGGTGGGGGCCCTGGCGCGAGCCCATGAATTCGTGCGGCCCCACACTGAGGTGTCACGGCCGACGGTCGGCGACATGACCCTGCACGCCTTCCTGGCCGATCTGTTCCGGGCCTACGCCGCCGAGGACGGATCGCCGCGTGTGCTCCTGAAGGGCGACGACGCGGCCTTCGACGACCAGGCGGCGACTTCTGTGGCCTTGCTGTTCCACGAACTGGCCACCAACGCCGCCAAGTACGGCGCCTGTCCATGCCCGAAGGCCGCGTCATCCTGACCACCGAGACCCGGGACGACCGGTTCGTCCTGACCTGGGTGGAGGAGGGCGGACCGACCATCAGCCATGAGCCGCGCCACGCCGGCTTCGGCTCCAGTCTCGCCAGCCTGTCGGTTGAAAATCAGCTGGGTGGAAAATTGGAACGAAGATGGGAGCCGCAGGGTTTGATCCTCACAGCAGATCTTCCGTCCACTGCGCTGTCTCGCCGCAGGGCGGCGGCCAAGACCAGTGAAACCCTGTAACGCCGTTCTGCGTTATTGTCGGCGGAGGGCCATCAAGTCTTTGAGTTGAGGATATGAAACCGAGAATTCTGATCATCGAGGACGAAGCGATCGTGGCCATGGAGCTGCGCTTCGTGCTGGAGGATCTCGGATACGAGGTCGTGGACGCCGTGGCTGACGCCAGATCGGCGCGAAATGTGGTGCGCGAGACACCGGTTGACCTGGCGCTTGTGGACATTCACCTGTCCGACGGTCCCACGGGGGTCGAACTGGGCCGCGAGCTGGCCAACGATCAGAACGTCACCGTCCTCTACATGACCGCCAATCCCGGCATGGTGCGCGACGGGGTGGCCGGGACCATCGGTGTCCTGACCAAGCCCACCGACGAACGGGCGGTGCAGACCGCCGTGGCCTACGCCCTGCGCCGCCGTCAGGGCGAGATGTCGCCGCCTGCGCCGGCGGAACTGAGACTGTTCGCCTAGGGCTTACCAGGCCCCGATCTTCTCGGCTTCCTTGTGGCTGATCGGGTCGCCAGCCCTGGCGTGATCGACCTCGGCCAGGAAGCGCGCGGCCTCCAGCGCCGCCATGCAGCCCATGCCCGCGGCCGTCACCGCCTGACGATAGACGTCGTCGGTGACGTCGCCCGCCGCCCAGACGCCGGGGATGGCGGTGGCTGTGGTTCCAGGCTTCACCTTCAGATAGCCGCCCTCGTTCATCTCCAACTGGCCCTTGAACAGCTCCGAGGACGGGGCGTGGCCGATGGCGACGAAGAAGCCGTCGCAGGAGATCTCGCGGGTTTCCCCCGTTTTGGCGTGCTTCAGGCGCAGGCCGCTGACTCCCATGGGGTTTTCTGTCCCCAGAACCTCGTCGATCTCGTGGTCCCAGATCACCTCGACCTTGGGATTGGCGAACAGGCGCTCCTGCAGGATCTTCTCGGCGCGGAACTCGTCGCGGCGGTGAACCACGGTGACCTTGGACGCGAAATTGGTGAGGAACAGGGCCTCCTCCACCGCCGTGTTGCCGCCGCCGACCACAACGACTTCCTTGTTGCGATAGAAGAAGCCGTCACAGGTGGCGCAGGCGGAGACGCCGAAGCCCTGGAATTTCTGTTCGGACGGCAGGCCCAGCCATTTGGCCTGGGCGCCGGTGGAGATGATGACCGTCTCGGCCAGCAGCTCGCCGCCGGAATCCAGCTTGAGCAGGAAGGGGCGCTTGGACAGGTCCGCCTCGACCACGATGTCGTGGATCACCTCGGTCCCCACATGCTCGGCCTGGGCCTGCATCTGCTGCATCAGCCACGGGCCTGGATGACCTCGCGAAGCCGGGATAATTCTCCACCTCGGTGGTGATGGTCAGCTGGCCGCCGGGCTGCAGGCCGGCGATGATCACGGGCTCCAGCATGGCGCGGGCGGCGTAGATGGCGGCGGTCCAACCGGCGGGGCCTGAGCCGATGATGGCGACGCGGACGGTGCGGGGGGCGTTGGGATTCGACATGGTCCCAATCTAGGATGCAATCATCGGCTTTGCGACATGGGGGAGGCAGATGGCTGAGGACAAAAAAACGACGGGTGGCCCCGGGGCGGGTCTGGCGCTCGGGATCGGCGTGGGACTCTCCATCGGCACGGCGCTGGGTGTCGCCCTCGACAACATCGCCCTGGGCATCAGCCTCGGGTTGGCGATCGGCGCGGGCATCGGCGTGGCCATGGGCGCCGCCATGCCCTCTGACCGACGCAAGAAAGACGGAGAGGGCTCGGTCCCCGTGGCCGACACCTCGTCCGGCAAGGCGCGGAAAGACATGGAGTCGTCAGACGGCGACGGGGGCGGCGGCGGCGGGGATTGACCCGCCTACATCCGCTCCACGGCGGCGGCCTTGCGCTTCTTGGACATGGCCGACAGGCGGTGGCGGAATTGCTCCCAGGCCACGACGCCCCCGCTGGTGACCCAGTTCATCTGAATGGCCCGGCGCTTGCCCTCGAAGGGCTCGTGCCCGTGGTAGGAGGTGTCCGAGCGGCGGAAGATCAGCAGGGTCCCGCCGTTGGGCGGCACCTCGGCGGCCACATCGTTCAGATCATCGCTGTTGAGGATGCGCAGGCGTCCGCCGTCCGCGTCCCAGTCGTCGTTCATGTAGAGCAGGACGGTGATGATCTTGGATTTGGAGTCGGTGTGGATCTTGCCGTCGGTGGCGCGACAGCGGCCGCGGACGGTGAACATGGTGGGCTTGCCGCCCAGATCGATGCCGAACTTCGCCTCCACCGCCTGACGGAATGCGGGGCCGTCCATCTCGGCCAGCATCTCGGCGAAGCGTCCGTGAATGTCGAGCTCGCTGGGCGGGACCGAGCCGGGCACGTCCATGGACGGGAAGTCGCGGCTGACTTCGCCGAAGACCTCGGGCTTCACGAAATTCTCGACCACCAGATAGTCATAGGGCTCGCGCCGCAGGGGCGCTGCGTTCAGCTTGTCGATGTCCAGCAGGGCCATGGGCCTACTCCGCGTTCAGAACCACGCCCCGTTCGGCCAGACGCCGCCGCAGCGCATCGGCAATATAGGTCGTCGCGTCCACCGGCGCATAGGTCCATGCGTCAAGACGCCCCTCGAAAGGCCGCGTGGCGCCTGTCGCGGCCAGGGCCTGGTGGTAGCGGTCGAACTTGGAGCCCTCGGCGCCGGGCGGGTGGAACACATGGACCGGCTTGCCGGTGGAGGCGGCCTCACCTGCCATGTTCACGGAATCGGCGGTGACGATGATGGAATCGGCCGCTGCGACCCATCCCGCGTAGGGATTGGGGCCGGAGCCGTCATAGAGGCGGGCGGTGCGGGCGGAGGCCCACCGGCGCAGGCGCTCGGTGAAGGCGGGCGGGGTGCGGCGCGAGGCGGTGGCCAGGACGGTCCCGCCGCCAGCCGCCTTATCCGTCAGGGTCAGCAGGCGATCGAGCTCGGCCTCGTCGAATCGGTAGACGCCGTTGGGGCCGCCCACCATCAGCAGCACGAAGGGGCGGGGCAGGGCGGCGAGGTCGGCCTCGGCCCTGGCGCCTTCCTCGGCCAGACGCGCGGCGTTCAGCCGGTGGGGCGAGGTCAGGGTCTTGAGGACGTTGGGCCCGCGGACCGGGTCGTGCTCGGGCGCCCAGATGAAGTCGAAGGCTTTCGGGCCGGTCTTGGGATCCTGCAGGGCGACGGTGAAGACATGGCCGTCGGAGACCGTGCGGATGGCGCGGGCGTAGGGCGCGGCCTGCCGTCCCACGGAAATCAGAAGCTTCGGCCAGGGGGGCGAAAAGCGCGCGCCGTCGCCCACTTCGCCCGGCGCGACAGGGCCCCACGGCGCCAGCCAGCGCCAGGGCGCTTTCGGGGTCACATGGAACAGTTCGTGACGCGCGCCGAGGGCCTCGGCCACGCCGCGCGCCTGAACGTCGGAGCCGGTCGCCCCGTTGGTGATGAGCCAGACGGGAGCCGGGCTTATTTCCACTCGACCTTGAGGATCTCGTAGGCTTTCACGCCGCCGGGCGTGTTCACCTCGACCACGTCGCCGACTTCCTTGGAGATCATGGCGCGGGCGATGGGCGAGGTGATGGAGATCTTGCCCTGCTTCACGTCGGCCTCGTGTTCGCCGACGATCTGGTAGCGGCCCTCTTCCTCGGTGTCCTCGTCAACCACGGTGACCGTGGCGCCGAACTTCACCTGGTCGCCGGACAGCTTGGACACGTCGATGACCTGGGCGCGGCTGATCTTGTCCTCGATCTCGGCGATCTGGCCCTCGATCCAGCCCTGACGTTCCTTGGCGGCGTGGTACTCCGCGTTCTCGGACAGGTCGCCGTGCTCGCGCGCCTCCGAGATCGCGGCGATCACCGCTGGGCGCTCCACCGACTTGAGTTGTTTCAACTGATCGTCGAGAGCGCGATAGCCCCCGGCCGTCATCGGCACTTTTTCCATGTGCGATTGGGTTTCTTATTCGCCCTAGAGAAGGTGCAAGCAAACAAATGCCGGTCGAGGGCGCTTCGACCGGCCAGAAAGGATAGGGCGCGTTGAGACGGACTTCAAGCGGTCGTGTCTCGCGTTTGCGAAAAGCGATGCCGCACTGCGCGCCAGCCGAGCCATATCAGGCCCGCGCCGAGGAGCAGGGCCGCCAGGCCGGAGGCGGCGGCCACCCCGGCGGCCAGGAAGGCGAAGACCATGGCAATGCCGGCCAGCGCAAGGGAGACGTACTGAATAACTGAAAGTCGCATGGCCCCTTAACGGATCAAGGACTCATCCGGTTGCGTGGCGACCCAGGCGGCCTGGACCGTTTCGCGAAAAAGTGAGCGAAAGGGCTCGACCTCGGCGCGGGCTTCGCCGCCGCCCAGATCCCGGGTGCGGGCCAGCAAGGCGTCGCGGGCGGGACGCAGCAGGGCGAGGGCTTCGCCGGGGCGCCGCTGGTCATTCAGAAAGGCCGCCAGGCCCAGCTGGCGCAAGGTCAGGCGGGGATGGCCGGGCGCGACGTGGGCGCGGGCGATCTCGACGGCCTGGCGATAGTCGGCCTCCGCCGCCTCTGTCCGGCCCATGGCCTGCCGGGTCTCGGCCCGCCCCAGCAGCACCCCGCTGAGGGTCATGGCGAAACCGGGCTGATACGGCTCGCGCAGCAGGCCGATGGCGCGGTCATAGGCCGCGTCGGCCTCTTCGTGGCGGCCCTGACCGTTCATGGCGTCGGCGAGGGCGGCCAGGCTGACTGCGTGCATATGCCGGTCGGGCAGGGTCGCGCGAAGATCGACCGCCTGACGCAGCCACGGTTCGGCCTCGGCGTGACGGCCCATCCGCGTCAGGGTGAAGCCCAGGTGGTGCAGGGCGTAGGTATGACTTTCGCCGCCCGGCTCCGCGTGGAGCAGCACCTGTCGCAGCAGGGGCTCGGCCTGGTCGATGTCGCCGCGGGCATGCAGATGGGCGGCGAGATTGTAGAGGGAGGACAGGGTCGGCTCGCCCGTGGGGCCGAACAGTTGTTCGCGCAGGGCCATGGCGTGGCGCAGGGCGGCGGCGGCGTCGCTGTTGCGGCCGACCTCGCCGCGGGCCGTGCCCAGATTGTGCCAGGCGGTGGCGGTTTCCGCGTGCGTGTCGCCGAAAGCGCGCCGGGCGTGATCGAGGGCCGCGACCGCCGCCTGCTCCGCGTCGATGAAGCGGCCCGAGCGGGACCAGGTCTTGGCCAGCAACCCCCAGGCCGAGGCGCGTTCGGCGCCGCCTGCGGAAGCGGAGTCGACCAGGGCGCGCAGTTCCGTCTCGGCTGCGTCGAAACGACCGAGTTCGATCAGGCTCCAGGCCCACAGCAGCACGGTGGCGTGGGTGGCTTCGGTCTCGCCCCAGCCCAGGGCGCGCCAGCCCTCCACCACCTCGCGCAGCGCCGGCTCGGCGGCGACGTGGTCGTCGGCCATGTTGAGCGCATAGGCGCGCTCGGCCAGACCCTGGAGCCGGGCGGCCCGCGCTTCGGCGTCGACGACCGGCTTCGGCTGCGCCGCGACGGGGGCGGCGGCCAGGATCAGCGCGGCCGCCAGCAGGGCGGCGGCCCTAGGCATAGGCGTAGGTCCCGCCGCGCTTCAGCGCCGCCTGCCAGGCGGGGCGGGCGTGGATGCGCTCGAGGAACGTGCCGATGTTGGGCCGGCCCTCTGTCACCGCCATGCGGGTGGCGGCGGCCTCCAGCGGAAAGCTCATCATGATGTCGGCGGCGGTGAAGTCCGGTCCGGCGAACCAGCCGTTGCGGCCCAGTTCGCTGTTCCAGTAGTCCGCGTGGGTCTTGAGCTGGGGGTCGATGAAGCCCTTGTTGGCCGCCTTGACGATGCCGTTGACGATCGGCTTGACCAGACCCGGCGCGCGCTTGGGCAATTGGCTGAACACCAGCTTGAGCAGCAGGGGCGGCATGGCCGAGCCCTCGGCGTAATGCAGCCAGTAGGTGAAGCGATGGCGCTCCGCCGAGCCGTCGGCGGGACGCAGGCGGCCCTCGCCGTGGGTGTCGAGCAGATATTCGATGATCGCCCCGGTCTCGGCCACCCGGACGTCGCCGTCGTCCAGAACCGGCGACTTGCCCAGCGGATGGATCGCCTTCAGCTCGGCGGGGGCCAGCATGGTCCGGGGATCCCGCTCATAGCGCCGGACCTCGTAGTCGAGCCCCAGCTCCTCAAGCAGCCACAGCACCCGCTGCGAGCGGGAATCAGCCAGGTGGTGGACAATGATCATGAACGGCCCTTTCGACAGGCCGCCATCATGGCGCGGGCCGAGCGGCGCCGTAAAGCGCGATCAGCGACCGGAGGTCAGGCCGAGGCCATCACGCTCTGGAACAGGACGGCGCCGTCGGCGGAGCCCAGCTCGGCCTCGAAGGCGCGGTCAGGGTGGGGCATCATGCCCAGCACATTGCCCCGCTCATTGACGATGCCGGCGATGTCGCGGGCCGAACCGTTGGGGTTGGTGACGTAGCGGAACACCACCTGGCCCTCGCCCTCCAGGCGGTTCAGGGTCTCTTCGTCGGCGAAGTAATTTCCGTCGCCGTTGCCCTGGGTCATGACCACCTCGCGCCGGCCCTGATAGGCGGCGGTGAAGCGGGTCTGGCCGTTGGTGATCTCGAGCTCGATGGGCTTGCAGACGTATTTCAGCCCGGCGTTCTTCATCAGGCGCCCGGCAGCATGCCGGCCTCGCACAGGATCTGGAAGCCGTTGCAGATGCCGACCACCGCCACGCCCGCATCGGCGGCTTTCTTCACCGCGTCCATGATCGGCGCACGGGCCGCCATGGCGCCGGCGCGCAGATAGTCGCCATAGGAGAAGCCGCCCGGCAGGACGACCAGGTCCACGCCGTAGGGCAGTTCGGTGTCGGCGTGCCAGACCATGTCCACCTTGCGCCGGTGGAGCGTTCGACGGCGACCTTGCAGTCGCGGTCGCAGTTGGAACCCGGAAATACGATGACGGCTGCGCTCATGGCGCGGGCCTGTAGCAGGGTTCGCAGCGTTTGTCAGTGCGACTTCACGGGCGGCGTCCCGAGCGTCGGTCCGCTTCTGCTCCGGCCACTATCCTCGTCGATCAGCCATTGCGCTCGGCGCCCGCGCCCCACTACCGTGATGCGGAAACCGAGGATCGACCCCCTTCATGATCGAAAGCGCGCGCCCCGTGGAAGGGACCCTTCGCCCCGCCCTGAATCAGGTTCTCGACGGCGCATCCATCGCCATCGAACCGTTCCAGCACTTTCCGCTGGTGATCGATCGGCTGGCGCAGCTGAAATCCGCGCTCGACCTGTCGCCGCCCGAGAGCCTGGCGCTGGAGTTCGGGGTGTTCAAGGGCGTCTCCCTGCGGGCGCTGGCGCTGGCCTTTCCCAAACGCCGGTTCACCGGATTCGATTCTTTCGAGGGGCTGCCGGAGGCCTGGCGCCGCAGCGAAACCAGCACCTATGAAGCGGGCCATTTCGCCCTGAAAGCCCTGCCGGCGATGCCCGCCAATGTGGAACTGGTCGCGGGCTTCTTCGAGGACAGCCTGGACGCCTGGCTCGAGGCCAATCCCGGTCCCGTGGGCTTCGTCCATGTGGACCCGGACCTCTATTCCGCCGCCAAATTTGTCCTGGACCGACTGACGGACCGGTTGGCGGACGGGGCGGTGCTGGTGTTCGACGAACTGGCCGACTGGAAGGATGAGGGGGTCTATCCCCTCTGGCGCGAGGGCGAGTGGCGCGCCCTGTGCGAATGGCTGAACGAGCAGGGCTTCTGCTTCCGCATCCTGTCGCGCAGCCCCCGCTTCGAGGCGGCGATCCAGGTCTATCGCAAGCCGCCGCCGGGGCGGCGCGCCGCCGATGATCTGGCCCATGCGGCCAGCCTGTGGACCCATGGCGCCCCGGACGCCGCCGTGGCGCTGCTGGAGGAGACCGTGGCGGCCAAGCCCGGCTGGGTGACGGGGCTGCACCGGCTGGCGCAGTGGCGGACCAGGACCCGGGACAGCGAGGCGGCCCTGGCGGTCATCGGTCAGGCGCGGGCGGCGGCGGGCGACAGGACCGCCAGCGGCCCGGTGATCGATCTGGACCGGTTGAGCGCTGAAAACCGCTATCGTCTCGGCGATCTGGAGCAGGCCGCCAAGGATATCGCCCGGTTTCGACGGCAGCGGCCCGATCATGTCTCGGGGCTGACATTGAACGCGCTGATCGCCGCGCGGCTGGGACGGCACGAGGAGTCCGCCGCCCTGTGGAGCCGGGCGGCGCAGATTTCCGGGTCAGACCCCTACGAGGAGAACGCCCGGGAGCAGAAAGTCCTGTCGCAGATCCGGCCGGAGTTCCGGGCCATGCGCAAGAGCGGTCTGATGATCCAGCATCTGCTCGACGATCGCGAGTTCCAGACCGTGCTGGACGTCGGCAGCGGCGCGGGAGAGCAGGCCGAGGCCCTGCGGCGGCATGGCAAGCAGGTCACGGAGCTGGACTACGGTGAAAGCCCTTCGTTCCTGGGCCGTGAGGACGGTGGTGGAGTCATCATCGGCGATTTCCTGCAGACCCGGTTCGAGACACCCTTCGACTGCGTCATCGCCTCCCACGTGCTGGAGCACCAGCTGAACGTGAACGCCTTTCTGAAGGCCATGCACGCCAGTGTCCGCGAGGGCGGGATCGTGGCCCTTTCCGTGCCGCCGCTGAAGCACCAGATCGTCGGCGGACACGTGACCCTGTGGAACGCGGGGCTGGTGCTCTACAATCTGGTGCTGGCCGGCTTCGACTGCCGCACGCCGTGGATCCGGCAGTACGGCTACAACATCTCGGTGGTGATCCAGAAGCGGACGATCAGCCTGGAGGGCTGGTGTTCGACAACGGCGACATCGACCGCATCGCCCCCTTCCTGCCCGAGGGCTTCGGCGAGGGGTTCAACGGCGACATCCGCCGGCTGGGCTAGCCCTTGTTCTCATAGATGGCCGTGATCTGCGCCCGGGCCAGGGTGTGGAAATGCAGGTTGAAGCCGAACACGGCGCCGGAGTTGTCAGCCGTCACGTCCAGCGTGTCGGTGTCCACGGCGAACACTGTGAAGATGTAGCGGTGCGGGCCATGGCCGGGGGGCGGGGCGGCGCCGCCGAAGCCGGAGTCTCCGTAATCGGTGCGGCCCTGAACGGCACCCCTGGGCAGGTTCGCGCCGCCCACGGCGCCGGCGCCCCGGGCCAGCTCGGTCACGTCGGCGGGGATGTTGGCTACGGTCCAGTGCCAGAACCCGGAGCCGGTGGGCGCGTCGGGGTCATAGCAGGTGACGGCGTAAGACTTCGTCCCGTCCGGGGCGCCCGACCATGTCAGGTGGGGAGAGGTGTCGCCGTGCGCCTTTACGTGGGCGTCGGGCAGCGTGTCGCCGTCCTTGAAATCGTTCGAAGTGACGGTGAAAGTCATGGGCGTCTCCCTGTCCGGTGATGCGTGTTCAACGCATTCGCCGGACAGGGGATGCCGAAACGGCGGCCGGGTCAATTCGCCTGGACCCGGCCTAAGGTAGAGGGTCAGGCCATTTCAGGCTTGCGGGCGCCCGAGCGGTTGCGGCCGCGGCGCTTCATCTTGAAGTCGCCTTCCACCGGTGGCTTGGACGTGCGTTCGCCGGCCATGGGATCGAAGGTCGGACGCGCCGGCTGGGCGCGGTCGGCCGACTGGGCGCCGGGCTTGCCGCGGCCGCGAACGCGGTGGGGCTGACCCTTGCCGCCTTCGGGACGCACGCCGTCGCGGTGCGGATTGCGGTTGCGGCCGCGACCGCCGGGGCCGCGTCCGTCGCCGCGCGGACGCTCGTCGTCCGGCAGGGTGGCCTTCTTGCCGACGCCCGCAGCCATGATGGAGGCGTCCAGCGCCGCCAGGGCCTTGTCGTTGCGGCGATCCCAGCTTTTCAGCTTCTGGCGCGTGACCCGCTCGATGTCGCGCAGCAGCTTCATCTCGTCCGGGGCGCAGAAGCTGACGGCCGAGCCGTCGGCGCCGGCGCGCGCGGTGCGGCCGATGCGGTGCACATAGGCTTCCGGCACGAAGGGCAGCTCGAAATTGACCACGTGCGAGACGCCGTCCACGTCAATGCCGCGCGCTGCGATGTCGGTGGCGACCAGTACCCGCAACTTGCCCTTCTTGAAGGCTTCCAGGGCCCGCTCGCGCTGGGACTGGCTCTTGTTGCCGTGGATGGCGCCGGCCTCGACGCCGCCAGCCTCAAGATAGGCGGCGACCTTGTCGGCGCCGTGCTTGGTCTTGGTGAAGACCAGGCAGCGGGTCATGGCCGGATCGGCGAACATCTCCGACAGCAGGGCGCGCTTGCGGCCCTGTTCGACGATGATGACGCTCTGGTTGATGCGCTCGACCGTGGTGGCCTGCGGCGTCACCTGGACCTTGACCGGGTCCTTGAGCAGTTCGCCGGCCAGCTTGCCGATTTCGGTGGGCATGGTGGCCGAGAAGAACAGGTTCTGGCGGCGCGCGGTCATGCGCGAGACCACCTGGCGGATCGGCTTGACGAAGCCGAGGTCCAGCATCTGGTCCGCCTCGTCGAGCACGAAGATCTCGGTGGTCGACAGGTCCAGGGTCTTCTGCTGGACGTGGTCCAGCAGGCGGCCCGGGGTGGCCACCAGGATATCGAGGCCCTGCTGCAGGGCGCGTTCCTGGCCGCCGTACTTCACGCCGCCGAAGATCACGGCCACGCGGAAGCCCAGGTGGGCGCCGTAGACCTTGAAACTGTCGGCGATCTGGCTGGCCAGTTCGCGGGTGGGGGAGAGGATCAGGGCGCGGGTCGTGCGCGGCACGGGCGCCTTACGGTCCGCCGCCAGCCGGTGCAGGATCGGCAGGGCGAAGGCGGCGGTCTTGCCGGTGCCCGTCTGGGCGATGCCCAGCAGGTCCTTGCCCTTCATCACGTCCGGGATGGCCTGGGACTGGATGGGGGTGGGGGTGTGATAGCCTTCGCTGGTCAGAGCCTGCAGCAGGGCCGGATTCAGGCCCATGTCGGCGAAGGGAATAAGGGTCTTGGTCAAAATGGTTCTTTCGCATGCGGCGACGCGCATCAGGCCGGGCTCAAAGCCGAAGGCCGCGCGCCGCCAATCCCGATGGGGTCCGCGAAATGCGGGCCGACGGGAGTGATCGGGCGCCGCCCCGCGTGTCCGGGCGACGAATGAATCTGGAGAAGCCGGCTGCTGCTACAGTCAGGTCTTTCGTAAGAAGACCCACACGCGCTGGAGGCACCGGAAATCGCGTTTGTGCGATGCAGCGCTAGATGGTCGCTAATTGCGGCCACGTCAAGGCCGAAGGCGGGCTCACTCGTCGTCGACGCGGTTGCTGCGCTGCCGAATGGGGGTCTCGGCGCCCTGGCGCACGTCGACGCCCGGTACATCACGCAGGTGGGCGCCCGCGCATCCCATGCCCAGATTGGAGCCGGGGCAGTCGCCGGGGCCGACCACGCCGGTTCCGCCCGACAGCGGCGCGCGCTGGGCTTCGTAGCGGGCGATATTGGCCCGGCCCTGGCGGGCGAAGGCTTCGTCGCGTTCGGGATCGCCGCTGCCGCGAATGGGGGGCGTGTCGCCGGCGCCGGCGAAGCGCTCGTCGCAGGCGACGCGCTCGGACGGCGTCATGTCCCGGCGCGGACGGCTGCAGGCCAGGCCGGACGACCGCAGGGCGCGGGCCACCTGGTCGCCGGGGCCGTCGGGCCCCACACGCCAGCGGGGCTCGACGCCCTGGGCGGCCGCGTCGGGCCGGGCCGGCAGGCGCAGCGCCTCCAGACGGCGGCGTTCCTCTTCTTCATCCCGCTCAGGCGCGCGCAGACGGATTTCGCGGCCCATGGCGGGGGCCTCGCGCGGCTGTTCGATCACGGTCAGGGGCGGCTCGCGCAGCACCTCTCCCGGCATGACGGGGCGCGGCTCGATGCGAATGTAGAGGGGTTGCGGCGGGGCGGGGAGGCCGGACATGTCCAGGCCGGTGCGCATGCCGACGACGCCCAGCACGATCAGGTGCAGGATCAGCGAAGCACCGACCACCCCCAGCAGGGCCCGGTTGCGGGCGACGCCTTCGTGCAGACGCAGTACAGTCGACATGAAGCCCCTTGTCGTGCTCGCGCGGCCGGGCCGAAGGCCTGAGTCTGCCGCGAGCGGTTCGCATCGCCATTATTCGGGGTTATGCGTCCGGTTTAAGGCGAAGCTGACGGGGAGGCGTCCTGCCTACTTCTCAACGATGGAATTGATCATGCTAAAGCCTGTTCTTGCGGCAGCGCTCCTCATTGTCGGGGGCTGCGCTGCGACAGCTTCCGACACCCCGCGGCTTGTTCCGGGAGCTGATGGCGGGGTCGTCATGGAATGCGTGATCGGCAGGGACGGTCGTTTGTATAACTGCCGTATTCTCAGCGAGACCCCTGAGGGCGCAGGGATCGGAGAAGCGACCCTGGCTCTGGCCAATCGATTTCAGATGCCGACAGTCAATGCGCGTGGCCAGTCCGCCGTAGGCTCGCGCGTTCGCATTCCGGTTCAGTGGCAACTGGATGAAAGTGGGACGCCTTCTACGACCAGCGAACTTGACCTTCCGCCCCCCGAAGCGTAAACGGCGCGCACTTCGAGGCATGGGCGGTCCGCCGTCTGCTGATCTCGTGACAATCGAACGGACGGGCTGAGCCCGCCGGAACGCCCAAAGCGCGCGTTCCGGCTTTTCTGTTTGAGCGCACGGTCGGTCTCGATAACAGCCCGGGCGCGGTTTCGGCCACGTCCAAAAGAAGGAACGCGAGGCGCCCCGGCCGACAGGCACACGCCTCCATCGCAGAAGAGACCAGACACGAATGCCTACGATCAACCAGCTGATCCGCAAGCCGCGCAAGCCCAAGCCCGTGCGCAACAAGGTGCCGGCCCTGGAGGGTTCGCCCCAGCGCCGCGGCGTCTGCACCCGCGTCTATACGACGACCCCGAAGAAGCCCAACTCCGCGCTTCGTAAGGTGGCCAAGGTCCGCCTGGCCAAGAACGGCTACGAAGCCGTGTGCTACATCCCCGGCGAGGGTCACAATCTTCAGGAGCACTCGGTGGTCCTGATCCGCGGCGGCCGCGTGAAGGACCTTCCCGGCGTCCGCTACCACATCCTGCGCGGCGTGCTGGACACGCAAGGCGTGAAGGACCGCAAGCAGCGCCGTTCGCACTACGGCGCGAAGCGTCCGAAGTAAGCCCTGCGCGTCCAGAATATTATTTAAGAGGATAACCCCATGTCCCGTCGTCACCGCGCACAGAAGCGTGAAGTTCTGCCGGATCCCAAGTATGGTGATCTGATCGTCACCAAGTTCATGAATTACGTCATGTACGAGGGCAAGAAGGCCGTCGCCGAGAACATCGTCTACGGCGCGTTCGAAATCCTGGCCGAGAAGAAGAAGGACCAGGAGCCGGTCGCCACCTTCCACTCGGCGCTGGAAAACGTCGCTCCGGCGGTCGAGGTCCGGTCGCGTCGCGTCGGCGGCGCCACCTATCAGGTGCCGGTCGAGGTTCGCCCCGATCGCCGCCGCGCCTTGGCCATCCGCTGGCTGGTCAACGCCGCGCGCAACCGCGGTGAGAACACCATGACCGAGAAGCTGGCCGCCGAGCTGCTGGACGCCGCCAACAACCGCGGCACCGCGGTCAAGAAGCGCGAAGACACCCACAAGATGGCTGAAGCCAACCGCGCCTTCTCTCACTACCGCTGGTAAGCCGGATTTCCGGCTGACGGCCCTTCAAGAAGCGGGCGGTTTGCGTTAGACCGCCCGCGCTCCTGAAGACCCCTCCCTGACCCAGGCGCCGGATCGGCGCCGAACACCCGAGTTTTCGAATATGGCCCGCATCAACAAGATCGAGGATTACCGCAACTTCGGCATCATGGCCCACATCGACGCGGGCAAGACGACGACGACCGAGCGGATTCTCTATTACACCGGCAAGTCCCACAAGATCGGCGAAGTGCACGACGGCGCCGCCACCATGGACTGGATGGACCAGGAGCAGGAGCGCGGCATCACCATCACGTCCGCCGCGACGACCGCCTTCTGGAAAGAGAAGCGCCTCAACATCATCGACACCCCCGGCCACGTGGACTTCACCATTGAAGTCGAGCGCTCGCTGCGCGTGCTGGACGGCGCGGTGACCGTGCTGGACGGCAACGCCGGCGTTGAGCCCCAGACCGAAACCGTCTGGCGCCAGGCCGACAAGTACCGCGTGCCGCGCATCATCTTCATCAACAAGATGGACAAGCTGGGCGCCGACTTCGACACCTCGGTGCAGTCGATCCGCGACCGCTTGGGCGTGAAGGCCGTCCCGATCCAGCTGCCGGTCGGTCAGGAATCCGACCTGCGCGGCATCGTCGACCTGGTCCGCATGAAGGCGATCATCTGGGAGAATGACGGCCTGGGCGCCGAGTTCCGGGAAGAGGAAATTCCCGCCGATCTGGTCGAGCGCGCCACGGCGGCCCGCAGCTATCTGATCGAGAACGCCGTCGAACTCGACGACGAGGCGATGGAAGCCTATCTGGAAGGCAACGAGCCCTCCGAGGAAGTCATCAAGAAGTGCCTGCGCAAGGCGGTTCTGAATGCGGCCTTCTATCCGATCCTGTGCGGCTCGGCGTTCAAGAACAAGGGTGTGCAGCCCCTGCTGGACGCGGTGGTCGACTATCTGCCGTCGCCGCTGGACATCCCCCCGACCCCGGGCCTGGACTACAAGACCGAAGAGCCGGTCGTCCGTCACGCCTCGGACGACGAGCCCCTGTCGGTCCTGGCGTTCAAGATCATGGACGACCCCTTCGTCGGCTCGCTGACCTTCTGCCGCATCTACTCCGGCAAGATGGAAACGGGCATGGGTCTGCTGAACTCGACCCGCGACAAGAAGGAGCGCGTCGGCCGCATGCTGCTGATGCACTCCAACAACCGCGAGGACATCAAGGAAGCCTACGCGGGCGACATCGTCGCCCTGGCCGGCCTGAAGGACACCCGCACCGGGGACACCCTGTGCGACCCGATCAAGTCGCCCGTCATCCTTGAGAAGATGGAGTTCCCGGCGCCGGTCATCGAGATCGCCGTCGAGCCCAAGACCAAGGCCGACCAGGAGAAGCTGGGCGTCGCCCTGGCCAAGCTGGCGTCCGAGGATCCGTCCTTCACCGTCTCCACCGACCACGAGTCGGGCCAGACGATCCTGAAGGGCATGGGCGAGCTGCACCTGGACATCAAGATCGACATCCTGAAGCGCACCTACAAGGTCGAAGCCACCATCGGCGCGCCGCAGGTGGCCTACCGTGAATCCCTCGGCAAGACCGCCGAGATCGACTACACGCACAAGAAGCAGACCGGCGGTACGGGCCAGTTCGCCCGCATCAAGATGGTCTTCGAGCCCGGTGAGCCCGGTTCGGGCTTCGTGTTCGAGTCCAAGATTGTCGGCGGCAACGTGCCCAAGGAGTACATCCCGGGCGCCAGAAGGGCATCGAGTCCGCCAAGGACAACGGCCTGCTGGCCGGCTTCCCGCTGATCGACTTCAAGGCCACCCTGATCGACGGCGCCTACCACGACGTGGACTCCTCGGTGCTGGCGTTCGAAATCGCCTCGCGCGCCGCCTTCAAGGAACTGCGGACCCAGGGCGCGCCCAAGCTGCTGGAACCGATCATGGCCGTCGAGGTTGTGACCCCGGAAGAGTATCTGGGTTCGGTCATCGGCGACCTGAACGGCCGTCGCGGCATGATCCAGGGCCAGGACGTGCGCGGCAACGCCACCGTCGTGAACGCCTTCGTGCCGCTGGCCAACATGTTCGGCTACGTCAACAACCTGCGCGGCATGTCGCAAGGCCGCGCGCAGTTCACCATGCAGTACGACCACTATGACCCGGTGCCGCAACACGTCGCCGACGAAGTGATCAAGAAGTACGCCTAACCACACCCCCCAACCTTATAGGACCCCGTTTGGGGGACAGGAGCTAAGAGATATGGCCAAGGAAAAGTTCG
>NZ_BATC01000041.1 GCF_000466985.1 Brevundimonas abyssalis TAR-001
GGCGGGGCGGATCATGCTGGTGCGGCACACCTATCTGGAGGGCTGGTGGCTGCCGGGCGGCGGGTGGACCGGGCGAGACGGTGCAGGACGCGGCGGTGCGCGAACTGCGCGAGGAGACCGGGCTGATCGCGTCAGGACCGCCGCGCCTGCTGTCGGTGCATTCCAACCACCGGTTCTTTCCCAATGACCATGTGCTGGTGTTCGCGGTGGACGCCTTCGCGGTCGGCGCGCGGACCTCCCATGGGGAGATCTCGAACGCCGAGTGGTTCGCGCCCGACGCCCTGCCCGAGGGCGTGACGGCGGCGACGCAGCGGCGGCTGGATGAAATCTTCACGGGCGCCCCGTCCGATCCGTTGTGGTAGAAGCCCGGCCATGAACCCCACCGTCATCGCCATCCTGGCCGTCATCGTCGGCGGCGCCCTGACCGCCCTGCAGGGCCCCACCACGCCCGGCTGTCCGCCGCCGTCGCCTCGCCCGTCAACGCGGCCCTGATCTCGTTCGCCATCGGGACCGTGGCCCTGCTGGCGCTGGCGGCGGTTCTTCAGACGAAGCCGGACATGGCCGCCACCCGGGCCCTGCCCCCGGCGGCCTGGCTCGGCGGGCTGTATGGCGCGGTGTTCGTGGTCGCCTCGGCCTATGCGGTGCCGCGGCTGGGCGTGGCGACCACCATCGTCCTGATGGTGGCGGGGCAGATGATGCTGAGCCTGATCCTGGACCATTTCGGCTTCATGGGCGTGCCCAAGCAGCCCATCACCCTGAGCCGTCTGGCGGGGGTGGCCATGCTGATCGGCGGCGTTCTGCTGGTCCGCAGGGGCTGAGCCGCTTCGCCGGGAGGCGCGGGGCGCCTATATTGGCCCCGTGACCGAATCCCCGCCCATCGAAACGCCCCCGGAACCCTCGCTGGCCGCCGCCGAGCTGATCCGCGACGAGGCGCGGCGCGCGCCGGACAAGCCGGGCGTCTATCGCATGTATGGCGAGGACGGGACCTGCCTGTACGTGGGCAAGGCGCGGTCCCTGAAGAAGCGCGTTATGCAGTACGCCCAGGGGCGGTTCCACACCCAGCGCATCGCCCTGATGGTGTCCCTGACCCGGTCCATGGAGATGGTGGTCACGGCCTCGGAGACCGAGGCCCTGTTGCTGGAATCCAACTTCATCAAGAAGCTGAAGCCGCGCTTCAATGTGGTGCTGCGCGACGACAAGTCGTTCGCCGAGCTGATGATCCGCCGCGACCACCGCGCGCCCCAGGTCCGCAAGCACCGGGGCGCCCACACCGTGCCTGGCGACTATTTCGGCCCCTTCGCCTCCACCTGGGCGGTGAACCGCACGCTGAACACCCTGCAGAAGGCGTTCCTTCTCAGGTCCTGCTCCGACAGCGTCTACGAAAGCCGCATCCGCCCCTGCATGCTGCACCAGATCAAGCGATGCTCGGCGCCGTGCACCGGCCTGATCAGCCTGGAGGACTATGGCGAACTGGTCAGCGCGGCCGAACAGTTCCTGCGCGGCAAGTCGCGGGCGGTGATCGGCCGGCTGTCGAGCGAGATGCAGGCGGCCTCGGACGATCTGGACTTCGAGCGCGCGGCGCGGGTGCGGGACCGCATCCGGGCGCTGTCGGCCATCACCATGGAGCAGTCGATCAACGCCGAGACCGTGGAGGAGGCCGACGTCTTCGCCCTGTTCTCCGACGGCGGTCAGGCGTGCATCCAGGCCTTCTTCTTCCGCGCGGGCCAGAACTGGGGCGGGCGGGCCTATTTCCCCCGCATCGACCGCAGCGACAGCGACCCGGAGATCCTCGGCGCCTTCCTGGGGCAGTTCTATGAAGACAAGCCGGTCCCGCGCCTGATCCTGACCAATGTCTCGCCGCACGAGATCGAGCTGCTGGCCGAGGCCTTCTCCATGAAGGCGGAGCGCCGGGTGGAGATCGCCATTCCGCGCCGGGGCGAGAAGGCCGACCTGGTCCGCCACGCCCTGACCAACGCCCGCGAGGCGCTGGGCCGCAAGCTGGCCGAGAACTCGGCCCAGACCAAGATCCTCGATGACGTCTGCGAGGCGTTCGGGCTGGATGCGCGGCCCGAGCGGATCGAGGTCTATGACAACGCCCACATCCAGGGCTCGAACCCGGTGGGCGGCATGATCGTGACCGGGCCCGAGGGCTTCCGGAAGAACCAGTACCGCAAGTTCAATATCCGCGACGAGGAGCTGAGCCCCGGCGACGACTACGGCATGATGCGCGAGGTGATGCGCCGCCGCTTCGGCAGGCTGGTCAAGGAAGAGGAGGCCGGCGAGCCGGTGGAGCGGCCCGACCTGCTGCTGATCGACGGCGGGGCCGGGCAACTGGCCGAGGTGATGGCGGTGCTGGCCGATCTGGGCGTCGACGACATCCCCGTGGTGGGGGTGGCCAAGGGACCGGACCGGGACGCGGGCATGGAGAAGTTCTTCATGCCGGGCAAGGCGCCCTTCATGCTGCCGCTGAAGTCTCCTGCCCTCTATTATCTACAAAGGCTGCGCGACGAGGCCCACCGCTTCGCCAACGGGGCCCACGCCAAGCGCCGGTCCATGGACATCAAGCGCAACCCGCTGGACGAGATCGAGGGCGTGGGGCCGGGGCGCAAGAAGGCGCTGCTGCACGCCTTCGGCTCGGCGCGGGGCGTGTCGCGGGCCTCGGTGACCGATCTGGAGAAGGTGGAGGGCATCAGCCGCGCCCTGGCGGAGCGTATTCACGCCAACTTCCGAAAGGCCTAGAAGAGGCGGCATGACTGACGAATCCGATCCCCTCCTTTCCGGGTACGCCCGCTTTCGCCAGGACGGCTGGACCCAAGCGCGCGCCGAGTATGAAGCCCTGGCGGCCAAGGGCCAGAAACCCCACACCCTGGTGGTCGCTTGTTCCGACAGCCGCGCGGACCCCGCTCTCATCTTCGACGCCGCGCCCGGTCAGCTTTTCGTGGTCCGGAATGTGGCCAACATCGTCCCGCCCTATCAGCCGGACGGCGGCCTGCACGGGGTGTCGGCCGCCCTCGAGTTCGGCGTGCGGGTGCTCGGCGTGGAGCGCATCGTGGTCATGGGCCACGCCCTGTGCGGCGGGGTCAACGCCATGATCAACGGCGCCCCGGACAGCTGCAACGACTTCGTGCGCCCCTGGGTCGCCCAGGCCGAGCCGGTCGTTCGCCGCGCCACAGAGGGGCTGGATGACGATGACAAGCAGGTCGCCGGCGAACACGCCGTGGTGCGCCTGTCGATCGACAACCTGCGGACCTTCCCGTGGATTGCCGAGCGTGAAGCGATGGGCGATCTTGAACTCGTGGGCCTGCATTTCGGCATCGCCAACGGCGTCCTGTGGCGCATGCAGGCGGACGGCGTGTTCAAGAGTCTGGATGCGGACGCTTGAGCGAGCGCCTCCCCCTTTCCGCCTTCGTCATCTGCCTCAATGAGGCCGAAACCATCGAGGCGTGCGTCCGGTCCCTGGACCAGTGCGCCGAGATCGTCATCGTGGATTCCGGGTCCACCGACGCCACGCCAGAGGTGGTGGCGCGACTGACGGAGGAAGGCTTCCCCATCCGCTTCATGCATCAGGACTGGCTGGGTTTCGCCCGTCAGAAGCAGTTCGCCCTCGAACAGGCGACGCAGCCCTGGCTGCTCAGCATCGACGCGGACGAACGTCTGGATGAGGATCTGCGCACCGCCCTGCCCGACCTTGTGGCCGCGCCGGATGATGTGGTGGGCTGGCGCCTGCCGCGGCGGCCCTGGCTGATCGGTTACGGCTATACGCCCAGGGGCGTCGGAGACAGCGCCAATCTGCGGCTGTTCCGAAAGGGCAAGGCGGTGTTCGACATCAGGAAGACCGTGCACGAGGGCCTGATCCCGGACGGCGCCGTGCGCGTGGCCCGGCGAGGCGCCCTGCTGCATTATCGCCCGCTGACCGTCGGCGAGGTGGTGGTCAAGGAAGAGCGTTACGCCACCCTCAAGGCCGGCATGCGCGCGGCGGGAAAGAAGCGCTTCACGCCCTGGCGCATGCTGCTCAACCCGCCAGTCTATTTCCTTCGGGTCCTGTACGGGCGCAAGCTGTACCGGGCGGGCTGGGCAGGCGTCATCTTCGCCATGCAGGCGGCTATCTATTCCTTCCTCACCGAAGCCAAGACCTGGGAGGATGAGGCGATGAAACGGCATCCTTCCGCGGATCACGACCCGGACGCCGTTCCGCGCGTCCAGGAACCCTGACCATGCTCCAGAGAACCCCCATGACCTCGCCGCTGCGCAACATCCCGAACATCCTGACCGGCGCCCGGCTGGCGGCGGGGGTGATCATGTTCCTGATCCTGGCGGGAGCGACGGCGACGCCGATCCTGTCCGCCTATCTGAGCCCGGACGACCAGTTCGCCCTGTATCGCGCCGCCTTCTTCATCTTCGTCATCGCCGCCTCCACCGACTGGGTGGACGGGTTCCTGGCGCGGCGCTGGAAGGTGGAGAGCCGCTGGGGCGCATTCTGGACCCCATCGCCGACAAGATCCTGGTGACCGGCGCCATCCTGGGGCTGCTGACCTCGGGCTCGCTGACCCAGATCGCCATCCCCTGCGGCCTGATCCTGTTCCGCGAGTTCGCGGTCTCGGCGCTGCGCGAGACCCTGGCGGGCGAGGTCAAGCTGCCGGTGACGACCTTGGCCAAGTGGAAGACGACGCTGCAGCTGTTCTCGCTGGGCCTGCAGTTGCTGGCCCTGAACTGGGGCGTGTTCGGCTGGGATCTGCAGCTGCTGCCCAACTTCCAGACCTTCGCCGATGTGATGCTCTGGATCGCCGCCATCGTCACCGTCTGGACCGGCTGGCAGTATTTCACCAAGGCCCGCGAGCAGATGGCCTGATCGCCATCCGGCCTTGGCGCATCAGCCTTCAGGCGAGCCGACCGAACCCCCTTCTCGTGGAAGGGGCTGACGGGGCCTGCATGGTGAGCATCATCGTCTGAAGGACGCCCGGAACCCGACCAATTCCGGTCCGGACGACGTGGATCAGGGCGGGTCGGGGCCGGTGGTCGGCGTCTGAGCCGGACGCCGGGGAATTGCACGGTGCAATTGGTGCAATTGGTGCAATCCGGGCGCGGCGGCACGAACAGCCTTTTCAGGCCGCACCGCCCCCGGGGCCGGGTCGGATTCGGCTGTGGCGGCCGGAGCGGGGCCGGGGTCGGGGTCGGGCGTCTGGTCTGGTTCGGCCATGGCCGCCAGCCGGGCGTGGACAGACAACCAGCGCATGGCCTCGCCCGCGCGCCCGGTGCGGATGGCGCGCGCGGCCAGACGCCAGGCCCGGGCGATCATCCAGCCCAGGTCCGGCGCGGCCTCATGGTCTGTCGCCACGATCTCGCTCATGGCCGACGACCGTAAGGGCACGCTGCGTCAATCGGGGACGTGCGATCGGCAAAGAAAAGGGCGGCGCCTTTCGACGCCGCCCTGATCGTTTTGAGGCAGGCTTGTCAGCCTTCGGTCTTCTCGCCTTCCAGCTCCAGCGCCAGATCGGCCGGCAGCGGCTCGACGGCGTCCTCGCGCTGCTTGGTGAGGACGGCGTCGCGCTCGTTGGCGATCTTCTGCAGCGACCGGAGATAGGCGCCCGTGCCCGCCGGAATCAGGCGGCCCACGATCACGTTCTCCTTCAGGCCTTCCAGGGTATCGACCTTGCCGTTGACCGAGGCGTCGGTCAGCACGCGGGTCGTCTCCTGGAAGGAGGCGGCCGAGATGAAGCTCTTGGTCTGCAGCGAGGCCTTGGTGATGCCCAGCAGAACCGGCTGGGTGGTCGCCGGGCGGGCCTTGCGCTTCACGGTCTTGGCCTGCTCGATGTCGAACTCGGGACGGTCCATGTGATCGCCCTTGATCAGGCCGGTTTCGCCCGGATCGAGGATTTCGACCTTCTGCAGCATCTGGCGAACGATCACCTCGATGTGCTTGTCGTTGATCGGCACGCCCTGCAGTCGGTAGACCTCCTGCACTTCGTTGACCAGATACTCGGCCAGCGCCTCGACCCCCTGGATGCGCAGCAGATCGTGCGGATCCGGGTTGCCATCGATGATGTAGTCGCCCTTCTGGATCAGATCGCCGTCGTGGACGGAGATGTGCTTGCCCTTGGGGATCAGGAACTCGACCGCATCGGCCTGGTTGCCGTCAGCGTCCGGCTCAGGCGTGATCTTGATGCGGCGCTTGTTCTTGTAGTCGCGACCGAACTCGACGCGGCCGTCCATCTCGGCGATGACCGCGCAGTCCTTGGGACGACGGGCCTCGAACAGCTCGGCCACCCGCGGCAGACCGCCGGTGATGTCTCGGGTCTTGGCGCCTTCGGTCGGGATACGGGCGATGATCTCGCCCGGCTTGACCTCGTCACCGTTGTTGACCGAGAGGATCGCGCCCACGGGCAGCAGGTAGCGGGCGTCGGAGCCCGAGGCCAGCTTGGCGTAGGACTCGCCCTTGATCACGCCCAGGGCCGGACGCAGGTCCGAGCCGCGGGGGCTGGCGCGCCAGTCGGAGACGACGCGCTGGGTGATGCCGGTGCCTCGTCCGTCTCTTCCTTGACCGACAGGCCGTCGGCCAGATCCTCGAAGCGGACCGAACCACCCACCTCGGTGATGATCGGGGTGGTGTAGGGATCCCACTCGGCCATGCGCTCGCCGCGCTTGATCTCGACACCGTCCTTGACCCGCAGGCGGGCGCCGTAGGGCACCTTGTGGCTCTCGCGATCCTTGCCGTCGACCACCACGGTGATGACGACGTTGCGGCTCATGGCCACCAGATCCCCGTGGGCCGCCTTGACGGTCGGGCCGACGATCTTGATGGAGCCGGCGTTGGTCGCTTCCACGAACGAGGTTTCGGCCACCTGGGCGGTGCCGCCGATGTGGAAGGTCCGCATCGTCAGCTGGGTGCCCGGCTCGCCGATGGACTGGGCCGCGATGACCCCGACCGCCTCGCCGATGTTGACGTTGGTGCCGCGCGCCAGGTCACGGCCGTAGCACATGCCGCAGATTCCGGCCTCGGCCTCACACGTGAGGGCCGAGCGCACCTTGACCGACTGGACGCCGGCGGCCTCGATCTCTTCGATGACCTCCTCGACCAGATAGGTGTCGGCGGGGAACAGGACGTTGTCCGTGCCCGGCTCCTTGATGTCCTCGGCCGCGTAACGGCCCAGCACGCGCTGCCCCAGCGAAACCAGGACGTCGCCGCCCTCGACCACCGCGCGCAGGGTGATGCCGCGCGTGGAGCCGCAGTCTTCCTCGGTGACGATGGAGTCCTGCGCCACGTCCACCAGACGACGGGTCAGATAACCCGAGTTGGCGGTCTTCAGGGCGGTGTCAGCCAGACCCTTACGGGCGCCGTGGGTGGAGTTGAAGTACTCCAGCACGGTCAGGCCTTCCTTGAAGTTCGAGACGATCGGGGTCTCGATGATCTCGCCGGAGGGCTTGGCCATCAGGCCGCGCATGCCGCCCAGCTGTTTCATCTGGGCCTGGGAGCCACGAGCCCCGGAGTTGGCCATCATGTATACCGAGTTGATCTCGGCGGTGCGGCCGTCGCCCAGCTGCACCGGCTGGGCGATCTCGCCCATCATCTCGTCGGCGATGCGATCGGTGGCCTTGGCCCAGGCGTCAACGACCTTGTTGTACTTCTCGCCCTTGGTGATCAGGCCGTCGGCGTACTGTTGCTCGTACTCCTCGACCTGGGCGCGGGTGGCGTCGACGATCTCGGTCTTCCTGGCCGGGATCACGATGTCGTCCTTGCCGAACGAGATGCCCGCCTTGGCCGCCTCACGGAAGCCCAGCTGCATCATGCGGTCGGCGAAGATCACCGTCGCCTTCTGACCGCAGTGGCGATAGACCACGTCGATCAGATTGCCGATTTCCTTCTTGGTGAGGTTCTTCTCCAGAAGGCGGTAGCCGACGTTGGGGTTGCGCGGCAGCAGGGCCCCCAGCTTCATGCGGCCGGGGGTGGTGTCGATGACCTTGGTCACCTCCTTGCCCTCGGCGTCGTGCTCGGTCCAGCGGGCCTTGATCTTGCTGTGCAGGGTCACCACGCCAGCGTCGAGCGCGGCGTCGATCTCGCCGATGTTGGCGAACAGCTTGTTCTCACCCGGCTCGCCGTCCTTGACCAGCGACAGGTAGTACAGGCCCAGGACGATGTCCTGCGACGGCACGATGATCGGCTTGCCGTTGGCGGGGCTGAGGATGTTGTTGGTGGACATCATCAGCACGCGCGCTTCCAGCTGGGCCTCGAGGCTCAGCGGGACGTGCACGGCCATCTGGTCGCCGTCGAAGTCGGCGTTGAAGGCGGCGCAGACCAGCGGGTGAAGCTGGATGGCCTTGCCCTCGATCAGCTTGGGCTCGAACGCCTGGATGCCCAGACGGTGAAGCGTCGGGGCGCGGTTCAGCAGAACCGGGTGTTCGCGGATCACCTCGTCGAGGATGTCCCAGACCTGGGGCTGCTCACGCTCGACCATGCGCTTGGACTGCTTGACGGTGCCCGACAGGCCCTTGGCGTCCAGACGCGCGTAGATGAACGGCTTGAACAGCTCCAGCGCCATCTTCTTGGGCAGGCCGCACTCGTGCAGCTTGAGCTCGGGACCCACCACGATGACCGAACGGCCCGAGTAGTCCACGCGCTTGCCCAGCAGGTTCTGACGGAAGCGGCCCTGCTTGCCCTTCAGCATGTCGGCCAGCGACTTCAGGGGCCGCTTGTTGGCGCCGGTGATGACCCGGCCGCGGCGGCCGTTGTCGAACAGGGCGTCGACGGATTCCTGCAGCATCCGCTTTTCGTTGCGGATGATGATGTCCGGCGCGCGAAGCTCCATCAGGCGCTTCAGGCGGTTGTTCCGGTTGATGACCCGGCGATACAGGTCGTTCAGGTCGGAGGTGGCGAAGCGGCCGCCGTCCAGCGGCACCAGCGGGCGCAGTTCCGGCGGGATGACCGGCACGATGGTCAGGATCATCCACTCCGGCTTGTTGCCGGACTCGATGAAGGCTTCCATGATCTTGAGGCGCTTGGAGGCCTTCTTGGCCTTCAGCTCCGAGGGGCTGTCGGCCAGTTCGGCGCGATGCTTCTCGGCCTCGGCGTGCAGGTCGATGCCCATAAGCAGGCCGCGCACGGCCTCGGCGCCGATCTCGGCGGTGAAGCCGTCATCGCCGTACTCTTCCTGGAACTGGTAGTACTCGTCCTCGGTCAGAAGCTGGTTCTGCTTGAGGGGCGTGAGGCCCGGCTCGGTGACGATGTAGTTCTCGAAATAGAGAACCCGCTCCACGTCCTTCAGGGCCATGTCCAGCATCAGCGAGATGCGGCTGGGCAGGGACTTCAGGAACCAGATGTGGGCGACCGGGGCGGCCAGTTCGATGTGGCCCATGCGCTCGCGACGGACGCGGGCCAGGGTGACCTCCACGCCGCACTTCTCGCAGATGATGCCCTTGTACTTCATGCGCTTGTACTTGCCGCACAGGCACTCGTAGTCCTTGGTCGGACCGAAGATGCGGGCGCAGAACAGGCCGTCACGCTCGGGCTTGAACGTGCGGTAGTTGATCGTCTCCGGCTTCTTGATCTCGCCGAACGACCAGGACTTGATCTTCTCCGGCGAGGCCAGGGCGATCTTGATCTGGTCGAAGGTCGGGGTGACCGGGACCGGGTTGAAGATGTTCAGGACTTCCTGGTTCATCTTGATTCCTTCTGCGGGGCTACCCGCCAAAATTCATTGAGGGAGAAGAGCGAGAGACCGTCCCTCCCCGCTTGCGTGAGGAGGGATCATCGGTCGATCAGCCGTTCTCCAGCTCCACGTTCAGACCCAGCGAGCGCATTTCCTTGACGAGCACGTTGAAGCTCTCGGGAATGCCCGCCTCGAAGCTGTCGTCGCCGCGGACGATGGCTTCGTAGACCTTGGTGCGGCCGGCCACGTCGTCGGACTTCACCGTCAGCATCTCCTGCAGGGTGTAGGCGGCGCCGTAAGCCTCCAGCGCCCACACCTCCATCTCGCCGAAACGCTGGCCGCCGAACTGGGCCTTGCCGCCCAGCGGTTGCTGGGTGACCAGGCTGTAGGGGCCGATGGAGCGGGCGTGGATCTTGTCGTCCACCAGGTGGTGCAGCTTCAGCATGTAGATGTAGCCGACCGTGACCGGACGCTTGAAGCGCTCCCCGGTCTGGCCGTCGTACAGCCAGGACTGGCCGGACTTGTTCAGGCCGGCCTCTTCCAGCAGGCGCTCGATGTCCGAGATGTGCGCGCCGTCGAACACCGGGGTGGCGAACGGAACGCCCTTGGACAGGTTGCGGGCCAGTTCGATCAGCTCGTCCTCGTCCTGCGGCAGGGGGGTGTCCGCGCCGTAGATCTCGGTGAGGCGTTCGATCAGGGCCTTCTTCTGCCCCCCGTTCTGGGTCCAGTCCTCGAGCAGACCCTTGATCTGGCGGCCCAGACCGGCCGAAGCCCAGCCCAGGTGCGTTTCAAAGATCTGGCCGATGTTCATGCGCGAGGGCACGCCCAGCGGGTTCAGCACGACGTCGACCGGCGTGCCGTCCTCGAGGAAGGGCATGTCCTCCATGGGCAGGATCTTGGAGATCACGCCCTTGTTGCCGTGGCGGCCGGCCATCTTGTCGCCGGGCTGCAGCTTGCGCTTCACAGCCACGAAGACCTTGACCATCTTCATGACGCCCGGGGGCAGTTCGTCGCCGCGCTGCAGCTTCTCGACCTTGTCCTCGAAGCGACGGTCGAGGGCCTTGCGGGCGTCCTCGAACGACTTCTTCATGGCCTCGAGCTCGCCCTGGGCCTTTTCGTCGTCCATGGCGATCTGCCACCACAGGCCGCGCGACAGTTCGTCCAGCTTGGCCTCGGTGATCTCGCCGCGGCCCAGGCCCTTGGGACCGGACACGGCGGTCTTGCCGAGCACCAGCTCCTTGAGGCGCGAATAGACGTTGCGCTCGAGGATCTTGAGCTCGTCGTCGCGGTCCTTGCCCAGGCGTTCGATTTCCGAACGCTCGATGGCCATGGCGCGCTCGTCCTTGTCGACGCCGTGACGGTTGAAGACTCGGACGTCGATGATGATGCCGCTGGCGCCGGGCGGCAGGCGCAGGGAGGTGTCGCGCACGTCCGAGGCCTTTTCGCCGAAGATGGCGCGCAGCAGCTTCTCTTCCGGGGTCATCGGGCTCTCGCCCTTGGGCGTGACCTTGCCGACCAGGATGTCGCCGGCGTGCACTTCGGCGCCGATGGCGACGATGCCGGCCTCGTCCAGATTGCGGAGGGCTTCTTCACCGACGTTGGGGATGTCGCGGGTGATTTCCTCGGGCCCGAGCTTGGTGTCGCGGGCCATGACCTCGAACTCCTCCAGGTGGATGGAGGTGAAGACGTCGTCGCGCACGATGCGCTCGGAGATCAGGATCGAGTCCTCGAAGTTGTAGCCGTTCCAGGGCATGAACGCGACGAGCGCGTTGCGGCCCAGGGCCAGTTCGCCCAGGTCCGTGGACGGGCCGTCGGCGATGACGTCGCCGCTCTTGACCGCATCGCCCACGCGCACGATCGGGCGCTGGTTGATGCAGGTGGACTGGTTGGAGCGCTGGAACTTGGACAGGCGGTAGATGTCCACGCCCGAGCGGGCGGCTTCCAGGTCCGAGGTGGCGCGCACCACGATGCGGGTGCCGTCGATCTGCTCGACCACGCCGTCGCGGCGAGCCACGACCACGGCGCCGGAGTCGCGGGCCACCACGTCTTCCATGCCGGTGCCCACGAGCGGGGCGTCAGCTTGCACCAGCGGCACGGCCTGACGCTGCATGTTGGCGCCCATCAGGGCCCGGTTGGCGTCATCGTTTTCCAGGAACGGGATCAGGGCCGCGGCGACCGAAACGACCTGTTTCGGCGACACGTCCATCATGTCGACCGCTTCCTTGGGCAGAAGCTGGGATTCACCGTTGATCCGGCCCGGGACCAGATCCTCGACGATTTCGCCGTCCTTCAGCTCGATGTTGGCCTGGGCGATGGTGTATTTCGCCTCTTCCATCGCCGAGATGTAGACCACGTCGTCGGTGGTCTTGCCGTCCTTGATGCGGCGGTACGGGCTCTCGATGAAGCCGTACTTGTTGACCCGCGCGTGGGTGGCCAGCGAGTTAATCAGGCCGATGTTCGGGCCTTCCGGCGTTTCGATCGGGCAGATGCGGCCGTAGTGGGTCGGGTGCACGTCGCGGACTTCGAAGCCGGCGCGCTCGCGGGTCAGACCGCCCGGGCCGAGCGCCGACAGGCGGCGCTTGTGGGTGATTTCCGACAGCGGGTTGGTCTGGTCCATGAACTGGGACAGCTGCGACGACCCGAAGAACTCGCGCACGGCCGCGGCGGCCGGCTTGGCGTTGATCAGGTCGTGCGGCATGACCGTGTCGATATCGACCGAGGACATGCGCTCCTTGATGGCGCGCTCCATGCGCAGCAGGCCGACGCGGTACTGGTTCTCCAGCAGCTCGCCCACCGAACGGACCCGGCGGTTGCCGAGGTTGTCGATGTCGTCGATCTCGCCGCGGCCGTCCTTCAGGCCCACCAGGATCTGCAGGACCTTGAGCACGTCGTCCTTGCGCAGGACGCGGATGTCGTCGGCGACTTCCGGCGTCTCCAGGCGCATGTTCATCTTCACGCGGCCGACCGAGGACAGGTCGTAGCGCTCGGAATCGAAGAACAGGCTGTTGAACATGGCGTCGGCCGCTTCCGGCGTCGGCGGCTCGCCCGGGCGCATGACGCGGTAGACGTCGAACAGGGCGTCCTCGCGGGCGTCGTTCTTGTCCACCCGCAGGGTGTTGCGCATGTAGGCGCCGACCGTGACGTGGTCGATGTCCAGCACGTCGATGGTGGAGAAGCCGCTCTCCTCGAGCAGCTCGATGGCGGCCTGGTCCAGCTCGTCGCCGGCCTCGGCGTAGATCTCGCCGGTTTCCATGTTGACCGCGTCGGCGGCCAGGTAGCGCCCCAGCAGGGCGTCGGGCGCCAGCAGCAGGGACTTCAGGCCGCCGTCGGCCAGCTTCTTGGCCTGACGGGCGCTGACCTTGGTTCCGGCCGGGGCGGCGACTTCGCCGGTGTCGGCGTCGACCAGATCGAATTCGGGCTTAACCCCGCGCCAGCGCTCGGGCTTGTAGGGGGTGACCCAGCCTTCGCCGCGCTTCTCGTAGGGGACGGTTTCGTAGAAGGTCCGCAGGATCTCCTCGCCGTCCATGCCCAAGGCCATCAGGAAGGTGGTGGCGGGCAGCTTGCGGCGACGGTCGATACGCACATAGACGAGGTCCTTGGCGTCGAACTCGAAGTCCAGCCAGGAGCCGCGATAGGGGATCACGCGGGCGGCGAACAGCAGCTTGCCCGAGGCGTGCGTCTTGCCCTTGTCGTGGTCGAAGAAGACGCCCGGCGACCGGTGCATCTGGGAGACGATCACCCGCTCGGTGCCGTTGACGACGAAGGTGCCCTTGCCGGTCATGAGCGGGATGTCGCCCATGTAGACGTCCTGCTCCTTGATGTCCTTGACCGAGCGCGCGCCGGTCTCCTCGTCGGTCTCGAACACGATCAGGCGCAGCTTGACCTTCAGCGGCGCGGCGTAGGTCATGTCGCGCTGGATGCATTCCTCGACGTCGTACTTGGGCTCCTCGAACTCGTAGGAGACATATTCCAGCACGGCGCGTTCGTTGAAGTCCTTGATCGGGAAGACCGACTTGAAGACCGCCTCGATACCCTCGTCCTTGCGCTGGCCGGGACGGACCTCGCGCTGCAGGAACTGCTCGTAGGACGCGCGCTGAACCTCGATCAGGTTCGGCATCTGCACCGCCTCGGGGATGCGCCCGAAGGACTTGCGGATGCGCTTTTTGCCGGTGAAGGTCTGGGCGGAGGCGATCTGGCCGTTGATGGTCAGGCCGGCGGTGGACTTTGCCATTCGTTTTCCCAATCGCGCGGGCGTGGACCCGCGTCACAATGCAGCGGCCACGGCGACGCCTTTACGGCGACCCGTGACCCGGTTTCTCGGCGTTCACCCTCGGCCCGGACACGAAGTCTTGGGACCAGAACGCCTGAAATTTCAGTGGCTCCCTTGGGGAGGAGCACGCCTTCGCGGTGGTCGGAGGGCGACGGACCACGCCTCGGCGCTTTCGCGCAGCTTCTGTTCGGAATCAGCGGAGCGGGCACATATACTCGCTTTTCGGACGAAATAAAGGCCCTCGCGTCCAGATATCCGCAGATGCCGGAATCGGCTAGCGTCATGCCATGAACCGCACCCTGATCCCCCTCGCCGCCCTCACCCTCGCCCTCGCCGCCTGCGCTACGGTGCCTCAGCCCGCGCCGGTCGATCCGGGCCCGCCCTCGCAGGAACGCTGGGAGGCGGGTCAGGCGGCCTATCTGGCGTGGAGCGGGGCGCGGCGGGGCTGGGGCACGACGGAAAGCGGCCTGCAATATCGGCGTGAGGGGCGCCCAACGCCGACGGCGCCATGCCCGGGCCGACGGATACGGTGCGGGTGCACTATGAGGGGACCTTCATCGACGGGCGGGTGTTCGACAGCTCCTACGAGCGGGGCGAGCCGATCGAATTTCCGCTGAACCGCGTCATTTCCGGCTGGACCGAGGGTCTTCAGCTGATGCGGGTCGGGGAGACGTTCAACTTCGTCATTCCCGCCGGCCTCGCCTATGGCGGGCGCGGCGCGGGCGGCGGCGAGATCCCGCCGAATTCGGCCCTGCTGTTCAAGGTCGAGTTGCTGGACGTCACGCCGGCCGGATAGGGGCAGGCGGGGCCGGCGTCGCGGCGCCCTCGGCGATCAGCCAGTCCTGAAAGGCGTCCATGGCCGGGTCGGCGCGGTGGGGCGGACGCAGGAAGACGTAGGACGCGGGCCGCGAGATGAAGCCGAACGGCGCGGCCAGGCGGCCGGACTCGATGTCCGGCGCCACGAAGCTCCACGGAATGACGGCGGCGCCCAGCCCAGCCGCGGCGGCCTCGATCAGGGAATGGTTGTGGCCGAACTCGCGCTCGGCCGTCGGCGGCGGCAGGTCCAGCCCGTTGGCCGCCGTCCAGGTCCGCCAACCCTCGCGGTAGGTGGTGGCGTACAGGCGGGGCAGACGGAACAGGTCGGCGACGGTCAGGTCCGCCCCGGCCAGGTCGGCCGCGACCACGGGCCCGTGGTTGTTGGCCAGGAAGGCAGCCCTGGGCTCAAACGCCGGATCATCGTGGTCGACGATGCGGATGGCGCCGTCACAGGATTGGCGGCGGAAATCCACGGGCCCGAAGGACTCCGAGACCCGCACTCTCAAATCCGGATGCTGCTCCACGAAGCGGGACAGGCGCGGAATCAGCCATTTCATGGCGAAGGTGCCCAGGCAGGCGATCTCGATCTCGCGGCGGGCGCCCGGCCCGGCCCGCGCGGCGGAGACCGCCTGGCTTATGCCGTCGAAGGGCGCCGTGAGGCCGTCGGCCAGGATACGGCCCGCGGGCGTCAGCTGGAGGCGGTTGCGGGGGCCCTCCACCAGAACCACGCCCAGTTGATCCTGAAGCTGTTTCACCTGCCGGCTGACGGCGCCGTGGGTGACGCACAGTTCGTCGGCGGCGGCCGTCATGGAGCCGTGACGGGCGAAGGCCTCGAAGGCGCGCAGGGCGTTGAGGGGCGGAAGCGGGCGGCGCATGTGAAGAAACCTCACAAGAAGGCTCCGCTTAAATCGATTGGCCGCCGGGGGCAATCGACGCTTCATCCTGATCGATGAACCGGAAAGACAGACCACCCCTGCCCCCGCCCCGCCGGATCACGGCCGGATACGTCCTCGCCGTCGCCGCCGTCTGGGCGGCGGTGCTTTATGCGCTGATGGGCGGCGGATAGAAAAAGGGCGGCGGACCCGAAGCCCGCCGCCCTCAATTCAAACCAGATCAGAAGGGACCGATCAGTCCTCGGAATCGTCGACGGCCGAGTAGACCGGACCGGAGTCCAGACCCTTGGCGTCCACGTCGCGGTCGACGAACTCGATCACGGCCATGGCGGCGTTGTCGCCGTGGCGGAAGCCCGCCTTCATGATGCGGATGTAACCGCCCGGACGCTCGGCGTAACGACCGCCGATGGTGTCGAACAGCTTGCCGACCTGGGTCACGTCGCGGACCTGGCTGATGGCCTGACGGCGCGCGGCCAGATCACCCTTCTTGGCCAGGGTCACGAGCTTCTCCACGTAGGGACGAAGCTCCTTGGCCTTGGGCAAGGTCGTCGTGATCTGCTCGTGCTTGATCAGCGACGCAGCCATGTTGGCCAGCATGGCCTGGCGGTGGCTGGCCGTGCGGCCGAGCTTACGATGAGCGGCGCCGTGGCGCATTGGGGTCTCTCCTCAGTCAGACCGGGCGTCAACGCCGCCCCGGCCCTTTAGCAACCTAGATCTGGTCTTCGAACTTCTTGGCGAGTTCCTCGATGTTCTCCGGCGGCCAGTTCGGCACATCCATGCCGAGCGACAGGCTCATCGAAGCGAGGACTTCCTTGATTTCATTCAACGACTTGCGGCCGAAGTTCGGGGTGCGAAGCATTTCGCCCTCGGTCTTCTGGATCAGGTCGCCGATGTAGACGATGTTGTCGTTCTTCAGGCAGTTGGCCGAACGGACCGACAGCTCCAGCTCGTCCACCTTCTTCAGCAGGGCCGGGTTGAACGGCAGATCGGGCTTGCCGTCCGACGCCTCAACCGCCGCCTTGGGCTCGTCGAAGGTGATGAAGATCTGCAGCTGGTCCTGAAGGATGCGGGCGGCGTAGGCCACGGCGTCCACCGGCGACACCGCGCCGTTGGTCTCCACTTCCATGATCAGCTTGTCGTAGTCCAGCGACTGGCCCTGGCGGGTCGGCTCGACCCGGTAGGCGACGCGCTTGACCGGCGAATAGAGCGCATCCACCGAGATCAGGCCGATGGGGGCGTCTTCCGGACGGTTGAACTCGGCGGCCACGTAGCCCTTGCCGTTCTGAACCGTCAGCTCCATGCGGACCGAGGCGCCGTCGTCCAGGGTGCAGAGCACGTGGTCGGGGTTCAGCACCTCGATGTCTGCCGAGGTCTCGATCTGGGCAGCGGTCACGGCACCGGGGCCGGTGGCCTTCAGCGTCATGCGCTTGGGGCCTTCGGCGTGCAGGCGCAGGGCCAGCTGCTTGATGTTCAGGACGATGTCCACGACGTCCTCGCGGACGCCTTCCAGCGACGAGAACTCGTGCACCACGCCGTCGATCTGGATGGCGGTCACGGCCGCGCCTTGCAGCGACGACAGCAGCACGCGGCGAAGCGCGTTGCCCAGCGTCACGCCGAAGCCGCGCTCGAGCGGTTCCGCCACCAGCCGCGCCTTGCGCTGCGGATCGCCGCCCGCGTCAATCTGCGGCTTTTCGGGACGGATCAGCTCTTGCCAGTTTCTTTCGATCATCGATGTCCCTCGAACGGGTTTCGCCGGGCCCGCGTCCAGCGTTCTGGACGCCAGGACCGGCGTAGGAATGGGGTCGGCGGCAGGCTTAGACGCGGCGGCGCTTGGGCGGGCGGCATCCGTTGTGCGGCATCGGGGTGACGTCGCGGATGGTGGTGATGGTCATGCCCGCGGCCTGCAGGGCGCGCAGGGCCGACTCACGCCCGGAGCCGGGGCCCGAGACGTTGACTTCCAGGGTCTTGACGCCGTGCTCGCCGGCCTTCTTGGCCGCGTCCTCGGCGGCCATCTGGGCGGCGTACGGGGTCGACTTGCGCGAACCCTTGAAGCCCATGTGGCCGGCCGACGACCAGGAAATCGCATTTCCCTGCGCGTCGGTGATGGTCACCATGGTGTTGTTGAAGCTGGCGTTCACGTGGGCGACGCCGGAGGTGATGTTCTTGCGCTCGCGGCGTTTGACGCGACCCGGTTCCTTGGCCATCAGTCAGTTCTTCCCGATTACTTCTTCTTGCCGGCGATCGGCTTGGCCGGACCTTGCGGGTGCGGGCGTGGTGTGGGTGCGCTGACCGCGGACCGGCAGGCCCTTGCGGTGACGCAGGCCGCGGTAGCAGGCCAGGTCCATCAGGCGCTTGATGTTCATGGACGTCTCGCGGCGCAGGTCGCCCTCGACCATGAAGTCGCTGTCGATCGCTTCACGAATCTGGAGCACCTCGGCGTCGGTCAGCTCGTTGACCCGACGCGCGGGTTCGATGCCGACCTTGGCGGTGATGTCCCTGGCCGACTTCGGGCCAATGCCATGAATGTACTGAAGCGCGATCTCAACGCGCTTGTTCGTCGGAATGTTGACGCCTGCGATACGGGCCACGTTGTCGATCTCTCCAATACGCGTCGCAGACGCGAAGAACGCTCCGGTCGACAGACCAGGAGCGCGCTGCGCGTCTTTCGCGGAAGACGGGCCTTATACAGGGGATTCAGATTGCGTCAATGGGTTGGCGCGCTCAGCGGCGCGGCCGACCGAAGTCGACGCCGACGACGACGCGCCGGCCCTCCACGGGACGACCACCCTGCGTGGGAGGACGAAAGCGGAAATAACGGGAGACGACAAGTCCCGCCTCGCCGAAGCCCCGACCGGGGGGGGATTCGCTGACCACGCGACACTGGTCCAGATACTGGTCCAGACGGATGACGCAGGACAGGCTGACCCGTCCATAAACGCTGCGCGCGCCGGGCGGATGGGCGGCCTGGATCTGGCCCAGGGTGGGGCCGCGGACGATCTGCGCCGGACCGCTGCCCGAGCCGGGGCCGTCGCCCGCGCCGGTTCCCGTGCCTGTGCCGGTCCCCTGCCCGCCCTGGCCCATGCCGGGCTCGGGGCTTTCCGTGGGGGCGGCGCCGACATTGAGCGCGGGCTCGGGCGCTGCTCGATGGGGGCGATGATCTCGGGCGGCTCGGGCGGCGGGTTCGGCGGCGTGTGGACCACCGAGGGCGCGGCGGGCGCCCGCCCCCCGCCTCGGGCGACGGGTCCGGCGGCGGGGGCTCGGGCTCCGGCTCGGGCGGCGGAACCAGAAAGACCTCGATGGGAGGGAGCGGCGGGTCGGGCGGCAGGGGCTGGGACCGGGTGAGAACGGCCAGCAGGGCGACGTGGGCCAGGCCGACGCCCAGCACAGCGCCCAGCTTGCGCGCCCGCTTCCGATCCAGCCGCCAGTCGATGCCCGTCACGCCGCCTCCGTCATCTTACACGGAGCCTAACGCTAAAGCTTCGACTTGGATCAGCCCCTACTCCACCGCCTCGGTCTTCTCGCCCGCCTTGCGCTTGGCGGGGCCCGTATCGGCCGTGGTGATGTCGAAGGCGATCTTGCCGTCCTTCAGCGTCACCTTCACATGGCCGCCGCGCATCAGACGTCCGAACAGGATGTCGTCGGCCAAGGGCTTCTTGATCGAGTCCTGGATGACGCGGGCCAGGGGCCGCGCGCCGTACAGCTCGTCGAAGCCGTTCTGGGCCAGCCAGTCGGTGGCCTCGTCGGTCAGTTCGATGGTGATGTTGCGGTCCGCCAGCTGGGCTTCCAGCTGCAGCACGAACTTGGTCACCACCTGACGGATGACGTCCTGACCCAGGGGCTTGAAGGCCACGATGGCGTCCAGGCGGTTGCGGAACTCGGGCGTGAACAGGCGCTGGATGGCCTTGTCGTCCTCGCCCTCCACCTTGCCGCGGCCGAAGCCGATGGCGGCGCGGGCGTTGTCGGCGGCCCCCGCGTTGGTGGTCATGATCAGCACCACGTTGCGGAAGTCGACCTTCTTGCCCACCGCGTCCGTCAGCATGCCGTGGTCCATGACCTGGAGCAGGATGTTGTAGACGTCGGGGTGCGCCTTCTCGATCTCGTCCAGCAGGACCACCGCGTGGGGATGCTGATCCACCGCGTCGGTCAGCAGGCCGCCCTGGTCGTGGCCCACATAGCCCGGAGGCGCGCCGATCAGGCGACTGACGGTGTGGCGCTCCATGTACTCGGACATGTCGAAGCGCAGCATCTCGATGCCCAGGGTGCCCGCCAGCTGCTTGGCCGCCTCGGTCTTGCCGACCCCGGTGGGGCCGCTGAACAGATAGCTGCCGATGGGCTTGTCAGGATCGCGCAGGCCGGCGCGGGCCAGCTTCATGGCCGTGGCCAGTTGCTCGATGGCCTGATCCTGACCGAACACCGCGCGCTGCAGGTCCAGATGCAGGTTCTTGAGCGCCTCGGTGTCGGACTTGGAGACCGACTTGGCAGGGATGCGGGCCATCTTGGAGACGACGGCCTCGATCTCCTTCTGGCCGATGGTCTTCTTGCGCCTGGATTCCGGCAGCAGCATCTGGCTGGCGCCGGCCTCGTCGATCACGTCGATGGCTTTGTCCGGCAGCTTGCGGTCGGTCATGTAGCGGGCCGACAGCTCCACCGCCGAGCGGATCGCCGCATCGGTGTAGCGCAGCTTGTGGAAGGTCTCGTAGTAGCTCTTGAGGCCCTTCAGGATCTTGATGGTGTCGTCCACCGTCGGCTCGTTCACATCGATCTTCTGGAACCGGCGCACGAGGGCGCGATCCTTCTCAAAGTGCTGGCGGTATTCCTTGTAGGTGGTCGAGCCCATGCAGCGCAGGCTGCCCGAGGCGAGCGCCGGCTTCAGCAGGTTCGAGGCGTCCATGCTCCGCCCGAGGTGGCGCCGGCGCCGATGACCGTGTGGATCTCGTCGATGAACAGGATGGAGTCCGGGTGGTTCTCCAGCTCCTTGACCACCTGCTTCAGACGCTCCTCGAAGTCGCCGCGATAGCGGGTGCCGGCCAGCAGCGCGCCCATGTCGAGCGAGAAGATGGTGGCGTTCTTGAGGACGTCGGGCACCTCGTTATTGACGATCTTGCGCGCCAGGCCTTCGGCGATGGCGGTCTTGCCCACGCCGGGGTCGCCAACCAGCAGCGGGTTGTTCTTGGTGCGGCGGCACAGGATCTGGATCGAGCGCTCCACCTCGCCTGACGGCCGATGAGGGGGTCGATCTTTCCGTCCTTCGACTTCTCGTTGAGGTTGACGCAATAGGCGTCCAGGGCCTCGCCGCCCTGCTTGACCACGGAGCTTCCTCGCCTTCCTCCGCCGACGGTCCGTTGCGGCCGGCCTTGGGCTCGGACGCGCCCGCCTTCTTGGCGATGCCATGGGCGATGTAGTTGACCGCGTCATAGCGGGTCATGTCCTGCTCCTGCAGGAAATAGGCGGCGTGGCTCTCGCGCTCGGAGAAGATGGCCACCAGCACATTGGCGCCGGTGACTTCCTCGCGGCCCGACGATTGGACATGGATGACCGCGCGCTGGATCACGCGCTGAAAGCCGGCCGTGGGCTTGGCGTCCTCGCCCATGGAGGTGGCCAGAGCCGCCAGGTCGGTGTCGACGTAGAGGGCGAGCGCGGTCTTCAGATTGACCAGGTCGACGTTGCAGGCGGCCATGACGGCGCCCGCTTCGGGGTCGTCGACGAGCGCCAGCAGAAGGTGCTCCAGCGTGGCGTATTCGTGCCGGCGCTCATTGGCGTAGGCGACCGCCCGGTGCAGGGTTTCTTCGAGGTGGCGCGAAAATGAGGGCAACAGGGGTTCCTCTCAGTCCTTTTCCATTGTGCATTGCAGCGGGTGCTGGTGTCGGCGGGCGGTCTCCACCACCTGGGCGACCTTGGTTTCGGCCACTTCGTAGGTGAACACCCCGCAAACGCCCACGCCATGCTGATGCACATGCAGCATGATGCGGGTGGCGTCCTCGCGCGACTTGGCGAAGAACCGCTCCAGCACGTAGATGACGAACTCCATCGGCGTGTAGTCGTCGTTCAGGATCAGAACGCGATACAGCGACGGCTTCTGCAGCTTGGGCCGGGTTTCGGTGACGACGGCTGTGCCGAAGCCGCCCCCGCCTGTCTGTCCCTGATCCGTTTTCCTCGACGGCATGCTGTTCCGCTGTCTCTACGCTTCAATCCCGGAGCAGGGACTCGGTCCTGCTCACCATGGATTAGATATGGAAAGTCGGGGGTTTTAAAAGGGGCGGTCGATCACGCTTGCGCGCAATCCCCGGACTTGAGCGGTTTTCGCCCACGAAAAAGGGCCCGGAGCTGCGCTCCGGGCCCTTTCGATCTCGACAGACAGTGCGGTTTAGCGCGCGGCCTGGAAGGTCTCGACGGTCGCGGTGACGCGCTCGTTGATCGGCTTGAAGGCGTCCTTGACCGAAGCGGTGTACAGTTCGGTGGTCTTGTTGAAAGCGCCCAGCCAGGCTTCGACCGAGGTCTTGGCGAAGGCGGTTTGCAGTTCAACCAGTTCCTGAACCGAACGGGCCTGGGTCAGGGATTGGGCGGCGGCGACGCCGTCTTCCCAGGACTTCTTCGAATAGGCCAGGGTCTGCTGGCCGATTGCCTCGGCGCCCTTCTGGGCGGCGGTGGCGCTTTCGACCATGGCTTCCAGGTTCTTCTTCCCGTGAGCGTTGAGTTCGCTCATGCCCGCGACGCTCTTTTCGACGCTGTCACGGAAAACCTTGGCGCCGGCGGCCTGGGTCTTCTCGGCCTTGGCGCTGGCTTGATCGATGGTCTTCTTCACGGTCTCGGCGGTGTCAGCCATGGTCATGCTCCTGAACGGTCTGGGCGGTGCATCCCGCCCCATGATTTTTCTCGCCTGGGGAGAATCCCGGGCGACGTGTGGCTTATGACGCACGTGCGAGAAAGGGTCAAGGATGTTTTGTGCACCGCACAATGAAACTTTCTTGACGGTTTTCCCCAGAGGCGTTCAAAATTGCGTTTGTCGGTTGTTTACCACGCCGAAACCTCAATGAAGCATGATAGCGGTTTGGTGCGTGGCGATATCGGGGGCGTCGGGTCGCGCGTGAGTAAAGAGGCTATCGGGTCAATGACGGCATTCACACGACAAGCCGGCCGACGCCACGTCGGCCTTGTGCAAGCGCTTCTGTTCGCCTTCGTCCTGGTCGCGGCCGGGCTCACGCCCACGCCCGGCGCCGAGCCCCTGGTGGCCCAGTCGGGCGAAAACACCCGATACGCCGCCATCGTGGTGGACGCGGAGTCCGGCGAGGTGCTGTTCGCGCGACGGGCCGACAATCCGCGCTATCCTGCCTCCATCACCAAGGTCATGACGCTGTACATGACGTTCGAGGCCCTGGCCGAGGGCCGTATCGCGATGGACGACATGATCACCGTGTCGCCGCGCGCCGCCTCGCAGCCGCCCTCGAAACTGGGCCTGGCCGCCGGTCAGCGCATTTCCGTGGATGACGCCATCCGTTCGCTGGCGGTGCGCTCGGCCAATGACATCGCCGTGGCCATCGCCGAGCATGTGGGCGGGTCCGAGGCCCGCTTCGCCGCCATGTCGACCCTGCGGGCGCAGGAGCTGGGCATGACGCAGACCCGCTTCGTGAACCCCCACGGCCTGCCCGACAGCCGACAGATTTCGTCCGCCCGCGACCTGGCGATCCTGAGCCGCGCGGTGATGCGTGACTACCCGCAGTACTATCACTATTTCGGCCAGCACCACTGGGTCTACAACGGCCGGCAGTATGGCAACACCAACGGGCTGCTGCACTCGGGCAACGGCTATGACGGCATCAAGACGGGCTTCACCAACGCCTCGGGCTACAATCTGGCGGCGTCGGCCGTGCGCGATGGACGCCGCATCATCACCGTGGTGCTGGGCGGACGCTCCAGCCGCACCCGCAACGACCATGTGGCCGAACTGATGAACACCGGTTTCGAGGTGGAGCGCCGCCGCGCGGCGGGCGAGTCCATCCAGGTCGCCCAGGCCTTCTTTGAATCCCGCGGCTACGGCGTCGGCAGCGCGGCGTCCGGGCCGGTCCAGTACGCCTCGGTCGAGACCTTCGGCAGCGACAGCCAGCCGGAAACGAGCACGGCGGTGGCCTTCACCTCCGCCCCGGCCGACACGTCGCGGGTGACGTCGAGCAGCCCCAGCTTCACCGCCGCGCTCAACGGCGCGCCGTCGCAACAGGCGGCCCTGCGTCCGGCGCGCGAGGCTGAACCAGCGCGAGCGGCCGGGACCTGGGCCGTGCAGGTGGGCGCTTTCCGCGACCGCAACGTGGCCGACAACTGGCTGACCGAGGTCAACCGCCGCTTCCGCACCCAGTTCACCGGCGCCGAGCGGGCCGTCCAGACCGCCGGGGAATGGTATCGCAGCCGCTTCACCGGCCTGACCGAGGACAGCGCCCGCGCCGCCTGCGCGGCCCTGGCCGAGCGCCGCGTCACCTGCATGGTGGTCCGGCCGGACTGATCAGCCCTTCAGCAGCCGATCCCGGGCCGCGTTCAGGCGCGCGGCCAGCCCCTGGGTGCCGCCCTGATCAGGGTGGGCGCGGGCCATAAGGCGTTTCCAGGCGGCGTTGATCTGCTCCGTGGTCGCGTCAGCCGTGACGCCGAGGGTGTCCCGGGCTTCCTTCGCACTCATGCCCGACTCCACCGAACGAACGACCGCCCGGATGCGCGACGAGAGGGCGAAGTACAGTCCGACAGCGATCAGGGTTCCTCCGATCAGCCAGGATCCGCGCGCGAGCGCCAGCGCGCCCCCGCCCAGGCAGGCCGCCGCGATGATGGTGGCCGACACCCGCCAATGTCCCCTGCCCGGCCCTTCGGTCAGGCGGCCCAGACGGACCAGGGCCCACAGGGCGACGCCGCCGACGATCAGCCAGATCAGGCCCATGAGATCATCGGGTCAGGCCGCGTCATCGAGACGGGCGCCCTCGGCCAGGCCCAGCGACAGCATCAGGCTGCGGAGCTCCTGACGGGCCGAGACGTGGGCCAGGGCCATCTCCACCGGCTGCACCTGTTCGGACAGGTCGGCGACCGTGAGACCGAAGGGAAACAGCTCGCGGTAGATGACCCGGTCGCGCAGGCCCGGGCCCATGCGGAAGCCGACCCGCTTGGCCAGCTTGGCCATGCGCTCCTCAAGACGGCGGCGGTTGCGGGCCTCGAACACGGCCAGGCGGTTGGTGACCACCACCCAGTCGATGGTCCCGGTCTGGCCCTTTGCCGCGTTGGCGATGGCGCGCTGCTTGCGGGCCTCCCACACGGTCTCGGAATAGATGGAGGGCTTGAGCAGATCGAGGGTCACCGGGTCCACGTGGCCCAGCAGGTCGAAGTCCACGAAGCTGTCGTTCATGGGGGTGACGATCAGGTCGGCGCGGCCATGGGCGGCGCGGGACAGGACGGTGTCGCCGCCCGGGGTGTCCATGACGATGTACTCGGCCGACTGCGCGGCCTGGAAGGCCTCCTCGAAGCGGGCCATCTGCTCGTCCTCGCCCGCGCGGGCCAGGGCGGCGCCGTCGCCGAGATCGGCCATGAGGGGCTCGGGCAGGGTCTGGTTGTTGGCGGCCAGCCAGGCGCGACGACTGGCGAAGAACCGCGCCATCGACTTCTGCCGCAGGTCCAGATCGATGACCGCCACCCGACGCCCCGCCTCCAGCAGGGCGGCGACGATATGGATGGC
>NZ_BATC01000040.1 GCF_000466985.1 Brevundimonas abyssalis TAR-001
CTATCCTCGCTGGATGTGGATGGACGCCGAACCGGTCATCCGGGCGGGCTACGAGGCCTGCGAGGCCAACCGGCCGGTGGTGATCCCCGGCGCCTTCAACCGCTTCATGTCCATCGCCGCGCGCGTCACCCCCACGGGCTGGGCGCTGAAAATGGCCGACAAGCACGCCCGGCGTCTTCAGCGCCTGCCTCAGACCGGCGGCGGCGGGCCGAACCTGCCGGCCTGATAATCCTGCACCGCCTGGATGATCTCCTCGCGGGTGTTCATCACGAACGGGCCGTGGGCGAAGACCGGCTCGCCGATGGGCGCGGCATGGCCCAGCAGGACCACGGCGTCGCTGGAGGCCTCGATACGCACCGCGTCGCCGTCATCGTTCAGCGCAGCCAGATGCCAGGCGGGAACCGGAGCCCCGCCCACGGACACGTCGCCGCGCACCACATAGAGAAAGACGTTGCGGTCCGGCGCGACCGGCGTTTCCAGACGTCCGCCCGCCTTCAGGCGCACAACCGCCATCTGGATGTCGATCAGGGACTGGATCGGCGCCTCGGTCCCGGCCCAGCGGCCCGAGACCGCCTCGACGGTGACCCGGCCGTCATCCAGCGCGACCTTGGGAATGTCGGCGGCCTGCAGCCCCACATAGTTGGGCGCCGTCATCTTCAGCCGTGACGGCAGGTTCACCCACAGTTGCAGGATCTCCATGGGCCCGCCGTCGCGCTTGAAGCTGGCGGGGGACAGCTCGGCGTGGATCAGGCCGGAGCCGGCCGTCATCCACTGCACCCCGCCCGGCCCGATGATGCTCTCACCGCCGCCGCTGTCCGCGTGCGACAGCTCGCCCTCCAGAATGAAGGTGACGGTCTCGAAGCCCCGGTGCGGGTGCGGCCCGAACGGCAGGCCCCGGTTGTTCGGCGGATAGGTCTGGGGCCCGTGATGGTTCAGGAACAGGAACGGATCCACCTGCGGCAGGTCCGGTCCCGGCAAGGGGCGACGGGTGATCAGATCGCCGATGTCGTCCCGCTGGGCGGGATGCAGGCGGGCGACGGTGCGGGATGTGAGCGCGGTCATCCGCCACAGATAATGTGACGGATGCGTTCTGACCAGATCGGCGTGGTTTAGCGTCCGGCCTTGCGGCGGGCGTAGCGGGCGTCACGGGCCGCCTTCTGCTCGGCCTTGGTGAGGGCCTTGCGCTCCTTGCGGGCGCCGCGGCGTTCGGCGTCGACGGCCTCCTGGGCTTCCTGCGCCTCCGCCTCGCGGGCGGCGGCCTTCTCGGCGGCCAGACGCTTCTTCTCGGCCTTTTCCGCCTCGTGCTGGGCCCGGATGGCTTCCTTCTCGGCGGCGCGCTTGGCGGCCAGCTTGTCGAACTCGGGGTCCGGCTGGGCGGGCTTGGGCTTGAAGCCTTCCAGAAGCGCCTTCTTGCGGGCCTGCTGGGCCGCGATGCGGTCGGTGAAGCCGGTTTGTTTGAGGTCTCTCATGCGGAGCGGGAATGTCCAGTGCTGCGTGCGGCGCAGCCGGGGCGGCGCTCAAGGAGAAGCGGGCTAACGCGGAATTGGGGCGATAATCAAGACGCGGCGCAAGAAACCCTCAGGCGCCGGCCTTTTGCGCAAAGCCCCAGGCGGCCTCCGACAGAGGATGAACCTGCGCAGCGGTGGCCACCGCCTGGGGGCTGGAGGCGGTGCCGTCGCGCACCCGCCCGGCGATGCCCTGACAAATGGCCGCCAGCCGGAACAGGTTGTAGGCCATCAGCCAGTCCAGATTGTCGGGCCGCATGCCGGTGGTCGCCGCATAGCGATCCACCGTCTCCTCCACCGTCGGAATGCCCAGCGCCTTCAGGTCCGCGCCGCCCACGCCGTTGCGCTGGCTGGCGGGAATGACCCAGCCGATCAGATAGTAGGACAGGTCCGCCATGGGGTCGCCCAGGGTCGACAGCTCCCAGTCCAGCACCGCCAGAACCTCGGGCCGGTCCGGCGCCAGAATCATGTTGTCCAGCCGCCAGTCGCCGTGGACGATCCGCGCGGGGCTCTCCGGCGGCAGGCTGTCGGGCAGGAAGGCCATCAGCCGGTCCATGGCGGGAATGGCCTCGGTCTCCGACGCCGCATACTGTTTGGACCACCGCCCCACCTGCCGGGCGAAGTAGTTGCCGGGCCGGCCGTAGTCGCCAAGGCCCGCCGCCTCGGGATCGATGGCGTGCAGCCGGGCCAGGGTGTCCGTCTGGGCCTCATAGATCGCCCGCCGCTGATCGGGCTCCATGCCCGGCAGCTTCAGGTCCCACAGGATGCGGCCCACCACCTTGTCCATCACATAGAACATGGAGCCGATGACCTCCGCGTCCTCGCACAGGGCGTAAGGCCGGGCGACGGGAAAGCCCTGCCTGGCCAGGGCCGAGATGACCCGGAACTCCCGGTCCACCGCATGGGCCGAAGGCAGCAGATTCCCCGGCGGCTTGCGCCGCAGCACATAGGTCCGCCCCGGCGTGACCAGCTCATAGGTGGGGTTCGACTGCCCGCCCTTGAACTGGTTGACGGTCAGCGGACCGGCGTAGTCCGCAACATGCGCCGCCATCCAGCGCTCCAGCGCGTCCACGTCAAAGGCGTGGCGGGGATCGACGGGGCGGGTGCCGGCGAAGGCGGCCTGGGGATCGGGCGTTTCCATACTCATCTTCTTTTCTTGGGATCAGGCGGCGGCGATGGCGGCGCGGACCGCCTTGTTCCAGCCGGTCAGGAGGCGGTCGCGGTCTTCCGGCTTCATGCGGGGCGTCCAGCAGGCAGGCGCCTCGCCCGAGGCCCGGGGCAGGTCGGCGGTCAGGCCGCAGCCCAGCGCCGCCAGCCGCGCGGCGCCCAGGGCCGTCATCTCCTGAAAGGCGGGGCGCTCCACCGTCACTTCGCAGATGTCGGCGACGAACTGCATGGCGAAGGCGTTGGCGGTGACCCCGCCGTCCACCTTCAGCACCGCCGGGCGCGGCGAGCCGTCGGCGGCCAGGGCGTCCAGCAGATCGCGGGTCTGATAGGCCAGCGACTCCAGGCCCGCCCGCACCACATGGGCCGGGCCGGTCCCGCGCGACAGCCCGGTGATGGCCCCGCGCGCCTCGGCGTTCCACCACGGCGCGCCCAGCCCCGTGAAGCCGGGCACAAGATAGACCCCGCCGTTGTCGCTCAGGGACTGGGCCACCCCTTCGGAATCCCGTGACGCCCCGATCAGCCCCATCTGATCCCGCAGCCACTGGATCGTCGATCCGGCCGAGAAGATCGCGCCCTCCAGCGCATAGGCGGTGCGTCCGCCGACCCGATAGCCCAGGGTCGTCAACAGTCGATTGGCGGAGGCCACCGGCGTGTCGCCCGTGTTGACCACCAGAAAGGCCCCGGTGCCGTAGGTGATCTTGGCCTCGCCCGCCTCCAGCGCCCCGTGGCCCACCAGCGCCGCCTGCTGGTCCCCCGCGCATCCGGCGATGGGCAGGGCCTGGCCGAACAGGCTGGGTTCGCTTTCGCCCAGCACCTCGGCGCAGCCGCGGATTTCGGGCAGGGCGGCCGCCGGAACCCGGAACAGGTCGCACAGGTCATCGCGCCACTGCACCGTCTTCAGGTCCATCAGCAGGGTGCGCGAGGCGTTGGAGGCGTCGGTGACGAAGCTGCGCCCGCCGGTCAGGTTCCAGATCAGCCAGGCGTCGATGGTGCCCAGACACAGCTCGCCCGCCTCGGCCCGGTCCCGGGCGCCGGGAACCGCGTCCAGCAGCCAGGCGAATTTGGTCGCCGAGAAATAGGGGTCCAGCACCAGTCCCGTGGCCGCCTGCACCATGGCCTCATGGCCCGCCTCCCGCAGGCTCGCGGCCACGTCGGCGGTGCGCCGGTCCTGCCAGACCACGGCCCGGTGCAGCGGCTCGCCGGTCTTGCGGTCCCACAGCACCGCCGTCTCGCGCTGGTTGGTGATGCCGATGGCCGAAAACCGCGCCGCGCCGCCCGCCTTGCGGATCACCTCGCGGCAGGTCTGCAGGGTCGCGCGCCAGATTTCGGCGGCGTCGTGCTCGACCCAGCCCGATTGCGGGAAATGCTGGGCCAGCTCGATCTGGCTGACGGCCACCGGCCGCACCGCGTCCTCCACCGCCCCCTCGAAGGCGATGGCGCGGGTGGAGGTGGTGCCCTGGTCAATGGCGAGGATCAGTCCGCTCATGGAAGCCACCTTAGCGATGATCCGCGCGTTACGCTAAGTGAGGTTCATGGCCGATTCCGCTCCCTCCTTCGAAGGCGTCCTCGACGCCGCCCGCCAGATCGCTCCCGCCGCCGTGCGCACGCCCCTGATCGAGCACCCCGCCCTCAACGACCGGGTCGGAGGGCGCGTGCTGCTGAAGGCCGAGACCCTGCAGGTGGCCGGCAGCTTCAAGTTCCGCGGCGCCTGTAACCGCATCAGCCGCCTGACCGACGAGGAGAAAGCCCGGGGCGTCGTGGCCTATTCCTCGGGCAACCACGCCCAGGGGGTCGCGGCGGCCGCCCGCGCGGTGGGAACCCGCGCCCTGATCGTCATGCCGTCCGATTCCCCCGCCGTGAAGGTGGAGGGGGTGCGGGCGTTCGGCGGCGAGGTTCGGCTCTACGACCGCTGGACCGAAAGCCGCGAGGCCATCGGCGCCGAGATCGCCCGGGAGCGGGGCGCGGTGCTGGTGCCGCCCTTCGACGACCCCTTCGTCATCGAGGGACAGGGGACCACGGCGCTGGAGATTCTCGATCAGGCGGAGTCCCTGGGCGCGGGACCGCTGAATCAACTGTTGTGCGGCGCATCGGGCGGCGGCCTTCTGGCGGGAATCAACCTTGTCATGGAGGCCCGGAGCCCGGAGACCCGCGTCGTGGTGGTGGAGCCCGCCGGCTTCGACGACCACGGCCGCTCCCTGGCCCAGGGCGCCCGCGCCACCCACGGCGAGGCGACCCCCTCCATCTGCGACGCCCTCATGGCGCCCATGCCGGGCGAACTGACCTTCCCCATCAATCAGCGCCGGGTGCAGGACGCCCTGACCGTCACCGACGCCGAGGTGGCCGAGGCCATGCGTTTCGCCTTCCGCTGGCTGAAACTGGTGGTGGAGCCCGGCGGCGCGGTGTCCCTTGCCGCGCTTCTGGCGGGCCGGATTCCCGCCGCAGACCGCACCACCGTGGTCATGCTGACCGGCGGCAATGTGGACCCGGCGCTCTATTCCGCCATTATCGAGAACCGTTTTCCCGGAGACACGCCATGACGCCCATCGCCCCGTCCGCCCTGTCCGGCCTCATCGGAACCGAGGTGGGCGTCTCGGACTGGATCACCGTTGATCAGGCCCGCATCGACGCCTTCGCCGACATCACCGAGGACCGCCAGTTCATCCATGTGGACCCGGAGAGGGCGAAAGCCACGCCCTTCGGCGGAACCATCGCCCACGGCTTCCTGACCCTGTCGCTGCTGTCGCGCATGTCCTTCGACGGCGTGGCCCCGCTGGAGGCGTGGTGATGGGCGTCAACTATGGATTCGACAAGGTCCGTTTCCTCGCCCCCGTGCCGTCCGGCGCGCGGGTCCGCGCCCGGTTCAAGCTGCTCGCAGCCGAGGACAAGGGCGGCGGCCGCTGGCTGCTGAAACACGAGGTCACCGTCGAGATCGAAGGCGGCGACAAGCCCGCCCTCATCGCCGAATGGCTGGGCATGCAGATGGTGGGCTAGCCCGCCGCCCTGAACGACGCCAGCCGCGCATCCAGACCCGCCCGCACCGCCGGCCATTCGTCGGCGAGGACCGAGTAGATCACGGAGCTGCGGACCCGGCCCGTCCAGGTGACCAGGTGGTTTCTCAGGATCCCTTCCTCCACCGCCCCGAGTTTGGTCATGGCGGCGCGGCTCCGGCTGTTGATGGCGTCGACCTGGAAGGCGACCCGCCCGACGCCGCAGGCGAAGGCGTGATCCAGCAGCAGGCGCTTGGCGGCCGGGTTGACGACGCCGCCGCGCGCCGAGGGTCGATAGTAGGTCGTGCCGATCTCCACCGCCCCGTCCACGGGCCGAATGTCCATGAAGGTGCTGAGGCCGACAACCTCGCCGCCATGGATCACGGCGAACGGAATGCGCGATCCCGCCCGCTGCTGAGCCCGCAAGGTCTCCCAGCCGGCGTCAAACCGGTCACCGCCCAGCGAGGTGTAGTAGAACGTCGGCCAGAGCTCCGGGTCGGCGTCGCAGGCCGCGCGCAGGGGCTCCTTGTGATGGTCCTCGAAGGGCTCGAGCCGGACGAAACGGTTCTCCAGCACCGCCGTCCGGAGGTTCATTCCCCCAGACACCTCAGCGCCACTTCCAGATTCTTCAGCCCGTCCTGGCCGGTGACGGCGGGGGGCTCGCCGGTGCGGATGGCGTGGACGAAGGCCTCCAGCTCCAGCTTCAGCGGCTCGGCGGGCCAGCTGTTCAGCATGCGGGTGGAGTAGGAGCCGTCGGCCTGCTGGCCGAAATACTCGGTCACCTGACGGGTGATCAGGTCCGCCACCACGAACTTGCCCCGCGTGGCCACCTGCAGGGTGCGGGTCTTGTAGGGGGTGAGCCAGTTGGTGGTGATGTGGGCGATGACCCCGTTCTCCAGCCGGAACTGCAGCAAGGCCGTGTCCTCGCGCTCGGCGCGGGTGCGCGCCAGCTGGGGCTGGACCTCGGTGATCTCCGAGCCGGTCAGGTGGCGAATGATGTCGATGTCGTGCACCGCCAGGTCGATGACCACGCCCACCTCGCCCATGCGCGGCGGGAAGGGGCCCACCCGCGTCACCTGGATGGAGATGACGTCCTCGTCGGCGATGGCCCGGCGCACGGTCTCCACCGCCGGATTGAAGCGCTCCACATGGCCCACCATCAGCACCCGGCCGTTCGCCTTGGCCGCGTCGATCATGCGCTGGGCGTCCTGGACCGTCGGCGCGATGGGTTTCTCCACCAGCACATGGACGCCCTTTTCCAGCAGGGCCACGCCCAGGTCGGCATGGAAGCGGTTGGGCGTCGCCACCACGGCGCAGTCCAGCCCGGCGTCCACGAAGGCCTCGGCGGTGGTCACCGCCTCGGCACCGTACAGGTCCGCCACGCCCTGGCCCGTCACGGCGTCGGGATCGAAGATGGTGGTCAGGTCCACGTCGCGGACCTCGGCCAGGACGCGGGCGTGGTTGCGGCCCATGACGCCGACGCCGGCGACGCCGGCCTTGAGGGTCTGGAGAGCGGACTGGGGCATGGTCTGGCCTTGGCTGAAAACTCTGTGCGCCTCCTAACAAGCGAGAGCTCCGCGCGCCACGCCCGACCGCTCAACTCCGGTTGCGGCTTGCTACGCGTTAACCTTTTTCACTAGGGTGCCCGCCAGGAGCTTTGGGAGGGCTGAAAGATGGATTACGGCGTCCTGCCGGTGATCCTGTGCGGCGGGTCCGGCTCGCGTCTGTGGCCCCTGTCCACCGCCGATCGGCCCAAGCCGTTCCATCCCATCGCGGGTGACGAAACCCTGCTGCAGGCCACGGTGCGCCGGCTCCGACCCTCGCCCGCCGCGCCGTTCCTGGCCCCGGTCATCGTCTGCGCCGCCGCCCATGAGGATCTGGTGCGGGCCCAGCTGCGCGCCATCGGGGTGCGCCCGGCCATGGTTCTGGTGGAGGCCGAGCCCGGCGGCACGGCCTTGGCCACGGCCTGCGCCGTCCGGGCGGCCATGGAGATCGCGCCGGAGGCCAAGGTCCTGATCGCCCCCGCCGACCACCACATCAGCGACGCCCAGGCTTTCGCGCCGCCGTCATGGCCGCCGCCGGGGGCGCGGGCGACGATCTCGTGCTGTTCTCGGCCCGGCCGGAGTCTCCCGAGACCGGCTACGGCTACATGCGGCGAGGCCGGGCCCTGCCCGGCGGCCTCCACCTTATCGAGCGGTTCATCGAAAAGCCCGCGCTGGAGACGGCGACGGCCATGATCGCCGAGGGCGGCTGGGGCTGGAACATGGGGCTGTTCCTGGGCCGTCCGGCCGCCTTTCAGGACCAGATCGCCCGCCACGCGCCGACGGTCGCCGCCCGCGCCGGGGTCGCCTGGTCCGGCGCCGAAAGACGCGGATCGCGCCTTGCGCTGGCCGCCGCGTCCGGCCCGGCCATCTCCCTGGACCGGGCGGTGATCGAGCACAGCGACCGGCTGGCCATGACGGCCTGCGACGTGGGCTGGCGCGACGTGGGCTGCTGGAGCGCCCTGTGGTCCGCCGCGAGCCGCGACCCGGCCGACAACCATCTGCAGGGGTCCGCCACGGTGGTGGAGTCCTCCGGCTGTCTGGTCTGGAGCGGCGGCGGCGCTCCGGTGGCGGTCATCGGCATGACCGACGTGGTGGTGGTCTCCACCCCCAGCGGCGTGCTGGTCATGCCCCGGGCCCGCGCCCAGGAGGTAGGGGCCTTGTCCACAGCCCTGCCCGTTCGGGTCTTTAATTCCGCTGTCGATGAATTAGGGTCTGCGTCCGAACAGGGAGCACCCCATGATCTTCACCGACCGCCGCTGGACCTCCGATGAACTGAGCCTCTACGCCCGCGACTATGCGGGCGCCGAGGGGCCCGCGCGCCTGCCGGTGATCGCCATCCACGGCCTGACCCGCAACAGCGCCGATTTCGGGACCATCGCCCCCCTGATCGCCGCCACGGGCCGCCGGGTGCTGGCGCTGGACGTGCGCGGTCGCGGGCGGTCGGACCGCGCCGCCGATCCCATGACCTATCAGCCGCCGGTCTATGCGAAGGACGTCCTCGCCTTGCTGGACCAGGCGGGCATAGGGCGAGCGGTGTTCCTGGGCACCTCCATGGGCGGTCTGATCACCATGGCCCTGACCGCCGCGGCGCCCGAGCGCGTCGCCGCCTCCATCCTCAACGACATCGGGCCGGAAGTGGCCCCCGAGGGCCTCGCCCGCATCGCCGCCTACACCGGCCAGAAGGTGGAGATCCGCAACTGGCAGGACGCCGCCGACTACGCCCGGAGCACCAACGGCGCAGCCCTGCCGCACTACGGCCCGGACGACTGGATGGCCTTCGCGCGTCGTGTGTTCCGCGAGGGGCCGGACGGGGCTCCGGTGCTGGACTACGACCCCGACATCACCGTCCCCATGCGCGCGGCGGGCAAGGACGCCCTTGTCCCCGACCTGTGGCCCGCCTTCCGCCATCTGGCGCAGGGCCGCAAGCTCATGCTGGTGCGCGGCGCCACGTCGGACCTGCTCAGCCCCGACATCGCGGGCCGCATGCGCGAGGCCGCCCCGCACATGAAATTCGTGGAGGTCCCCGGCGTCGGCCACGCCCCCATGCTTGACGAACCGGCGGCGCGCGACGCCATCCTGGGCTTCCTCGCGGACGCGCCCTGAGCGCTCACACAACTGTGTCCGGGGTTCGCCGCCCTGCGGTTGACCCCAAGCGTCGCCGTGGCACGGTCGCGGGGTCGGGGATCAGAGGATAGGAGGCCGCCGTGGCCCACAAGTTCGAAATCTACAAGGACAAGGCCGGAGAGTTCCGCGTCCGCTTCAAGTACAATTCCGAAGTCATGTTCTCCACCGAGGGTTACACCTCCAGGGCCTCGGCCGAAAACGCCATCGAGTCCATCAAGAAGAACGGCCCGGGCGCCCCGGTCGAGGACAACAGCTAGTCCGGCTCGCGCTCGCCCACTTCGGCCGGGCGCACCGCCAGAATCCAGCCGTCGGCGATGTGCAGTTCGGGCGTCGCCTCAAGGGTGAAGGGCAGGTACCAGGTCTGGCCGCCCTCCGCCGGCGTGATCTCCAGCATGTCCGAGGCGCCGAAATTCTGCACCGCCTTGATGCGTCCGAGCACGCGGCCGTCCGGGTCGCGCGCCTCCAGCCCGATCAGGTCGGTGACATAGACCTCGTCCTCGTCCGGCGCGGGAAAGCGCTCGCGCGGCACGAAGAGCTTCAGGCCGCGCAGGGCGTCGGCCTGTTCCTTGGTCTCGATCTCCTTCGCCCGGCCGATCACCGCGCCCTTGGCGGCGCGCGCCGTGGTCAGGGTCAGGCCCACCGAGCCGTCGGCGCGCAGCAGCGGGCCATAGGCCTTCAGCGCCAGGGGGTCGGCGGTGAAGGCGGTCACCCGCACCTCGCCCCGCACCCCGAAGCCCCCGGCCACCTGGCCCACGAGGATGAGTTTTGCGTCGGACATCATCCAGAACTCCGCTCACCCCGGCGAAGGCCGGGATCCAGATCGTAAGGCGCCCGCCGGAAACGGAAAGGAGCAGCGCCTCGGTGGGAAACGCTGCTCCTGACTTCTCCGGACCCCGGCCTGCGCGGGGAGGACGGCCGATTAGGCCTCGGTCTTTTCCTCGGTCGCCTCTTCGGCGGCGGGGGCCTCCTCGGCGGCCGGAGCCTCTTCAGCCGCGGCTTCAGCCGGAGCGGCTTCCTCAGCAGCAGGGGCCTCGGCGGCGGGCTCTTCGGCGGCCGGGGCTTCTTCTTCCTTGGGCGCGGCGGCGGCGGCTTCAGCGGCGGCCTTGGCCTCTTCCTTGGCGGCGGCTTCGGCCTCGGCGCGGTCGGTTTCGCGCTGGGCGCGCTCGGCGGCGCGCTCCTGGGCCTTCTTGCCCGGCTTGGCGCGGTTCGGGTTGTTGCCCTGGGTCCAGGTGACCTGGCCGGCGAGGGCCTCGTCCTGGCTCAGGAAGCGGGCCACGCGGTCGGTGGGCTGGGCGCCCTTCTTGAGCCATTCCGAGATGCGGTCGGCCTTCAGCTTCACGCGGGGCTCGGCGTGGTCCTTGGGCAGCATGGGGTTGTAGCTGCCCACGCGCTCGATGAACTTGCCGTCGCGCGGCGAGTGGGAGTCGGCCACCACGATGTGATAGTAGGGGCGCTTCTTGGCGCCGCCGCGGCTCAGACGAATCTTCAGCATTTTCAGTCTCTTTCGTTAGAAGTCGTTATTTCTTCGGAGGGAATCCGGGAAGGCCGGGAAGCCCGCCGGGGGGAAGGTCGGGGCCGCCGGGCGCACCCAGGCCCGGCAGCATCGATTTCAGTTTCTCGGGGTCGGGAGGCGGCAGCTTGCCGCCGCCCATGGCCTGCAGCCGGGCCATGTCCTGGCCGCCGCCCCCCATGCCCATCATGGCGGCCATTTTCTGGAGGTTCTTGCCGCCGCCCTTGGACAGCGCCTTGACCGCGTCGGCCATCTGGCGGTGCTGCTTCAGCAGGCGGTTGATCTCCTGCACCTCGACCCCGGCGCCCGCCGCGATGCGGCGCTTGCGGCTGGCGTTCAGCACGTCCGGCTTCTTGCGCTCGGCCTTGGTCATGGAGCTGATGATGGCTTCCTGACGCGAGATCATCTTGTCGTCGATGTTCGCATTGGCCATCTGGGCCTTCATCTTGGCGGCGCCGGGCAGCATGCCCATGATGCCCTGCAGCCCGCCCATGCGCTTCATCTGCGCCAGCTGGCCGGCCAGATCGTCCAGATCGAACTGACCTTTGGCCAGTTTTTTGGCCATCTTCTCGGCCTTGACCTGGTCCAGCTCCTCGGAGGCCTTCTCCACCAGGGCCACGATGTCGCCCTGGCCCAGGATGCGTCCGGCCACGCGGCGGGCGTCGAACACCTCCAGCGCATCGACCTTCTCGCCGGCGCCCAGATATTTGATCGGCAGGCCGGTGACCGCCCGCATGGACAGCATGGCGCCGCCGCGGCCGTCGCCGTCCGCGCGGGTCAGGATCAGGCCGGTCAGGGGCAGGCGCTCGTGGAAGGCCCGGGCGGTGCGCACCGCGTCCTGGCCGGTCAGGCTGTCGGCCACCAGAATGGTCTCGACGGGCCTGGAGATGGCCGCGACCTCGGCCGCCTCGGCCATCATGGCCTCGTCCAGGGTGGTGCGTCCGGCCGTGTCCAGGATCAGGACGTCGAAGCCCTGCAGCTTGGCCGCCTGCAGCGCGCGCCGGGTGATCTGGACCGCGCTCTCGCCCTTGACGATGGGCAGGGTGGCCACGTCGATCTGCTTGCCGAGGGTCTCCAGCTGCTCCATGGCCGCCGGACGCCGGGTGTCCAGCGAGGCCATCATGACCTTCTTGCGCTCGGTCTTGGTCAGCTTCAGCGCCAGCTTGGCCGACGTCGTGGTCTTGCCGGAGCCCTGCAGGCCGCTCATCAGGATGACGGCCGGCGGCGTGGCGTTCAGGTTCAGCGGAACCGGCTCTTCGCCGCCCAGCATCTCGATCAGGCCGTCGTGGACGATCTTGATGACCTGGTCGGCCGGCTTGACCGAGCGGATCACGTCCTCGCCCTGGGCCCGCTCCGAGGCGAAGGCGATGAAGTCCTTGACCACGGGCAGGGCCACGTCGGCCTCGAGCAGGGCCACGCGCACCTCGCGCATGGCCTCGGCGATGTCCTTTTCGGACAGGGCGCCGCGACCGGTGATCCGGTCGAAGACGCCTGTCAGCCGCTCGTTCAGAGCCTCGAACATTCACAAACCTCGTTTGGCGATGAACCAGGCCCCATAGAGAAACGGCCTCTGGCGACGATCACGTCGGCAGAGGGTTCTCGCCATCCTCGTCCGCATCCTTTTGCGCTATCGCTCGGCTCGCGGAGCCTCGCTGCCTGAGCGCGGGATCGGGGTCGTGATGGTGGAGACGCGAAGGTTCACTTGCGCCGGAAGTGGCGGCTTATGCGTGATTTCCCGCCATTTGTCGAATCGGGATCAATCTCACGCACAAACCGTTTCAGGTGGGCAAAATTCGGTCTGGTTCTATCGCCATCGCCGCCCCTTTGGGGTCAGACTGTGCGCCTCCCCGAGCTTTCAGGACACACCATGACGCCCACCGCCGCCGCCGACGAGACCCTGCGTGACGAAATCCGCCTCCTGGGCGCGATGCTCGGCGAGGTCATCAAGGGCGAGGGCGGGCAGGCGCTTTACGACCGCATCGAGGCGGTGCGTCAGGCCTCGGTCGCCTATCACCGGGACGACGACGGCGACGCCGAGGCGCTGGAGGCCCTGCTCAAGGACATCGATCTGGATCAGGCGGTGGGTCTGGCCCACGGCTTCGCGGCCTTCTCCCTGCTGGCCAACATCGCCGAGGACCGGGCCGGCAAGCGCCGCGCTCTCGATCAGGCCGAGGCCGCCGCGCGGCCCGACACCCCCGCCGGGGCTCTCAAGCGCCTGTCCGACCAGGGCGTGGGCGTGGGCGAGATCCGCGATCTGCTGTCCCAGGCCCTGATCTCGCCGGTGCTGACCGCCCACCCGTCGGAGGTGCGCCGCAAGAGCGTCATCGACCGCATCGCCGGGGTCAGCGATCTGCTGGACGCCTGCGACAAGGGCGGGGCCGCCTGCGACATCGAACAGCGCAACGCGGGCCTGCGCCGCCAGATCGTCATCCTGTGGGCCACCCGTCTGGTGCGCCAGAGCCGGCTGGTGGTGCAGGACGAGATCAACACCGTGGTGTCCTTCCTGGAGCGGGTGTTCCTGAACGTGGCGCCCGAGCGTCTGCACGCCTGGCGCGACCTGCTGGAGGCCCCGGACCTCAAGCCCTTCCTGAAGATCGGCAGCTGGGTCGGCGGCGACCGGGACGGCAATCCCAACGTCAACGCCGATGTGCTGACCGCCGCCTTCCGCACCCAGTCCCGCGCCGTGCTGGCCCACTACATGGATCAGGTGCACGCCCTGGGCGCCGAGCTCAGCCTGTCCGGCGCCCTGGCCCGCATCAGCCCGGAGATGAAGGCCCTGGCCGAGGGGTCCGGCGACACCTCCGCCCACCGCGCCGACGAGCCCTATCGCAAGGCGCTCAGCCACATCTACGCCCGGCTGTCGGCCACCTTCCCGCTGCTGACCCGGGTTCAGGCCCCCCGTCCCGCCCGCTTCGAGGCCCCGCCCTATGAGGGCCCCGCCGGGTTCCGCGCCGATCTTCAGGTGCTGCACGCCTCCCTGACCGAGAACCACGGCGCGGTGTTCGCCGACGACTCGCTCAACCGCCTGATCACCAACGTGGACGTGTTCGGCTTCCACATGGCCACCGTGGACCTGCGCCAGAACTCCGACGTGCACGAGCGCGTGGTGGCCGACCTGCTCAAGGTGGCCGGGGTCTGCGCCGACTATCTGGCCCTGGATGAGGAGGGCCGCCTCGCCCTGCTGGCCGCCGAACTGAAATCCGCTCGTCCGCTGTTCTCTCCGTATGCGGAGTATGACGACGAAACCCTCAAGGAGCGGGCCATTCTGGCCGCGGCGGGCGAAGCCCTGCGGCTCTACGGCCCCAATGCGGTCCGCACCCACATCGTGTCCAAGACCACCTCGGCCTCGGACATGCTGGAAGTCTATCTGCTGCTCAAGGAGGTGGGCCTGTACCGGCCCGAGGCGCCGGAGGAATGCCCCATCCAGGCCGCGCCCCTGTTCGAGACCATCGAGGATCTGCGCGCCTCACAGCCGACGCTGGAGCGCCTTCTGGCCGAACCGTCGGCCCGCGCCGTCGCCCGGGCGCGCGGCGTTCAGGAAGTGATGATCGGCTATTCGGATTCCAACAAGGACGGCTCCTACCTGACCTCCACCTGGGAGCTGCACGAGGCCTCGCGCGCCCTGCTGGACGTGACCCAGGCGGCGGGCCTGAAGCTGCAACTGTTCCACGGCCGCGGCGGCACCGTCGGCCGGGGCGGCGGCTCGTCCTTCGCGGGCGTGCTGGCCCAGCCCCAGGGCACCGTGGCCGGCCGCATCCGCATCACCGAACAGGGCGAGGTCATCGCCAACAAGTACGGCGAGCCCGAGGTGGCGGCCCGCAATCTGGACGCCCTGACCTGCGGCGTTCTGCTGAACTCCCTGCGTCCGCCCGCCGACGACAGCCTGACCGGCCGCCACGGCGACTCCATGCGGACCCTGTCGCGCGCCTCCATGGCCGCCTACCGGGCCGTGGTCTACGACACCCCCGGCTTCGTGGACTATTTCCGCGCCGCCACCCCCATCGCCGAGATCGCCGACCTCAAGATCGGATCGCGCCCTGCGTCCCGCTCCACCTCCACCGCCATCGAGGACCTGCGCGCCATTCCCTGGGTGTTCAGCTGGTCCCAGTCGCGGGTCATGCTGCCCGGCTGGTTCGGCTTCGGTTCGGCGGTGAAGTCGGCCGATATGGAAGAGCTCCGCGCCATGGCGGCGGACTGGCCCTTCTTCAGGACCCTGGTCCAGAACCTGGAGATGGTGCTGGCCAAGGCCGACATGTCCATCGCCCGCCGCTACGCCTCGCTGGTGCCGGACAAGGCGCTGGCCATGCGGGTGTTCGGCGCCATCCAGTCCGAGCACGACCGCACCCGCGACGCGGTGCTGGCCATCACCGGCCATGACGATCTGCTGGGCGGCCAGCCGGAACTGGACCGGCTGATCCGCTTGCGCATGCCCTATGTGGAGCCGTTGAACCACGTCCAGATCGAGCTGATCCGTCGCCGCCGCGCCGGGGATGACGACCCGCGCGTGCGCGAAGGCATCCTCTTGACCATCAACGGCGTGGCCGCGGGGCTGCGCAACAGCGGCTAGCTCTTGCCCGGCGACAGCGGCCAGACGTCGTTCCAGCGCGCCCTGTGCGCGTCCAGGCATTCGCAGGCGCGGGCTTCGGTGCCCGGCCGGTCGATGATGGCGATGCGGCCGCGCTTCTGCTGGATCAGGCCCAGGGCCTGCATCTCACCGGCGATCTGGCTGACGGTGGTGCGCTGGACCGCCAGCATCTGGGCCAGGAATTCCTGGGTCAGGTCGATCTCGTCGCGCCCGGCCTGATCGCAGGCCGCCACCAGCCAGCGACAGAAGCGCGCCTCGGCCCGGTGCCAGGCCCGGCACGCAACCGACTGCTGCGCCTGGTTGGCCAGACCCTCCAGATACTGGAACAGGGCGTGGCGGAACGTGGGCCGTGTGGCGACCAGGCCCAGAAAGTCCTCCAGCCCCATTTTGAGGGTGGAGCCGGACACCTGACAGATGGCCCGCGTATAGACCGGCAGGCCGGACAGGGCGGGACCGGCGCCGACCAGACCCTCGCGGCCCACCATGCCGCATTCCACCGCGTCGCCCTCGCGCAGCAGGGTCATCAGGGACACCACGCCGCTTTCCACGAAATGCAGGTGCTGGATGGTGTCGCCCGGTTCGTAGACAGGTGGCCGCTGACCATGGCCTCGCGGGTCAGATAGGGCGACAAGGCCATGCGGTCGGCCTCGCTCAGCGAACCCAGCAGGCGGTTGGCCGTGAGCTTCTGGTTCATCAACATGACCCGAAGCCTAGCTGGACGCCGGCAGATCGGTGGCGGTGACGCGCATGGGCTGGCCCCCCTCGACCCAGAATTCCACGCCCCCCCGATGCGGAGCCGAGGCCAGCAAGTCGAGAGCGCGCCGACGCGCCGCCTGATCGTCGGCGCAGTCGTCGAACTCCAGCATGGCCGAAACCCCGGCCGCGTCCATAAACATGAATGTGTAGATACTCACCGACGCCCCTAGCACAGCCCCCTGCGCATTGAGACTCACCCATAGGTGGTTCCTGCCAAGCTGTCTGTCTGGCGCCCGACAGAAGGGGGTATACGCAGGAAAAAGGCCCGCCGGATCGATCCGGCGGGCCTCCAACCCTTGCGATTGAGACGCGCGCTTAACTGGTGGGGAAGCCCCGCGTGCGCAGCAGCGCCGTCACGTCCGGATCGCGGCCGCGGAACTGACGATAGGCTTCGGCCCGGTCCGTGGTGTTGCCCGGCGCCAGGATGATCTCCTTGAACCGCCGCGCCGTGTCCGGGTCGAACGGATCGCCCGCCTCGGTGAAGGCCGCCCAGGTGTCGGCGTCCATCACCTCGGACCACAGGTACGAGTAGTAGCCCGCCGAATAGGCGTCGGACGTGAACAGGTGATTGAACTGGGGCAGGCGGTGCCGCATCACGATCTGCGGCGGCATGCCGATGCGCTCCAGGGCCTCGCGCTCGAAGGCGTCCGGGTCGGTGACCGCCGTGGACCGGTTGTGCAGGTCCATGTCCACCAGGGCCGACGAGAGATAGCTGACCGTGTGGTAGCCCTCGGCGAAGGTGGAGGACTCCTCGATCTTGTCCAGCAGGGCCTGGGGCATGGCCTCGCCGGTTTCGTGGTGGCGCGCGAACCGGTCCAGGATCGGGCGCGTCAGCACCCACTTCTCGTGCACCTGCGACGGATACTCCACGAAGTCGCGCGGGGTGCCGCCCAGGCTCGGATAGTTCACCGTCGACAGCAGATAGTGGATGGCGTGGCCGAACTCGTGGAACAGGGTGAGGGTGTCGTCCAGCGAGATCAGCAGCGGCTCACCCGCCGGCGCCTTGATGAAATTGTTGTTGTTGGACGCCAGCACATTGCGCTCGCCGTCGATGGTCGAGTGGCTGCGGTAGGTGGTCATCCAGGCGCCCGACCGCTTGCCCGAGCGGGCGAAGTCGTCCGAATAGAACAGGCCGATGTGCTCGCCCGAGTCCTTGTCGGTGACCTCGAACACCTTCACGTCCGGGTGGAACACCGGCACCGTGCCGTCCGGCAGCGGCGTGAACACCATGCCGTACAGGCGCTCGGCCATGTGGAAGGCGCCCTGCTTCATCGAGTTGAGCTCGAAATAGGGCTTCAGGTCGTTCTGATCGAGGTCGTAGCGCTCCTTGCGGACCTTCTCGAGGTAATAGAGGTAGTCCCAGGGCTCGATCTCGTGACCGGCCATGCGGGTCATCTCGGCCACTTCCTCGCCGACGCGGGCGACGGCGGGCGGCCAGACCCGCATCATCAGCTCCATGGCCGCCTCGGGCGTCTTGGCCATGGTGTCCTGCATGCGCCAGTGGGCGTGGGTCTCGAAGCCCAGCAGGCGGGCGCGCTCGGCGCGCAGGCGCAGGATCTCGGCGATGGTCGCATTGGTGTCGTTGGCGTCGCCGTTGTCGCCGCGGTTCACGAATTTGCGCCAGATCTGCTCGCGCATGCCGCGGTCGTCGGCGAAGGTCAGGAACGGGTCCACCGCCGAGCGGGTATTGACGATCACATAGCCCGACAGGTCGCGGCTGCTGGCCGCCTCGGCCGCGGCCGACTTGTTGGAGTCCGGCAGGCCCGCCACGCCGGCTTCGGCGGCGATGTGGGTGAACAGCTGCTCGTCGGCCACCACCTTCTGCTGGAAATTGGTGAAGGCGGTGGACAGGCTCTGGTTGATGCGGCCCAGCTCTGCCTTGCCCGCGGCGTTCAGGGCGGCGCCGTTGCGCACCAGGCCCTCGTACTCCCGCTCGACCAGACGGCGCTGCTCGGCGCTCAGCCCGGCGGCCTCGGCGCCCTCATGCACGGCCTGGATGCGCTGGAACAGCACCTCGTTGAAGGTGATCTCGTCGCTGGCGGCCGACAGGATCGGCGACATCTCGCGGTTCAGGGCCTGATAGTCGGCCGAACCGATGTTGCCGATCATCACGCCGAAGATCGAACCGGCGCGCTGGATGTGCTGGCCGCCCCGCTCCATGGGCAGGATGGTGTTCTCGAAGGTGGCGGGCTCGGGGTTGTTCACCACCACGGCCACCTCGGCGCGCATCTGTTCAATGCCCTTGTTCAGGGCGTCGCGCAGCAGGTCCGGCGTCACCTGGTCCCACGGCGGCACGCCTGGTACGGACCCGGCCACGGGTCGGCCAGCGGGTTGCCGGTCAGCACCGTTTCGGCCGCCCCGGGGGCGGCGGGTATGGTGGCGCAAGCGCTGACCGCGAGCACGCCCGCGCTGGTGAGGATCATCTGCCGTCTGTTCATGAGAACTCCCGTTATCTCCGGCCCCACGGCGCGAAAGCGCACGCCCGTTTCGGCCTTTTGTGACCGGCACAGTATCATCCTGCGCCTGACCGTCACCTGAACGAATGTAATGGAGCGCGAGCCCGCCTGTCGCAAGCCTGTTCGGTTTGGAGAAATCCGGCTAAAGCCCGGCCATGGCCATAGGCGTATTCGATTCCGGCGTGGGCGGGCTGACCGTTCACCGCGAGCTGGTGAACCGGTTTTCCGGCGCCGATTTCATCTATCTGGCCGATCAGGCCCACGCCCCCTACGGCGGCCGGGGCGGCGAGGAGATCGTCGACCTGACCCGCGACGGATGCCGCCGCCTGTTCGACGCGGGCGCCTCCGTGGTCGTCCTGGCCTGCAACACCGCCTCGGCCATCGCCCTGCGCCGTCTGCAGCAGACCTGGATTCCCGGCGAGCGCGAGCGGCTGGGCCGTCCGGTCAATGTGCTGGGCATCATCGTGCCCACCATCGAGGCGGCCACCGGCCTGCCCTGGAGCTATGAGGCCGAGCCGCGCGACGAGAAGATCGAGGCCATCGCCGTCACCGGGGTCTTCTGCACCGCCGCCACGGCCATGAGCCGGGTCTATGAGATCGAGATCGACAAGCGCCGCGAGGATATCGCCGTCTTCACCGAGCCCTGCCCCGGCCTGGCCGGCCTGATCGAGCTGGGCGCGCCGGCCGAGGAGCTGGAGGTCGTCGTGCGCGACCACGTGGACGCCCTGCGCCGCCGCATCGGCCGCCATCCGGACAAGGCGGTTCTGGGCTGCACCCACTATGAAATCGTCGCCGACGTGTTCAGGCGCGCCCTGCCCGAGGGGGTCGAGCTGATCCACCAGCCCACCGCCGTGGCCGACTCCCTGGAGCGCTATTTCGCCCGCCACCCGGACTACGACATCGGCGGGTCGGGCCGCCGCACCTTCCTGACCACCGGCGCCCCCGGCCCCCAGTCCGCCCTCGTCAGCCAGTTCTGGGGCGCGCCCCTGACCTTCGACGCGGCTTGAAGCCCCGACGCATTGGCGCGATCCTGCGGGAAACGGGAGATTACGCCATGAAATCCTCCACGCGCACATGGGCCACGCTCGGTGTCGCCCTGGCTGTCGTCGTGGCCGCGGCCGGTCAGGCCTCCGCCGAGATCACGGCCCGGACCGAGACCAGTTTCACCCTGACCTATTCGCGATCCGTTTCCGCGTCCCCGGAAGCGGTCTGGGCGGCGGTGACCCGTCCCGCCGACTGGTGGAGCGACGCGCACACCTATTCCGGCTCGGCCGCGAACATCCGGCTGGAGCCGACGCCGGGCGGCTGCTGGTGCGAGGATCTGCCCGGCGGCGGGGTCAAGCACGGCGAGATCGTGCTGGCCTGGCCGGACCAGCGGCTGCTGCGCGTCGACGCCCCCTTCGGCCCGCTCCAGGCCGTGGGCGCCGACGCCGTCCTGACCATGACCTGGGCCGATCCCGAAGGCCCGGCGCAGCGTGAACTGCGCTGGACCTTCATGGTTCAGGGGCCGGGCGTCGGGGCCATGGCCGAGACCATCGACGGCGTCATCGCCGAACAGTTCCGGCGGCTGGGCGACCATCTGGACGCCCGGAACTAGGTCAGGCGCGCGCGGCTTCGGCGGCCGCCACCCGCGACGCGGCGTTCATCACCGAGGCGATGCGCAGGACGGCCTGGACCTGGGTGTTGGCCACGCCGTGCTTCTTCAGCTCGCCCTCGTGGGCGTCCAGACAGGCGCCGCAGCCGTTGATGGCCGACACCGCCGCCGACCACAGCTCGAAGTCCAGCTTCTCCACGCCCGGGTTGGCGATGATGTTCATGCGCAGGCGCGCCGGCAGGGTCTGGTACTCGCTGTTCTTCATCAGGTGCAGCGCGCGGTAGTAGATGTTGTTCATGCCCATGATGGCGGCGGCGGCGCGGGCCGCGTCGGCGGCTTCCGGGCTCAGCTTGTCGGCCACCAGCGCCTCGGTCGCCCGGACCACCGGCGCCGAACCGACGGCGTGGGCGCAGGCCAGGAACGTGCCCCACTTCTGCTGGTCGTTCAGCAGGGTCTCGTTGGCCAGGGAGCTGAGGTTCAGCGAGATGTCCTTGGCGTAGGACGGCATCAGGTCGCGCAGGGCGTCGATGGACATTGTTGAGGTTTCCTTCGGAAAGCGGCTACCGCTCGCGCCGCGGGCGCTCGCTGCTTCAGCCGCAAGACATGAACGCGCTCAAGCAGCGAGACGCCGCGCGTCGAGCGATAGCGCCCTAAAAATAAGAGCGAGCCGCGAAAAAGGCGGCGACACACGCGCCGCCGCCTTCCTCAGCTCGGTTCGCCGTCTTTACGCGGCGAGCGTTTCGCCGCCCACCGGGCGGTTGCAGGCGCACAGCTCGTCGGTCTGCAGGGCGTCCACCACGCGCAGGGTGTCGGCCGGGGCGCGGCCCACGTTCAGGTTGGTGACATAGACGTGTTGCACGACGTTGTGCGGGTCCACCACGAAGGTGGCGCGCAGGGCCACGCCCTCGTCCTCGTTCAGCACGCCCAGGTCGCGGGCGAACTTGCCGCCGTTGTCCGCGAAGGACCAGATCGGCAGCTTGTCCAGGTCGGCGTGGTCGCGGCGCCAGGCCAGCTTGACGAACTCGTTGTCGGTCGAGCCGCCCAGAACCACCGTGTCACGGTCTTCGAACTCGCGCGCCAGCTTGGCGAATTCCGCGATCTCGGTCGGGCACACGAAGGTGAAGTCCTTGGGATAGAAGAAGATCACCTTCCACTTGCCCTCGAAGCTGTCCTGGGTGAGCGGTTCGAAGGCCGACACGCCGTTCTCTTCGTGGTTGTTGAAGCCGGGCTTCACGCCGACCAGTTTGAATTCAGGCAGTTTTGCGCCGACGCCGAGCATCGCGTTTCTCCGTTGCTTTTGTTTCGATTGATCGTCGGGGGAGGTGACGACCGCAACTGCGAGATGGACCTTGCAGCGCACAAAGTCAAACTGTCACAACGACGCATAACCATAAGATTTGGTTATGGCCCACATAGGCCGAGCCTCATCTCTTCATAAATATGTGCGATGACTTTTGATCTTCGCATAGAAAGAGCCTATGCCGCCCTCATGCTCCCCACCCTGCGCCAGCTCCAGTATCTGAAACTGCTCGCCGAGCACGGCTCGTTCAGCCGCGCGGCCGAGGCGGCGCACGTCAGCCAGCCCGCTCTGTCCGCCGGGGTGCAGGAGCTCGAGAAGGTGCTGGGCTCCCCCGTCGTCGAGCGCACCCGCGGCGCGGTCCAGCTCACCGCCGTGGGCGCGGAGGCCGTCAAGCGCGCCGAGGATGTGCTGGCCCGCACCGAGGATCTGGTCGAGGCCGCCCGCAACGCCGGCAAGCCCCTGTGCGGCCGATTCCGCCTTGGGGTGATCCCCACCATCGCCCCGTTCCTGCTGCCCGCCACCCTGCCGCGCCTCAAGGACCGGCACCCGGCCCTGCGTCTGTTCCTGCGCGAGGATCTGACTCCCCGTCTGGTGGCCCAGCTGAAGAGCGGCCAACTGGACGCGGCGGTGATCGCCCTGCCCTATGAGGCGGCGGGCATCGACCACGCCCGCATCGGCTATGACGAAATCCTCGCCGCCGCCCCCGCCGGCCACCCCCTGGCCCTGGCCGAGACCCTCGCGCCGGCGATCTCGAGGCCTCGGACCTGATCCTGCTGGAGGACGGCCACTGCCTGCGCGATCAGGCCCTGGCCGCCATCGACATCGAGACGCCGCGCGGCGACGACGTCTTCGCCGCCAGCTCCCTGCACACCCTGGTCCAGATGATCGACGCCGGGCTGGGCGTCAGCTTCCTGCCGCGCATGGCCGTCACCGCGGGCCTGACCCAGGGCTCGGGCGTCGTCACCCGGCCCATCTCCATTTCCAGCGCCGGCTTGCCCCCGCGCCGCGAGATCGTGGTGGCCTGGCGGGCCGGCTCCAGCCGCGCCGCCGAGGCCCGCATGCTGGCCGAGGCCCTGACCCTGAACTGATTGCGGCTCCCCAATCCCGCCGCGCGGCGCTAGACCGGCATCGGTCCAGTTTAATGCGAGCCTGATCGGCCATGATGTCCCCGCGCCTCGCGGCCCTTCTCCCGCTCATCGTCCTGATCACGTCCGCCGTGGTGCTGAGCCTCGCGCCGATTCTGGTTCGCCTGACCGAGACCGGACCGGCGGCGGCCGGACTGTGGCGGTTCATCTTCGCCCTGCCGCTGCTGCTCCTGCTGACCCATCGGCCCGGCGGCGAGGGCGTGGGGAGGCCGTCCAGATGGATGGCGCTGGCGGGGCTGTTCTTCTTTCTGGACCTGTCGTTCTGGCACTACGGCATCGTCATGACCTCCGTGGCCAACGCCACGGTGCTGTGCAACCTGACGCCTGTCGTCGTCACCCTGTTCGCCTGGCTCGTGCTGAAGCAGCGGCCGCGCCCGGTGTTCGTGCTGGCCCTGGCCTTCGCCATGACCGGCGCTTTCGCCATGGCGGCGGGGGCGGACGGCGGGCAGGGGACCGATCCGCTGCTGGGCGACCTGCTCTCCCTGTCGGTGGCGCTCTGGTACGCGGGCTATTTCCTGGCGGTGAAGGCGGCCCGCTCCACGGCGGGCGCGGTGCGGGTCATGCTGTGGAGCACCGCCATCCCCATTCCCCTGATGCTGGCCGCCTGTCTGGTGCTGGGCGAGTCCATCATCCCCGCCACCCTCGCCGGATGGGCCGCCTGCGTCGGCCTGGGCGTCATGCATGTGGCGGGACAGGGCGGGGTGGCCTGGGCCCTGGGCCGGGTCTCGGCGGCCATGACCGCCGTGGTCATCCTGATCCAGCCGGTGGTGGCCGCCGTCCTCGGCTGGCTGATCTTCGGCGAGACCATGACCGCCATCCAGATGGCCGGCGGCGCCTGGTGCTGTCCGCCGTGCTGCTGGCGCAATGGAGCGCGCGGGGACGCCTGCCGGCGGCCCTTGAACGGCAAACGGGCGCGGAACCTGTGGATCCCGCGCCCGTCCTGTCTTCAAATCCTGAGCCTTCCGGCCGGAAGGATTAGAGAAGCTTGAGGTTCACCGCGGCGGTCTTGCCGCGCTGCTCCTCCAGTTCGTACTCGATGCGGGCGTTCTCATCGAGACCCTGCAACCCCGCCTTCTGCACGGCGGTGACGTGGACGAACACGTCGTTGCCGCCGTTTTCAGGTTGAATGAAGCCGAAGCCCTTCGTGGGGTTGAACCACTTGACCGTGCCGGTCGCCATGTTGCGCACTCCGTAATGGCGCTTCTTCCAGTCATACGCCCCGACGGAGCGTACGGCGGTCCGATCAAGGAGAACCCGCCCGGATGGGCGGCCGACGACACGGGTTTGACCACGCGCAGTCTCGGACCACGCAACTTTCTCTCCCGTCTGTCCAGAACGGTCAACCGGGAAACGACTCGCGGATTTCAGCTGCAGAGGCTGCGCGGGGCGCCGTCGAAATGCAGGTGGTCCTCGTGGGCGGCGTTGTAGTCCGGCCCCAGCACGGTGGAGAACACCTGGCAGGCGCCCCGGCTGAGGCGGCGCAGGAACACCGAGCCCTCACGTCCGGCCGGGCCGTCGCCGTCCCAGTCCGCCGCCAGGCTGACCCGCCGTCCGTCCTCCAGCGTCACCCCCGCCACGTCCAGGGCATTGGCCCGCGCGTGCTCGCTGGGCCGGTCGCTGATCCGTTCCGAGCCATAGATGCGGCGGCAGGAATAGGAGCCGTAGTTGTCCACCCGGGCCACATCGGCGCCATAGGTCTCCTGCGCCGCGGGCCGCAGCACCTGCCGGTCCCAGATCACATAGCGCATGGCCAGGGGGCACTGCATGACCAGCCCGCCCGGCGCCAGCGGGGTCACGTCTCCGCCGGTGATGCGCACCGCCCCGCGCACGATGCAGAAGCCGCCGTCGTCCCGGTCTGGGGCCCGCTCGACCTCCACCCCCGCCTCGCGAAGCATCGCCATGCAGGCGTCGGTGACCGCCGTCACCTCCTCGGCCGCCGCGGTGCGCGCCAGTTCGAAGTCCGACACCTTGGCCGCCGTCGCCCGGCCGATGGGCGCTTCCAGATCCAGCGGCTTCCACGGCAGATCCTGGGGCGGTGCGAAGGCGTTCAGCAGGAAAAACCCCGCCGCCACGCCCAGCGCCAACTCCCACAGCAGATTCCAGAAGTCGGCCAGATCGCGATCCATCGACCCTGTCTAGCCCAAGGGCGTGACGGCGCCAAAACGGTTCGCGTCCGCCGTGTTCAGCCTTCCGGCCGGATCAGCCGGGCGGCCAGCCCCTGGGTCGCGCCGCCGCCCCGGCCGTGGTCGTTGGAGGCGGCGACGGCGGCCAGGCCGCGCGCGGGCGCCACCACGGTGGTGACATGCCACATGGTGTTGGAGCCCTCGTGGGCCAGCATCGGGCCGCCGGTCAGCGGGCTGTTCGCCGCCACGGCCCAGCCCAGGGCGTAGTCCGCGCCCTCCGGCGGCGTGGTCAGCCGGGCGAGGGTCTCCCGCGTCACGAATCCGCCGCCGTCGGTCAGGAACAGCGCCAGGAACCGGCCATAGTCCGCCAGCGTCATGTGGGCCGTGCCCGCCGGGCCCATGAATGGCGGATTGTCCGATCCCGGCTGGTCCGGCTCCACCGGCACGGGGCCGCCCAGGTTCATGTGGCCGCGCGGCTGATCGCCCACGGGCGGACCGAAGCCCGCGCTGGTGATGCCCAGCGGCTGGAACAGCCGCGCCCGCATGGCGTCTTCCCAGGTCGTCCCGGTCAGGCGCTCGATGGCCGCCCCCGCCAGCACATAGTTGAGATTGCCATAGGCGAAGACGCCCGGCTCGCCCGTGGGCGGCGCGGCCAGGGCGCGGCGGGCCAGATCGGTGCGCTGTTCGTCCACCGGGCGCGGGTCGCTGAGCCCGGCGACGCGGGTCGGCATGTCCAGCACGGCCGCGTCCAGCAGGCCCGCCCGGTGGGCCATCAGGTCCTCGAGCGTGGTCTCCGCCCAGGCCGCATCGACCTCAAGGTCCGGGAACAGTTCGGGCAGGGTCGCGCCCCAGCGGG